>NZ_JBITGS010000001.1:125712-394257 GCF_044457265.1 Streptomyces sp. NPDC050564 | reverse complement strand
TCGCGCAGTTCCCCGCGCCCCTAAAAGGGGCGCGGGGAACTGCGCAATCTTTTAGGGGGGTCTGGGGGCGCAGCCCCCAGGTACGGGACGGGTAGGGGCGGAGGGGGCGAAAACCAGCCCTTACAGCAGCCCCGCGCCCGCCAGATACTTCCCCACCAGCTCGACCTCCCCCTCCGACAACGGAACCTGCGGCTCCGCCGTAATCGGGCAGTCGATGACCCCTCGCAGATACAGCGCGGCCTTGAACGCCCCCAGGGCCGACGAGCTACCGCCCATCCGGGCGGAATCCCCCACGTCCACCATCCGGAACAGCGCGCACAACCGTTCCTGCTCGGCCCGGGCCCGCTCCCAGTCACCGTCGCGGCAGAGGCGGAACAGACGCACGTATCCGACCGGGTCGACGTTCCCGAGCCCGGGCACCGCCCCGTCCGCCCCGAGCGCCAGCGCGGAGTCGACGACGACCTCGGAACCGGTGAGAAGCGTGAAACCGCTGATGTCGGGGCGGGAGCGGGCACCGGTCACGACGGTGCGGAAGGCGCCGAGGTCGCCGCTGGAGTCCTTGAGACCGGCGAGGACACCGTCCGCGGCCAGCTCCAGGACCAGGTCAGCGCTCAGCTTGGTGTGGACGGAGACGGGGAGGTCGTAGGCGAAGACCGGGACGGGCGATCGGGTGGCGATCACGCGGTAGTGGCGGGCGATCTCCGCCGGGTGGGTGCGGGTGTAGAAGGGGGCCGTGACGACCACGGCGTCCGCGCCCGCCGCCGTCACGTCCCGGACGTGGTCCAGGACGCGCGGCGTCGTCATGTCGATCGCACCCGCCAGTACGGGGAGCCGGCCGGCGACATGACCGGTCACGGTCTCCACGACCAACCTGCGTTGCGTGTCCGTCAGATACGCCGCCTCCGACGTCGAGCCGAGCACGAACAGACCGTCCACCCCGCCGTCCACCAGATGGTCCACGAGCCTGATGAGCGAGGGGACGTCCACCTCGCGTTCCGGTGTCAGGGGAGTGCAGACGGGCGGTACGACACCGGTCAACGGGGTGGGAATGGTCATGAAGGCTCCCTGATGTGCTGCTGGAACGGGACGTCGGCCATGGCGGTGGCCGGGGCGGCGGACTCGGCCTGCGCGACCAGCGCGCGCGTGGACTGGCCCTCCTCCACAGGATGGTGGCACCGGTAGCGGTGATCGTGGGTCGACGCGGCCGCGAAGTCCGGCATCGATGACGCGCACGCGTCGTCCGCCTTCCAGCAGCGCGTGCGGAACGGGCAGCCGCTCGGCGGACGGGTCGCCGACGGGACTGGGCCCACCAGGGGGATCGGGTCGATGGGGTCGAGCAGGCCCGGGGTCGCCGAGAAGAGGGCTCGTGTGTAGGGGTGGCGGGAGCGGTCGGTGACCTCGTCGGCCGGTGACTCCTCGACGATCCGGCCGAGGTACATCGTGATCACCCGGTCGCTCATCCGCCGGACCGTCTGGATGTCGTGCGAGACGAACACCAGGGCCAGGCCGAGGCGCTCCTTCAGGTCCAGGAGGAGGTTCAGGATCTGGGCGCGGACCGACACGTCCAGCGCGCTCGTCGGCTCGTCGGCCACCACCAGGTCGGGGTCCAGCGCCAGGGCCCGGGCGATCGCCACGCGTTGGCGCTGGCCGCCGGAGAGCTGGCCGGGCAGGGCGTCCGCGAGGGCGCGGGGCAGGCCGACCAGTGCCATCAACTCCCGTACCCGGTCAGCACGTTCGGCGGTCGTGCCGCGCCGGTGCACGTCCAGCGGGTCCCGCAGGATCTGGTGGATCGTCAGCCGCCGGTTCAGCGCCGTCGACGGGTCCTGGAAGATCATGCCGATGCTGCTGCCGATGGCCGTGCGCCGGTCCGCGGGTTTCATGGACCAGACGTCCTGGCCGCGGAAGGTCACCGTGCCGGACGTCGGCCGCTGCACCCCCACCAGTACCTTCGCGAGCGTCGACTTGCCGCAGCCGGACTCGCCGACGACGCCGACCGTCTCGCCGGGCGCGATGGCGAGGTCGGCGCCGGTGAGGGCGTACACCCGGTCGCGGGCGAACAGGCCGCCGGTTCGGGCCTTGTGGACGACGTGGGTGTCGGACAGCGCTACCAGTGCGGTCACTTGAGGGCCTCGGCTTTCCCGGTCGGCGCGGTCGCTTGCGGGCCTTGGCCTTTTGCGGTCGGTGCGGTCGCTTGCGGGCCTGGGCCTTCTCCTGTCCGCGCGGTCACGTGACGGCCCCCTCGCTTCCGTTGGGATCGGTCAGCGCGACGGCGCCCCGGCTCTCCCTCGCCAGGGTCCCCAGGTCGGCGGCCGGGTGGTGGCAGGCCGCCGTGTGCGACCGTGTCCCCACCAGGTCCGGCACCGTCGTACGGCACACCTCGCTCGCCATCGGGCAGCGGTCGGCGAAGCGGCAGCCGGCCGGGAAGTCGGCCGGCGAGGGCACGACACCCTTGATCTGGGTCATGCGCTCGGCCGCCGACTCCAGCGAGAGCACGCTGCCCAGCAGCCCGCGTGTGTAGTGGTGGGCCGGGGCCTCCACCAGGTCGGCGGTCACCCCGGTCTCGACGATCTGGCCGCCGTACATGACGACCACCCGGTCCGTGACCGCCGAGACGAGCGCCAGGTCGTGCGAGACGAGGATGAGCGCGAAGTCCAGCTCCGCGCGCAGCCGCAGCAGCAGCTCTATGACCTGCGCCTGCACGGTCACATCGAGGGCCGTGGTCGGTTCGTCGGCGACGATCAGCCTGGGGCTGCGGGACAGGGCCATCGCGATCAGGACGCGCTGGCGCTGGCCGCCCGAGAGCTCGTGGGGGTAGCTGCGCAGGGTGCGGTCGGGATCCAGGCCGACCAACTCCAGCAGCTCGGCCGGGGAGCGTTTGCCACCTCTGCGTACGACCTGTTTCAGCTGCGTCCTGATCGTCATCGCCGGGTTCAGGGACGACAGCGCGTCCTGGTAGATCATCGCCATCTCGTGGCCCAGCAGCCGGCGTCGTACGCGCATCGGCTCGCCGATCAACTGCCGCTGGTTGAACCGGACATGGCCCCGGACCCGGGCCCCCTTCGGCTCCAGGCCCATCACCGTGAGCGCAGTCAGCGACTTGCCGCAGCCGGACTCGCCGACCAGACCGAGGACTTCGCCCGGCTGCACCTCGAAGCTGATGCCGTCGACGATGTCCACGCCTTTGTGGCGGGCGGCGAAGCCGATGGCCAGGTTCTCGACGGCGAGGACGGGCTGACCGGAGGGCAGCGGGCGGGCCCGTGAGCGCAGGCGCGCAGCCGTCTCGGCGAGGCCCGGCAGTTCCATGACCGTGCCGCTGCCCGGCTCGGGGGCCTCCAGCCGGTCTTCCGCCGCGGGCGCGGACACGTCCCTGGCCGCGGGTGCCGCCCAGGCGTCCGAGACACCCTCGGAGAGAATGTTCAGCGACAGTACGGTGATCAGCATCAGCAGGCCGGGGAAGACCGTGGCCCACCAGCCGCCGGTCAGCACCATGTTCTTGCCGTCCGCGATGACGCTGCCCCAGGACGGGTCCGGGGGCCGTACGCCCGCGCCGATGAACGACAGCGACGCCTCGAAGACGATGGCCTCCGCGACCTGCACGGTGCAGAACACCAGCACGGGGGCGGCGCAGTTGACGGCCACGTGCTTGAGGACGATGTGCGGGGTGCGGGCGCCGATCACGTGCTCGGCGGTCACGTAGTCCTCGCCGTACTGGTCGAGGACGTTGGCCCGTACGACCCGGGCGACCGGCGGTGTGAACAGGAAGGCGATCGCGCAGATCAGCACCGTGATGCCACCGCCGAAAACGGCCACCAGGACCGCGGCCAGCGCGATGCCTGGGAACGCCATCACCACGTCCAGGCAGCGCATCAGCGTCTCGTCGACGGCCTTGCGGGACGTCGCCGCGATCGCGCCGAGGAGCGCTCCCACGACAAGGGCGAGTGCGGTCGCGCCCAGGCCGATCGCGAGGGACCAGCGGGCGCCGTACATCAGCCGGCTGAGGATGTCCCGGCCGAGGCTGTCCTGCCCCATCCAGTGGTCGGCGGAGGGGTGTCCGGTGCCGTCCACGGGCGCCTGCTGGTCGAGCGGGTCGTGCGGGGAGAGCAGCGGGGCCAAGAGTGCCACCAGCACGACCACGGCCAGGAAGCAGACGGCGACCTTCGACAGCAGTGGCAGCCGGCGCCGGCCACGCAACCGGATGCCGGGCCGGGAGAGGGCCTCGGTGAGGCTCTTGCGCGTGAACATCAGGTCGCATCCCTCTGTAGTGACATCAGGTCGCACCCCCGGGCAGCGTCATCGGGTGGCCTCCCTCAGGCGTGGGTTGACCAGCAGATACAGGATGTCGATGACGAGGTTCACGACCACGAATCCGGTGGCCGTGGTCAGCACGACGCCCTGCACGACCGCCGGGTCGCCGTTCTTCACCGCGTCGATCATCAGCTTGCCCATGCCCGGCAGCGAGAAGATCGTCTCGATGACGACCGCGCCGCCGAGCAGATAGCCCACGCGCAGGCCCAGCACGGTGAGCGGGTTGATCAGGGCGTTGCGCAGCACGTTCCGCCCGACCACCACCCGCGGCGGCAGACCGCTCCCGATCGCCGTCCGTACGTAGTCCTTGTCCAGCTCCTCCACCACGGAGGTCCGCACGATCCGGGTGAGCTGCGCGGCGACCGGCAGGGAAAGTGCGAGCGCGGGCAGGGCCATGGTCTTCAGCCAGCCGCTCAGTGAGTCGGCGGGGTTGATGTAGCCGCCGGTCGGGAACCACCCCTGGTCGACGGCCAGATACTGGATCATCAGCAGCGCCAGCCAGAAGCCCGGCGCCGCGACCCCCGTGAGCGAGACGACCCGGATGATCTGATCCGGCAGCCGGTCGCGGTAGATCGCGGCGGTGACCCCGCCGAGCAGCGAGAGCACCACCGCGATGCCGAGCCCCAGGAAGGTGAGCTGGAGCGTGAGCGGCAGCGCGGTGGTGACCTGGTCGAGGACCGACCCCCGGGTCAGCGCGCTGGTGCCCATGTCGCCGTGGAGCAGGTCCCCGACGAAGTGGAAGTAGCGCACCGGCAGCGGGTCGAGGAGTCCGTTCTGCTCCCGGAAGTCGTGCAGCTGCTGCGGGGTCGGATTGGCGCCCTGGAAGAACGCCGACGCCGGATCGACGTCGGAGAACCGCATCACGAGGAACACGAACAGGACGATCCCGAGCATCAGCGGTACGAGCAGCGCGACGCGGCGCAGCAGGATCCTGGCGATGGCGACCACGTACGAACTCCTTTGTCGCCTAGACCCACTTGGCTTGCAACAGGTTGATGCCCGGGTACGGCTGCGCCCTTATCCCCGTGAGCTTCTTCGGGTCCCACGCCGTCATCAGCTCGTTGTGCACGACCGGGTAGAGCACGGCCTCTTCGGCGACGATGTCGATGTAGTCCTGGATCATCGCCTTCTTCTTGTCGGCGTCCGGCTCCTGCGTCGCCTGGTCCATGTCCTTGAAGAGCTTCTTCGCCACTGAGTTGCCGGCCCAGCGGGCGTAGCCCATCCAGAGGTTCTCGGGCCCGTAGTTGTAGTGCATGATCAGGTCGGCATCCAGCCCGAACTGATTGGGGTTCGAGGCGGCCGCGACGACCTGGTAGTCCTGCTTCTGGTCCATCTTGGTGAAGACGGCGGTCGTCTCCTGCGGGGACAGGGTGGTCTCGACACCGATCGCGTCCCAGGACGCCTTGATGGTCGGCAGGCAGTCGACGATCCAGCTGACGTTCACCGACAGGATCTCGATCTTCAGCCCCTTGACCCCGGCCTCCTTCAGGAGCTTCTTCGCCTTCTCGGGGTCGTACGAGTAGACGGTCTTCGCGGGGCGGTAGCTCGGGTTGCCCTCGTTGAGGAAGGAACTCGACGGCTTTCCGTGCCCCTTGAGGGCTACCTCGACCATCTTGCCGGTGTCGATGGCGTAGTGCAGCGCCTGCCGGACGCGTACGTCGTCGAAGGGCTTGTGCTGGGTGTTGAACATGAGGAAGAGGTTGTTCATGCCCGCGCCGCCCTGGACGGTCATGCCGCCCTTCTTGAGCTGCTCGATGTTGGCGTACGGGATGTTGTCGGCGATCTGTGCGCCGGCGCTGGCACCGGAGATCTTCGCGACCCGGGGCGCGGCATCCACTATGGTCAGCCAGTTCATCTTCTTGAACGCGGGCTTGCGCGGCCCGTTGTAGTCGGCGAACGCCTCGAAGGTGGTGTTCGACTTCGGGTGATGCGCGGTCTGCCGGTAGGGCCCCGAACCGACCGCCTTGCCCTTGATCGCGTCGTCCCAGGCCCCCGGCTGGGAGAAGATGTGCTTCGGCATGATCTTGGCCAGGGTCAGCCGCGAAATGCCTTCGGGGAAGGGGAACTTGAGGACCAGCTCGACGTTCTGGGCGTCGATCTTCTTGACCTCCTTCAGCCAGCTGGCGAAGAAGCCCTTGGCGAGGGTCGGCGTCTTCGGGTCGAGTATCCGGTCGAAGACGAACACCACGTCGTCGGCGGTGACCGGCTTCCCGTCGTGGAACTTGGCGCCAGCCCGCAGCGTGAACTTCCAGGACGTGCCGCTGAGATCGGACGGCACCTCGGTGGCGAGCGCGGCGTACGGCTCACGGGAGATCGGGTCCGTGTCGAGCAGGCCCTCGTAGATGTGGTTGTTGGCGGCCATGCAGAAGGCGGACGCGGTCTGTGTCGGATCCCAGCTGCCGTCGTTCCCGTAGCCGATGACTGCCGTCAGCGTGGCGTTCTTGCCGCCGCCTCCGCCTCCGGTGTCGTTCGTGGACTCCGGCCCGGACGAGCAGGCCGCCAGCGACGAGGAGAGGGCGGCGGCCGCTCCGAGGGCGCCGGTGTACTTCAGGAACGACCGGCGGTGCAGCGCCGGAGTGTGGGTCACGTCGCGCACGGTTCCTCCAGCAAGGAGTGGTCCAGTGAAGTGATCCAGTGAGTAGGAGATACGACGTCCTACGTCATAGGGGGCAGCGTGACCATAAGAGGGGGCGTGGAGGGGGTCAAGGGATCGCACACGAATGGCGTATCTTCCACAGGTGCGACCAATGGCGGTGTGAGACAGGCTAGTTGGCGGCAGTTGACGTTTAATCAGCCCGGAGGTGGGACGTCCGATGTCCAGCGAGCGTACGATGCGGCGCATGTCTGAGGAGACCGGGTACCCGCGCCGGCCGGAGCGCCGGGTGAGCAGCCAGATCCAGCGCGAGGTCATGCAGTTGATCCTCGACCGCAAGCTCCCGGCCGGGGCGCCGCTGCCCACCGAGACCGAGCTGATGACCGACCTCGGCGTGAGCCGGAACTCCGTCCGCGAGGCGCTCAAGGCCCTGCAGGCGCTGGACATAGTCGAGATCAGACACGGCTACGGCACCTATGTCGGCCAGGCCTCCCTGACCCCGCTCGTCGACGGTCTCACCTTCCGCACGCTCGCCCAGCCGGACGACGAGACGGGGGCGTTGACGGAGATACTGCAGGTCCGCGAGGTCCTGGAAGAGGGGCTGATCCGCCGCGTCGCGGCGACGCTCTCCGAGGCGGAGCTCGACCGCCTCGAATCCGTCGTGTCCCAGATGGAGGCGGCGGGCCGCGCGGGGCGTCCCTTCCCCGAACTCGACCGCGAGTTCCACGAGCTGCTGTACGCGTCCCTCGGCAACACCTTCGTGCCGCAGCTCCTCAGCGCCTTCTGGACGGTGTTCCGCCGCGTCGCCCGCGCCCGCGGCTGGACCGACGATCCGGCACCCGAGGTGACCGTCCGCCGCCACCGCGACATCGTCACCGCACTGCGCGCCCGCGACGTCGAAGGCGCACAGCGGGCGATGGCGGACCATTTCCGGGGAATCGAGGCACGGGCGGCACAGGAGTCACGCGGGGTGAGCTGAACTGCGCAGTCTTTTGGCGGGGGTCTGGGGGCGCAGTCCCCAGGGACGGGACGGGTAGGGGCGGAAGGGGCGCAAAACCATGGCTGAGAGATGGGACCCGCACGATGCCGGCGTGCTGCGTCTGCCCTCCGGGCGGCTGGTGCGGGGCCGCGCCCTGCGCAGGCCGCTCCCGGAAGACGTCCCGGCACCGACGTACGCCGTGTATCTGCTGGGCAAGCAACCCCCCGAAGTCCCATGGGAAACCCACTGGCTGCGCTGGCCGGACTTCCGGCTGCCCGCCGACCGGGGCGAGGCCCGCACGGTACTCGCCGAGGCGTGGAAGCGAGCCCCCACCCACCGCGTCGAGATCGCCTGCGCCGGCGGCCGCGGCCGCACCGGCACCGCGCTGGCCTGCCTCGCGGTCCTCGACGGAGTCCCGCCCGAGGAGGCGGTGACCTTCGTACGCCGCCACTACGACCGCCACGCGGTGGAGACGCCGTGGCAGCGAAGGTACGTACGCCGCTTCACGGCAGAGGGATGAGCGGCGCGGACGCGAAGGCCGCCGACGGAAGCCGCGAAGGGCGCCGACGGAAAACGCGAAGGCCGCCGACAGAAAATCGGTGGGACGGGTGCGCGGGCCCATGGAACCCTGAGCCGCGTGACGCGCTCCGAGACGACCCCGTACGACGACGACCGCCGGGCCTACACCCGAGAGGCGCTGGCCCGACTCGTGCTCAGCGAGGCCGCGAGGGGCGTCGCCGGCTCCGCCCGTGAGCTGGTCGTCACGCGACACGACACGTACTGCGGTCCGGGCGGCAGAGCCAGCGAGGCGGCGCAACTCGTCGAGTCCGCCGAATGGACGCTCGCGTGGGCCGTCGTCTACGAGCGCGAGCGCGGCAGCTCCTGGGAGGAGATCGCCGGGTATCTCGGGATCGCGGCGGACGAGGCCGAGAAGCGCTTCGCTCCCGGACTCGCCCGCTGGAAAGGGGCGTTCGACGTCCCCTACCGCCTCGACACCACCGGCCGCAAACGCGTCCCGCAACTGCCGACGGCCGCCTACGACCCCGTCAGCGCATGCCGCCGCCTCGACCTCTGGGCCGGCCTGTACGTCACCACCAGGGACCACCACGCGGTGAGCGCCGGCCTGCGCATGACCGCCTCCAAGGAAGCCCCGGAGGCTGAAGTGTCCGCCCTGGAAACCGAGTCCGACCGGATGAGCGGCTCGGTCCGGCGGCCCCGCCTCCGCTCCTTCCTGGAACTCCTGGCCCGCTACAACGGCGAGTGGTTCGAGGAGACCGACTGGGAAGCCGTCTCCCTCGGCCTCGAGGCGACCGACGACGCGGACCCGGACGCCTGGTACAGCCACCCGCTGGACGCCACCTTCCACTCCCTGGACATTCGCCTCGCCCACGCGCCCGGCGGCAACGAGGTGTCCGTCGCCGTCACCGGCGCCACCTCCGCCGACCTGCGCCTGCGCATCGACACCCTCATGGACGCGTTCGCCGGTGACTGACGACAACGCCGCAGAGGTGCGTGCCGAGCCCCGCGGCCCAGGCGTGAGCCGAACGACAGGCCACAGCCGCTGCTGAGGCCACGGAGAGTCACACGTCCCGTCGGTCCACCACCGGGCGCGACACCCACGAAGTCGTACGCAACCTCGATGCGGCTGCCGCCCTCGCCATCGCTGTAACTGCTCTTGCGTCAAAGGGTGTTGCTCAGGTTGTACTCGCGCATCGTCCGAAATCCTCTGCCGCCGATTCGATCAGGGCGACGGACGCCTCCGGCGACAGTGAGACGGCCTCCGCGAAATAATCCGCGTATCCGCATGTCATCAATCAGCCTTCGCCGTGTGCGCTCGAAAAAACCATCGGTTTACAGGAGTGCGTCGATCCGCTGTGCCACCCCCAACGGCGGTTTCCGAATGGCTTGTTCGTACTGGCCGATGCAGCCCCCGGAGAGAAATAGGCGCGCCCGCACTCCACCTGAGGGAAACCGGCTTCCTCGCGGCGTCGCTTCAGTTTTGCCCCGATCAACTCCCAGGCCGCCTGCCGCGAATCGTTGGCCACAGGCCAACCCCCGTACGCGGCGCCGCACTTGTAGAGGGCAGACTCCTGCCGAGTGTAGATGCGGAGCGTCACGATGGAGACGCAAAGCGTGAAACTCAAGGAGACAGGGGAGCACGGTGAAGGAAGAACACGCACCACTCGGGGGACGACACTCGGCGCAGTGCGTCGAAGAGGCGGAGGAAACAGTGAAGGAATTGTGGGCGGCGCTCGCCGACGCAGGAATTACGTTGCCGTCACTGCGGATCGACCCGGCGGCTTTGGCGCGCGAGACACCTTGTCCGCCGGTCGAATGGAGCGACTGTTCCGTGGAGGTCGCCGCCCGGCTCGCGGCGGCCCTGCGGTGAAGCTGCCACCGATCGGCTCCTACGCCGTGGACACGCACACAGGGAAGGTGGGGATGGTCATGGGGCACGAGGGACCGTATGTACAGCTGAGACCGTACGGCGGCGGCAAGGAGTGGGACTGCGAACCGGACGCCGTCCGGCGAGCCACCGCGGCGGAACGACTCAGTGCGGCGACCGCGTACGCCAATGCACGCAGTCGGGGGGAGGTCCCTTGAAGAGGCCCGAAGGGGGAAGTGCCCTGATCCCCTGAGGAACGGCGTGGCATAGGGTGCGGCGCCATGGCGATATGGAACCGTCGCAAGCCGAAGGCTGCGAGCAAGTATCCCGTTCCCCTCACCACGCACCAGCTGTGGATGGTGTCGCTCAGTGCGCCGGTGAACCGGGACCGGGACGCGTCACGGACGACCCTGTACCCGTTCACCCGCATCGACGACGAGAAGGCCCGGCGGTGGCTGGCCGAACAGTGGGAAATCACCTCGCGTGATGCTCTGGTCGGCCGGCTCGACGGCCTCGCGCGGACCGGTTACCGCACCCGGGCGCGGCTGCGGCTCGGCGTCGAACCACTGGCCTGGGACGCCGGGCTGTATGTGGACATCTCCCGCAGGGGCTTCGCCTGCGGGATGCTGAGCGAGGCCGAGGCATGGACCGCGCTCAAGAACATCGTGCCGGCGGTGGTGCGGTCGTACGCCTCCTGGAACGAGTACGCCGAGCACTATCTGCTGGGCCGGATGGTCTGGCGGGACAACCTGCGGGGCACGCCGGACGCGAACTTCCCCGCTCCGCAGGCCGTGTCCGACGCGCATCTGAAGTCCCTTCTGGACCCGGCGAACCGGGCGAGCCCCTGGAACATGGCGCCGTGGGAGGCGATCAGCCACCCCGACCACGCACGCTGACCCCGTACGCGAGAATGGGCCCATGAGTCTGTTCCGCGACGACGGCATCGTGCTGCGCACCCAGAAGCTGGGTGAGGCGGACCGGATCATCACGCTGCTCACCCGCGGTCACGGTCGCGTACGCGCCGTAGCGCGCGGCGTCCGGCGCACCAAGTCGAAGTTCGGGGCGCGGCTCGAACCCTTCTCGCACGTGGACGTGCAGTTCTTCGCGCGAGGGAGCGAGCTGGTCGGGCGCGGACTGCCGCTGTGCACGCAGAGCGAGACGATCGCTCCGTACGGTGGCGGGATCGTCACCGACTACGCGCGGTACACCGCCGGGACGGCCATGCTGGAGACCGCCGAGCGGTTCACCGATCACGAGGGGGAGCCCGCCGTGCAGCAGTATCTGCTGCTGGTCGGCGGGCTCCGCACGCTCGCCCGCGGCGAGCACGAACCGCACCTCGTCCTCGACGCCTTCCTGCTCCGCTCCCTCGCCGTGAACGGCTACGCGCCCAGTTTCAGCGCCTGCGCGAAGTGCGGGATGCCCGGACCGAACCGGTTCTTCTCGGTCGCGGCGGGAGGTTCCGTCTGCGTCGACTGCCGGGTGCCCGGCAGCGTCGTACCCTCGCCGCAGGCCCTCGAACTGCTCGGCGCGCTGCTGACGGGAGACTGGGAGACCGCGGACGCGTGCGAGTCGCGGTATGTCAGGGAGGGCAGCGGGCTGGTGTCGGCCTATCTGCACTGGCATCTGGAGCGCGGACTGCGCTCCCTGCGTTACGTAGAGAAGTAAGCACCGAAGCAAGCGCCACAAGGGCAAGCAAGTAGGGGAGACGAGAAGCACATGGTCGTACGCGGGATCCTGGGACGCCAGCGCCGCGAGTACAGGAAGCCGGAACCGCACCCGTCCGGTGCCCGCGCGCCGAAGCTCCCCGGTGAGCTGGTGCCCAACCATGTGGCGATCGTCATGGACGGCAACGGACGCTGGGCCAAGGACCGCGGGCTGCCGCGTACCGAGGGGCACAAGGTGGGCGCCGAGCGCGTCCTCGACGTGCTGCAGGGCGCGATCGAGATGGGGGTCGGCGCCATCTCGCTGTACGCCTTCTCCACCGAGAACTGGAAGCGCTCGCCCGACGAGGTGCGCTTCCTGATGAACTTCAACCGCGACTTCATCCGCAAGACCCGCGACCAGCTCGACGAACTCGGCATCCGGGTCCGCTGGGTGGGCCGGATGCCCAAGCTGTGGAAGTCGGTGGCCAAGGAGCTCCAGGTCGCTCAGGAGCAGACCAAGGACAACGACCGGCTGACGCTGTACTTCTGCATGAACTACGGCGGTCGCGCCGAGATCGCCGACGCCGCGCTGGCCCTGGCGGAGGACGTGAAGGCGGGGCGGCTCGACCCGTCGAAGGTCAACGAGAAGACCTTCGCGAAGTACCTCTACTACCCCGACATGCCGGACGTGGACCTGTTCCTGCGGCCGAGCGGCGAGCAGCGCACCTCCAACTACCTGCTCTGGCAGAGCGCCTACGCCGAGATGGTCTTCCAGAACGTGCTGTGGCCGGACTTCGACCGCCGCGACCTGTGGCGGGCGTGCGTCGAGTTCGCCTCGCGCGACCGGCGCTTCGGCGGAGCCGTTCCGAACGAACAGCTGCTGGCGATGGAGGAGGCCATGAAGGGCCGGCCCGAAGGCAATTGACGTCGGCGCCACCGCAACCGCCGCCGGTACCGGCGGCTACCGCTGTGCCCCCGTCCCGCCCCGCGGGACGGGGGCACAGCCACCAACGTTCCCGGCAACGGGGCTGGACTCGGGGCCGGGTGCGCAACTCGGCGCGAACGAGGTGCCGCTGTGCCCACCCGTGCCGAACCGAGCGGCACGCATGCCCACAGCTACGAGGGCGGGGGCGGCGGAATACATGCCCACAGCCATGACGGCGAAGGCGGCGGCCACGGCTGTGGCGGTCGCGTCAGCCCTTCACGGCGGCGCACTCCGCGCACGTGCCGAAGATCTCCACCGTGTGCGCGACGTTCACGTACCCGTGCTCCGACGCGATGGCCTCCGCCCACTTCTCGACGGCCGGGCCCTCGACCTCGACGGCCTTGCCGCAGACGCGGCAGACGAGGTGGTGGTGGTGCTCGCCGGTGGAGCAGCGGCGGTAGACGGACTCGCCGTCGGAGGTGCGCAGCACATCGACCTCGCCGGCGTCGGCGAGGGACTGCAGCGTGCGGTACACGGTGGTGAGCCCGACCGAGTCGCCCTTGTGCTTGAGCATGTCGTGGAGCTCCTGCGCACTGCGGAACTCGTCCACCTCGTCGAGCGCCGCCGCCACGGCGGCACGCTGCCGGGTGGAACGGCCCCGTACGGGCGATCCAGCGGTTGTCACCGTTGCCTCCTCACGTCTGCCCTTGCCCGGCCATTGTGCCAGTCCGGACTGTGCGTAGTCAGACGCCGACCTTCGTCTCCTGGCCGCGCGTGGCGGGAATCGCGCACTCTGCCGGGTCCCCGGCGGCCTGCGCGGCGGCGAGCGCCCGGGCCCGGCGCCGGGCCAGCGGGGTCGCCAGCGCCGTCAGCGCAATGAACGCGCCAATCGTCAGCAGCACGATCGTCGCGCCGGGCGGCACGTCCTGGTAGTACGACGTCACGGTGCCGCCGATGGTCACGCTCACGCCGATGGCCACCGCGATCGCGAAGGTGGCTGCGAAGCTGCGGCTGAGCTGCTGCGCCGCGGCCACCGGGACCACCATCAGCGCGCTCACCAGCAGCAGGCCGACGACCCGCATCGCGACCGTCACCGTGACCGCCGCCGTGACGGCGGTGAGCAGGTTCAGGGCGCGCACCGGCAGCCCCGTCACCCGGGCGAACTCCTCGTCCTGGCTGACCGCGAACAGCTGTCGGCGCAGGCCCAGGGTGACGAGGACGACGAAGGCGGCCAGCAGACAGATCGCCGTCACGTCGGACTCGGAGACGGTGGACAGCGAGCCGAAGAGGTACGAGGTCAGGTTGGCGTTCGAACCGCCCGGCGCGAGGTTGATGAACATCACGCCGCCCGCCATACCGCCGTAGAAGAGCATGGCCAGGGCGATGTCGCCGCGCGTCTTGCCGTACCAGCGGATCAGCTCCATGAGGACGGCGCCGAGGACCGAGACGGCCGTCGCCATCCACACGGGATTGGTGGAGAGCAGGAAGCCGAGGCCGACGCCTGTCATCGCGACGTGGCCGATTCCGTCGCCCATGAGGGCCTGGCGGCGCTGCACGAGGTAGATGCCGACGGCGGGCGCGGTGACGCCCACGAGGACGGCGGCGAGCAGGGCCCGCTGCATGAAGGCGTAGTCGAGGATGTCCATCAGCTCAGCAGTCCCGTCCGGGTCGGTTCGGCATCGTGAGCCGCGTGCGGGTGTACGTGGTCGTGGCCGGGCAGCGCGTGCTGGCCGACCGCCTGCGGGGGCGGGCCGTCGTGCAGGACGCAGCCGTCGCGCAGCACGACCGCGCGGTCGATCAGCGGCTCCAGGGGGCCCAGCTCGTGCAGGACGAGCAGCACGGAGGTGCCCTGGGCGACCTGCTCACGCAGGGTCGCCGCCAGCACCTCCTGGCTGGCCAGGTCGACGCCCGCCATCGGCTCGTCCATGATCAGCAACTCGGGTTCGGAGGCGAGTGCACGGGCGATCAGCACGCGCTGGTGCTGGCCGCCCGACAGCGCGTTCACCGAGTCCTTGGCGCGGTCCGCCATCCCGACGAGCTCCAGGGCACGTCGTACGGCCTCGTGGTCGGCCTTGCGCAGCATGCCGAAGCGGGCACGGGACAGCCGCCCGGAGGAGACGATCTCGGTCACCGTGGCGGGCACGCCACCGGCGGCGGTCGTGCGCTGCGGCACGTACCCCACGCGGTGCCAGTCCCGGAAGCGGCGCCGCGGGGTGCCGAAGATCTCGATCTCCCCGCCGCTGATGGCGACTTGGCCGATGACACTGCGTACGGCGGTCGACTTGCCGGAGCCGTTGGCGCCGAGCAGCGCGACGACCTCACCGCGGTGCACGCCGAGGTCGATGCCACGCAGGACCGGGCGCGAGCCCAGCTCGGCGGTCACGCCGCGCAGGGATATGACGGGCTCGCTCACGGAGTCCTCCACGGTGATCACTTGGCGCCGAGAGCCGTCTGCAGAGCCTTCAGGTTCGACTCCATGACCTGCAGGTAGTCGCTGCCCTTGGACTTGTCGGTGATGCCCTCGATCGGGTCGAGGACGTCGGTCCCCAGGCCCGCGTCCTGGGCGATGGTCTTGGCGGTCTTGTCGCTGACGAGCGTCTCGTAGAAGACCGTGGAGACGCCGTCGGCCTTCGCCATCTTCTCAAGGTCCTTCACCCGGTTCGCGCTGGGCTCCGACTCAGGGTCCAGGCCGTTGATGGCCTCCTCGGTGAGGCCGTAGCGCTCGGCGAGGTAGCCGAAGGCAGCGTGTGTGGTGATGAAGACCTTGGTCTTGGTGTTCGCCAGGCCGTCCTTGTACTGGGTGTTGAGGGCGTCCAGCTTCTTGACCAGCGCTTCGGTGTTCTTCCGGTAGTCGGCCGCGTGGTCCGGGTCTTCCTTCTCCAGGGCCTTGCCGACACCCTGGGCGACCTCGGCGTACCGTACCGGGTCGAGCCAGATGTGCGGGTCGGTGTCGCCGCTCTCCTCGCCCTCGGTGTCGTCGTGGGCGGCCGCGTGCCCGCCGACCTCGTTGCCGTGCTTCTCCAGCGTGGTCAGCGACGCGGCGTCGATCTTGGTCTTGACCTCGGACTGCGCCACGGCGTCGTCCACGGCCGGCTGCAGATTCTTGAGATAGAGGACGGCGTCCGCCTCCTGGAGCTGCGCGGTCTGCCGGGCGCTGATCTCCAGGTCGTGCGGCTCCTGGCCGGGCTGGGTCAGGTTCGTGACCTTCACATGCGTCCCGCCGATCTGTTCGGCGAGGTACTGCATGGGGTAGAACGACGCCACGACGTCGAGCTTGCCGCCGCTCTTGCCGTCCGCCGCGGCGGAACCCGAGCAGGCGGAGAGGGTGCCGAGGCCGAGGGCGGTGGCCGCCGCGACCGCAGACCCGGATATGAGGCGTCGTCGTACGTTCATGACACTCATTTTCAACAAATCTGGAAACGATTGTCAACAAGCCCTTGGGTAAGCAGTCGGGTAAGCAGTCGGTAAGCCCGCACTCCGGGCACAGCGCCCAACCGATTTGATACGGGGGTGGGCCCCGCCGGTAACCTGAAGCATTCGCTGCCGTCCGTTCGTAATGAAGAGAGCACCGTGGCCGCCGACAAGATCGACACCATCGTCAGCCTGAGCAAGCGCCGTGGCTTCGTTTTCCCGTGTAGTGAGATCTACGGGGGTCAGAAGGCCGCCTGGGACTACGGCCCGCTCGGCGTCGAACTCAAGGAGAACATCAAGCGCCAGTGGTGGCGTTACATGGTCACCTCCCGTGAGGACGTCGTCGGTATCGACTCGTCGGTGATCCTGGCCACCGAGGTCTGGGTCGCGTCGGGTCACGTCGCCACCTTCACCGACCCGCTCACCGAGTGCACCTCCTGCCACAAGCGCTACCGCGCCGACCACCTGGAGGAGGCCTACGAGGCGAAGCACGGCCGCGCCCCGGAGAGCGGCCTCGCGGACATCAACTGCCCCAACTGTGGCAACAAGGGTCAGTTCACCGAGCCCAAGCAGTTCTCGGGCCTGCTCTCCACCCACCTCGGCCCCACGCAGGACAGCGGCTCCATCGCCTACCTGCGCCCCGAGACCGCGCAGGGCATCTTCACCAACTTCTCCCAGGTGCAGACCACCTCGCGCCGCAAGCCGCCGTTCGGTATCGCCCAGATGGGCAAGTCCTTCCGCAACGAGATCACGCCCGGCAACTTCATCTTCCGCACCCGCGAGTTCGAGCAGATGGAGATGGAGTTCTTCGTCAAGCCGGGCGAGGACGAGAAGTGGCAGGAGTACTGGATGCAGGAGCGCTGGAACTGGTACACCGGCCTCGGCCTGCGCGAGGAGAACATGCGCTGGTACGAGCACCCGGCCGAGAAGCTCTCGCACTACTCCAAGCGCACCGCCGACATCGAGTACCGCTTCAGCTTCGGCGGCAACGAGTGGGGTGAGCTGGAGGGCGTCGCCAACCGCACGGACTACGACCTCTCCGCGCACTCCAAGGCCTCCGGCCAGGACCTCTCCTACTTCGACCAGGAGGCCGGCGAGCGCTGGACTCCGTACGTCATCGAGCCCGCCGCCGGTGTCGGCCGCGCGATGCTGGCGTTCCTCCTGGACGCCTACGTCGAGGACGAGGCCCCCAACGCCAAGGGCAAGATGGAGAAGCGCACGGTGCTGCGCCTCGACCCGCGCCTGTCGCCCGTCAAGGTCGCCGTCCTGCCGCTCTCCCGCAACCCCGAGCTGTCGCCCAAGGCCAAGGGCCTGGCCACCGCCCTGCGCCAGCACTGGAACATCGAGTTCGACGACGCCGGCGCCATCGGCCGCCGCTACCGCCGCCAGGACGAGATCGGTACGCCGTTCTGCGTCACGGTCGACTTCGACACGCTCGATGACAACGCCGTCACGGTGCGCGAGCGCGACTCGATGAAGCAGGAGCGCGTGTCGCTGGACCAGATCGAGGGCTACCTGGCCGCGCGTCTGATCGGCTGCTGACCCGACTGCCGGCCCGGCTGTTCGCGCGACTTCGCGTGCGGAAGCCCCTGGTTCCCTCCACAGGAACCAGGGGCTTCGTGCTGCCTCGGCGCCGTATGGCCCTCTCCTCGGCGTACCTGCTCGGGCCCGCGACTGTTCAGCCGGTGACGTGGCGAGGTGCCTTCCGCGGGATGCAGAAGAGCGCGAGAGAGGCAGCCGTCAGGTACGCGGCCGCGCCGATGGCCATGCTGGTCCGCAGCCCAGTGGTGAAGCCGGCGGGGCCGGCCAGCAGTGAACCTCCCAGCGCGACGCCTGCGGCGCTGCCGATCTGGCGGGTGGTGTTGAACAGGGCAGAGGCGGTGCCGGAGTACTTGTCCGGGGCGGCCGACATCACGGTGGCGGTTGCTCCGGTGAGGGCGAAGGACGTGCCGAAGCCCGCCGCCATCATCGGCGCCACCAGCAGCAGGTACTCCGGGTTCGGGCCGGCGGTGGCCCAGCCGGCCAGACTCGCCGCTCCCAGGAGCATGCCCGTGACCACGAGCGGGCGGTGTCCGGTGCGGCCTGCCAGTCGCCCGGACAGGACGGAGGCGAAGGTGGTCATGACCACCGCCGGGAAGAGGGCGATCCCGGTGCGTAGCGCGCTCAGACCGCGATGGTGCTGGAAGTACACGCTGGCGGTGAAGATCATGCCGTAGAAGGCGAAGTTGAACAGCAGGCCGATGGCCGCTCCCCCGCCCATCGGGCGGGAACGCAGCAGCGTCAGGGGCAGCACGGGGGCACGGGCCAGATGCTCGCGCAGCACGAACGCGGCGGCTGCCAGCAGGCACAGGCCGGCCCCGGCGAGGATCAGCGGGTCCGTCCAGCCACGCCGTCCGGCCTCGTTGAGCACGGCGGTCAACAGGGCCACCGTCGCGACGAGCGCGCACTGGGCAGGCCAGTCCACCGGGCGGTCCCCGCGCCGGGCCGAAGCGGGCACGTGGCGCAGCGTCAGCCACAGACAGACGCATCCGACGGGCAGATTGATGAAGAACACCCAGCGCCAGCCCACGGTGGTGACCAGGAGGCCGCCCAGGAGAGGGCCGGCGGAGGCGGCGATGCCTGCCATGGAGCCCCAGAGGCCGAAGGCCCGGGAACGCTCGGCGGGTGAGGGATAGGCCTGTTGGAGGAGGGCGAGGGAGCCGGGCACGATCAGCGCCGCGCCGAGTCCTTCCAGCAGGCGGCCCGCGACCAGGGTTCCGGTGCTCCGGGCCAGTCCGCAGCCGGCCGAAGCGACGGTGAACACCACCACCCCGGTGCAGAAGATCCGGCGGTTGCCCAGCCGGTCCCCCAGGGCGCCGCCGGTGAGCAGCAGACCGGCGAAGACCAGGGTGTAGCCGTCCGTGATCCACTGGATCCCGGTGAGCGAGGCCGAGAGTTCCCGTCCCACCACCGGAACGGCGACATTGATGACGGTCACGTCCAGGATGACCATGAAGTAGCCCGCGCAGACCGCGAGAAGCGGGGCCAGGGGCCGGTGCGAAGCCGCGGGCCTGTCCGCTCGATCGGCCTGGGAACCACCGCCGCGCACCATGGCGACACGGTATTCCCGGGACGAGCGCGGCCCGTGGCTTGATCAGTCCAGCGGCGTGCCGAGCTCTTGCGCCGACGTGCTGCCGGCTTGCACGCCGACGTGTCACCGGACTTTTCACGTTGACGTGCCGCCGGTCCTTTCACGTTGACGTGCCGCCCGGCTCTTACGCTGACGTGTCGCCCGGCTCTCACGCTGACGTGTCGACCGGCTTTCTCCTCGTCGCCGCTCGCCCCTGCCCCTGCGTCAGGGTTGGAGCATCAGTTCATGGACACCGCATCCATGGCCCCCGACGGGATCTTCCACGACATCGAAGGACGACGCCTCTTCCTCCACCGCTCGAGCGCCGGGGGACCCGCCGTCGGCCGGCGTGTCCACCCGGACCCTTCTACGAGGAGTGAGACACCGACCTGCCCGACCGGCTGCACCTCACGCCGCAGCCGGTCCCGGCGACCTCTCGCTGCAACTGGTCGGTCTGCTCGCGCGCGGCCTGTACCAGGTTGTGGTTCAGCGAGTCTCTTGCGAGGAGCCCCAGGCGTTTACGCCTGGGAGGAATCGCATCGTGTGGTGGCGACGCGGCCGCCTCTCCGGAGCAGCTGGCCCGCCTGGCCCTGTACCGCAAGGGCGAGTCCGACCTGCACTACCGGGACGGCATGTGGTTCCTGCAGGCCACCTGCGAGGTTCCCGAGGCCGAGCAGAATGCCGATCCGGACGGGTTTGTCGGCATTGACCTGGGGATCGTGAACATCGCCACCACGAGTGACGGTCAGATCATGGCCGGGCGCGCCCTGAACCGGGGACGGCTGCGCGAACGCATCCTGCGCTCCAAACTGCAGCGCAAGAACACCCCGTCCGCCAAACGTCGGCTGAAGAAGCGGCGGCGCAAGGAGGCGTGGCGGGCCAGAGACATCAACCACAAGATCGCGAAACATGTGGTGGCCGAGGCAGAACGCACCGGTCGCGGGATCGCCCTGGAAGAGCTGACGGGCATCCGTGAACGGGTACGGCTTCGCAAGCCCCAACGGGCCACCCACTCCAGCTGGGCCTTCGCCCAGCTGGGGGCGTTCATCGCGTACAAGGCCCGCAAAGCCGGGGTGCCGGTGGTGTACGTCGATCCGGCGTACACCTCCCGCACCTGCGCCGAATGCGGCCACCTCGACAGGGCGAACCGGGTCTCCCAGGCCTGGTTCGCGTGCCGGAACTGCGGATTCGTTGATCACGCGGACCGGAACGGCTCCCGCAACATCCGCCGGCGTGCGGAAGAGTTGTGGCGACGCGGGGCGCAGTCAACCGCCCCAGACCCACCCCCGACATTCGAGGGCGGGACCGGACGCAAGCGCAGCACCACAGCCAGTGGCGCCCGCTGTGCAAGCCCGGGACTTTAGTCCCAATGCCGCGTAGTTAGGGCGCGAGGTCGTGCGTCAACTTGATCATCGGCCGTGGTGCCGCGCTGAACAGCATGGGAAACGGGACCCCTGCTACTGCAGGGAAGCCGTCCAAGGTCTTCCTGCTCAGCGAAGAGGTCCCGTTGTCCCAGCAGTCTGCCATCACAAGCTTCACGCGCACCATCACCGTGGCGAGGGGTGTCTTTGCCCCTGGTCACCTTGGTGAGTTGACGCAGTATCTGCCGTTCGAACTCGTCGATGACGTCCTCGCCCAGACGCGAACGACGCAGCATCGCCTGCGCCTGCTGCCCTCGCGTGTGGGGGTGTACTTCGTCCTGGCCCTGGGGATCTTCCCAGGTCTCGGCTATGAGCGCGTCTGGGACCGGCTCGTGTCCGGGCTCAGCGCCTTGCGTCTGGTCAGGCCGTCGGAGAAGGCCCTGCGCGATCTGCGGCGCAGGATCGGAGTGGCGCCGCTGAAGGCGCTGTTCGACGTGGTGGCCGGCCCAGTGGCGCGGCCCACGACCCCGGGGACGTGCTATCGGCGCTGGCGCACCGTCGCCTTCGACGGCTGCAGTTCTTTGCTGGCCCCGGACCAGCCCCGCATCCGTGCACTGTTGGGGAAACTCCGCCGCGGGCGGAGCGGAGCCTTCGAGGGCTACCCGCACCTGCGGCTGATGGCGCTGTGCGAGACCGGAACGCGTGCCTTGATCGGCGCCGTGTTCGGGTCGACCCACCGCGGTGAGCCTCACTACGCCGACCAGCTGCTGCCTCTGCTGGACGACACGATGCTGCTGCTGGCCGACCGCGCCTTCACCGGCGACGACTTCCTCAACCGCGCCGCCGACACCGGCGCCCAGCTGCTGGTGAGGATGAACGCCCGTCGCCGCCCCGCCGTCTGGGCCGTCCTGCCCGACGGATCCTTCCTGACCCGGATCAACGGCCGGACCTTCCGCTTCATCGACGTCGACATCACCGCCACCTGCGCCGACGGCACCCGCATCGGCGACACCTACCGGCTGCTGACCACGCTGCTCGACCACCGAACCGACCCCGCCGACCGCCTCGCCCACCTCTACCACGAACGCTGGGAAGTGGAATCGGCGTTCCTGGCGCTGCGGCACACCCTGCTCACCGGACGCGTCCTGCGGTCCGCAGACCACTGCGGCCTGGAACAGGAACTCTGGGCCCTGCTCACCGTTTACCAGGTCCTTCGCCGGGTCATGTGCGACGCCGTCGAGACCCGCCCTGGCACCGACCCCGACCGGGCCTGCTTCACCGCCGCCCTGCACAGCGCGACCGACCAGATCATCACCGCGACCGCCATCACAGGCCCCGCCCACGACAACGGCGGCATCACCCAGGCCGTGCTGGACAACCTGCTGCCGCCGCGACGCCCCAGGATCAGCGCCCGCAAGGTGAAATGCCCGATGTCACGCTACGGCGTCACCCCGAACGAACCCCGTCCCCTGCCCAGCAGGAACATCGCGCACCTGGACATCACTGTCATCCCGCCCACCGCGCACACCGCCGACCCTGCAACCGCCCCGGACACCGCACCGGGCCGCCGCGAACCAGTCCTCCGACTCTTGCGAACCGACCCCGCCCGCGACTGGAGTCCCCGGGAGATCGCCGACGCGCTCCAGATCGACCACGTCCGCAGCCTCAGCGCGCAGCTGGGTCAGTGGGTCCCCCAGGGCTTCCTCAACAAGTCCGGCCGAGGGCGCTACACACTGCACCCCCAGTGGCTCGCCCCCACACTCCCAACAGCAGAAACACCGCAGTTGACACTCGACCTCACGGCTTAACTACGCGGCATTGACTTTAGTCCAGGGTCGTTGACGTGTCTCAACGGCCCTGGAGGGCCTTCACGTTGTCGCCGAACGTCCAGTTCTTCGAGCCGTCCCAGTTGATGGACCAGGTCATCAGGCCCTTGAGACTGCTGCCGTAGTGCTGCCATGCCTGGGAGACGAGGCTCGGTGACATGTAGCCGCCTCCGGCGCCCGACTGGGCGGGCAACCCCGGGACCTGCTTGTCGTACGGCACCTTGACGGTGGTGCCCTGGACGATCAGCCCCTTGTTCAGGCAGTCGGTCTGCGCGGTGAAGCCCTGGACGGTGCCCGCGGAGTAGGAGTCGCCGGAACAGCCGTACATGCTGCCGTTGTAGTACTGCATGTTCAGCCACCACAGGCGCCCGTTGTCCGCGTACTTCTTGACGATCGGCAGATACGCGCCCCATATCGAGCCGTACGTGATGCTGCCGCCCGTGACGTACGCGGTCTCCGGCGCCATGGTCAGCCCGAAGTTGGACGGCATCCGGGCCAGCACCCCGTCGATGATGCGGATCAAGTTGGCCTGCGAGGTGGAGAGTTGGCCGATGTTGCCGCTGCCGACCAGACCCGTCTCGATGTCGATGTCGATGCCGTCGAAGTTGTACTTCTTCAGAATGGGCACGATCGTCGCGACGAACCGGTCGGCCACGGTGGACGAACTGAGGTCGATCCCGGCCGCCGCCCCGCCGATGGAAAGCAGGATCGTCCGGCCGGACGCCTTGGCCGCGCACATCTCGGCCGGTGTCGCCACCTTCACGCCCGTGTCCATCCCGTCCTCCCACAGCGCGGTGCCGTCGGAGCGGATGACCGGGAACGCCGCGTTGATCACGTTGTAACCGTGCGCGGCGATACGGGAATCGGTGATCGGCGTCCATCCGAAGGGCGGGTGCACACCGTTGGACGAGCCGTCCCAGTTCTCCCAGTAGCCCTGAAGGACTTTGCCTGCCGGGCGGGACTTCACGGCGCAGGTGTCGGCCGCGGATGCGGTGGGGGCGGTGGCGATCGACAGTGGGGCGAGGACGGCTGCCGTCAGCGCGATGGCGAGCAGGCGCAGCTTGCGACGGATCATGCGAGGCCTCCCGGTGGGGGTGCGGTGAGGTGTCGTAGGCATGACAGTGCTCGTGGTCCAGACCTCTCGTCAATAGGTCTGGACCAACTTCCCGTCCGGCTGGCGAATGACAAATGACAGATGACAGATATTGAAATCTGTCATCTGTCATGTCATGGTGAATGCACCACCCTCACGGACACCCAAGGAGTCCTCATGCAAACCCGCCCGCTCGGAACGACCGGCCCCCGGGTCTCCGCCCTCGGCCTCGGCTGCATGGGCATGTCCGCGCTGTACGGCGAGGCCGACCGCGCCGAGTCCATCGCGACGATCCACGCCGCCCTGGAGTCCGGCGTGACCCTGCTCGACACCGGTGACTTCTATGCCATGGGTCACAACGAGATGCTGATCGGCGAGGCGCTGCGTTCGGCCCCCGCGGCGCGCCGAGAGCAGGCGCTGACCAGCGTGAAGTTCGGCGCACTGCGCGACCCGGACGGCGGCTGGTCCGGGTACGACGGTCGTCCGGCCGCCGTGAAGAACTTCGCCGCCTACTCGCTGCAGCGTCTCGGCGTGGACCACATCGACGTGTACCGGATCGCGCGGGCCGATCCCGACGTGCCGATCGAGGAGACGGTCGGGGCGATCGCGGAGTTGGTGGAGGCCGGGCACGTACGGCACATCGGTCTGAGCGAGGTCGGCGCGGACACCATCCGCCGGGCCGCCGCGACCGCGACCGTCTCGGACCTGCAGATCGAGTACTCGCTCATCTCGCGCGGCATCGAGGACGAGGTCCTGCCGACCACGCGTGAGCTGGGCATCGGCATCACCGCGTACGGAGTGCTGTCGCGCGGTCTGATCTCCGGGCACTTCACGCCGGACCGGCAGCTGGCTCCGACCGACTTCCGTTCCATGAGCCCCCGCTTCCAGGGCGACAACCTGCGGCACAACCTCGGCCTCGTCGAGGCGCTGCGGAAGGTCGCCGAGCAGAAGGGCGTCTCGGTGGCGCAGATCGCGATCGCCTGGGTGCTGTCCCGGGGCGAGGACATCGTGCCACTGGTCGGGGCGCGGACCCGGGAGCGTCTGGCGGAGGCGCTGGGCGCCCTGGACGTCACGCTCGACGCGGACGACCTCGCCGCGATCGAGGCGGCCGTACCGGACGGCGCCGCCGCAGGCGACCGCTACCCGCAGGCGCAGATGTCGCACCTGGGCACGGAGCGCTGACGGTACCGGCAGGTACGGTCTTCGTCATGGCACCGACCACCGACGTACTGACCGCCGAGCGCATCCTCGAAGCGACCGAGGAGGTGCTGCGCCGCCACGGGCCCGCCAAGGCCACCGTGGTGGACGTGGCCCGCGCGCTCGGCGTCAGCCACGGCAGCGTCTACCGTCACTTCCGTACGAAGGCGGCGCTGCGGGAGGCTGTCACCGAGCGCTGGCTGGACCGCACGTCCGAGGCGCTGTCCGGCATCGTCGCCGAGGACCGCGACCCCGAGTCCCGCCTCCGCGACTGGTTCACGGCCCTGTTCGCCGCCAAGCGTCACAAGGCGGGCGACGACCCTCAGCTCTTCGCCACGTACATGGTGTTGATCGGCGAGAACAGCTCTGTCGTCGAGCGCCACATCGCCGACCTCACGGGCCAGCTCACCACGATCATCGAGCACGGCGTCGAGCGCGGTGCGTTCGCCTCCGGCGCCCCCGCCGTAACGGCCCGCGCCCTCTTCGACGCCACGGGCCGCTTCCACGACCCGTGTTATGCCCGTGAGTGGGAACAGCCGGGCATCGACGCGGAGTTCGAGGCGGTCGTGGAGCTGGTTCTGCGGGGGCTGCGCGCCTGACCCGCGTCATGGCGCGCACGGCCCGCCGTGGCCGTACCGGCCGCATGGGTGCGAGGAAGCCCATGGCTGGCGCACTCGACGATCGGGACGCCTTGCGGGTTCCCGCGATGAGGAGCGGGCGGCCGTCATGAAGGGGGCGCGTGCGGACGAGGTGGTCGCGGCGCAGGCTCCCGTCAGCGACGCCGCCCGGCTGCTGTCCTCATGACTCCGTCGGATCCACCGTCGCCTGATGCGCCTCCGCCAGGTGTTCCTCCGCCTTGAGCCACGGCAGGAACTGGGCGCCCTTGCGCCAGCCGCAGGTGTCGCATCTGATCGTGCGTTGCACGCCCGCTCGTTGGACGTGTACGACGTGCTCGCGGCCGTGCTGGTCCCAGCGGCTTACCTTGCTCGTGTTGATCTGCAGCATGACACCTCCAGGTGTTACCGCTCCGCTTGCGCAGCAAGGAGTGTGCAGCATGGCGAAGATCAACGGGGGTTCTTCGGCGGCGAGTTCGGTGTGGGGTCGGTCGCGGCCATGCAGGGGTCCGGTGCCCCTCGGCGGCCTCGACGGCGACGATGGTCCTGTTGACCTGGTGGTCAGCGGGGAGCCAGGTGGCCGTGAAGCTCGTGAGGGGGCGGCGTACCAGTGGGTGACGAGAGCCATGGAGCGTCACGGAATCCGGCACGGGAGCGGAGCCGGGCGTAACCGGTCAACGGTCCGCGGCCCCGCGCCCGCCTCTTGCCCCTGACCTACACTCCGCTCCATGACGCCCGGGACCGGAACTGCCGCCATCGCCAGGGACCTCGCCCCGAACGGCACCCTGCGCGCCTCGATCAACCTGGGCAATCCGGTACTCGCCCAGGGCACCCCGGCCGCCCCGTCCGGCATCACCGTCTATCTCGCGCACGAGATCGGCGCACGGCTGCACCTGCCCGTCGAGCTCCTCTGCTTCGACGCCGCGCGCAAGTCGTACGAGGCGATGGCACAGAGGCGTGCAGACATCTGCTTCCTGGCCGTGGAGCCCGCACCCGAGGCCGAGGTCGCCTTCACGGCGCCGTACGTCGTGATCGAGGGCGTGTACGCCGTGCCCCGCGACGCGGACCTCACCACGGTCGCGGACGTGGACCGTCCCGGCGTACGGATCGGTGTGAAGCGCGGTTCCGCCTACGACCTCTTCCTCTCCCGCACACTGCGGCACGCGCGCGTCGTGCGCGGGGAGGAGGGGGTCGAGGTGTTCCGCGCCGAGGGCCTGGAGGCCGCCGCCGGTATCCGCCGGTCGATGACCGAGTTCGTCGCCGCGCACCCCGAACTCCGCCTGATCGAGGACCGCTTCATGCAGATCCGCCAGGCGGTCGGCACGACCACGACCCGGCGTCCGGAGACCGTCCGTTTCCTCCACGGCCTCGTCGAGGAGCTGAAGACGAACGGCTTCGTCGCGGCTGCGCTGCGCCGCGCGCACCAGTCGCAGACGCTGGTCGCCCCACCCGCGTAGGCGTCCGCGGAGTGAGGGGCGTGCCCCCGGAAGGCTGCCCTCCGCCCGGCCTGGGACGGTCCCCGCGCTCAGCTGATGGTCCGCGGCAGTCGCAGACTCAGCGCCGTGGTCAGTGCCACGCCCGCCAGCTGGACCAACAGCGTGGTCACCAGGGCGTCCTGCATGCCGTGGCTCGGTACGAGGGAGAGGAAGAGGGTGCCGAGGGTGGCGACGCCCAGGGCGAGGGCCGACTGCTGGGTGGTGATCATGACGCCGCTGCCGACGCCGGCCCGGGCGGGCGGGACCTCGGAGAGGATGATCCGGAAGATGACCGGGAGTTGGAGGGCCTGGCCCGCGCCCGCGACCGCCGCGCCCGGCAACAGCTCCCACACACCGAGGTGCGGCCAGGACCGCCAGGCGGTCACCACCAGAAGGGCCACACCCACCGCCTGGATCAGCCCGCCGGCGGTGACGACCCGGGTGCCGTACCGGGCGACCAGCCTGGGACCGCACAGGGAGACGACGAAGAAGACGACCGCCATGGGCGCGAGAGCCAGGCCCGCGGCCACCGGACCGAGGCCCGCACCGCGCTGCAACGCCACCGCGATCACGAACATGAAACCGCTGAAGCCGATCGAGAACGGCACGATCATCACGAGGCCGCGGCGCAGGGAGAGCAGCGCGAAGAGGCTCGGGGGGACCAGGGGCGTACGGCCGCTGCGGTCCTCCCGGCGTTCGACGAAGTAGAACGCCGCCGCCGCGACGGGGAAGAGAGCGAGTGACACCCAGGTCCACAGCGGCCAGCCCGCCGCCCGGCCCTCCGTCAGCGGGGCGAGGAGGGTCAACAGGGAGATGGCGAGCAGTACCGTGCCCGGCGCGTCGATCGGCTCCGGGTGCTGCGAACGCGTCTCGGGCACGGCACGGGCGGCCAGGATCAGGCCGAGGATCACGACGGGCACGTTGACGAGAAACACCGAACGCCAGCCGGTGCCGGCGATGTCCGCCGCGACCAGGATGCCGCCGAGGATCTGCCCGGCCACCATGGACAGGCCGGCCGTGGCCCCGTACAGGCCCATGGCCTTGGCACGGCGCGGGCCCGCGGTCGCCGACTGGATGGTGGCGAGCACCTGCGGCAGCATCGCCGCGGACGCCGCGCCCTGCGCGACGCGCGCCGCCACCAGAGTCCAGGCGGTGGGCGCGAGTCCGCACGCCAGGGAGGTCACGCCGAAGGCCGCCATGCCGCCGAGGAAGAACTGGCGCCGCCCGAAGAGATCGCCGAGGCGTCCGCCCAGGACGAGCAGGACGGCGTACGCGACTCCGTAGCCGGCGACGACGAGTTCGAGGACGGCCTCGCTCGCGTTCAGGTCACGGCCGATGGTCGGCAGGGCTACGTTGACGATGAAGAAGTCGATGAGAGGCAGTGCCGCACCGAGCAGCACGGTGAACAGTCCGAGGCCGCCGAGCATGGGTGGGGCCGACGGCGAACGGACAGGGGTCGTGAGAGTTCCTGTTTCGGTCACGACGACCAGCCTTGTCCCCCTCCCAGGCTGGTACCAGAGTCTTCTTATCCTGGTAGAAGAAGTACCTGGCAACAGGTTGCCCGGTGCGGCAGGCTGGGGAGCATGACGACCATGACGCAGGAACAGACGGTGCGGACGGCGTCGGCTGCACGGCACGACGGCCGGGAATCGGAGATCCGGCGGCACGAGCTGGCCGCCTTCCTGCGCCACCGCCGCGAGCATGTCTCCCCGGAGCAGGTCGGACTGCCTCGCGGCCCCCGGCGGCGCACCCCCGGTCTGCGCCGCGAGGAGGTCGCGCAGCTCGCCGCGGTCGGCGTCACCTGGTACACGTGGCTCGAACAGGCCCGGGACATCCAGGTCTCCGTGCAGGTGCTCGACGCGCTCGCCCGCACCCTGCTGCTCGACCCCAGCGAGCGCACACACCTCTTCCAACTCGCCGGCGCCGTGGACCCGTCGCCCGCGTCGAAGTGCCCGTCGGTCACGCCGGCCCTGCAGGCCGTCCTCGAACAGCTGGAGCCGATCCCGGCCTGCGTCCAGAACAGCCGGTACGACATCCTCGCGTACAACCGCACGTACGGGATGCTGCTCTGCGACCTCGACGCGGTAGCGCCCGAGGACCGCAACTGCATGATCCTCTCCTACACCCACGAGGAGTGGCGCTCCTCGATCGTGCACCTGAAGGAGACCCAGCGGCTGATGGCCGCCCGCTTCCGGGCCGCGATGGCCGGGCATCTCGCCGAGCCCGCCTGGAAGATGCTGCTCAAGCGGCTGCGGGCGGAGTCCCCGGACTTCAGCGAGGCCTGGGACAGGCATGAGGTGGTGGGCGCGCGCACCAAGCGCAAGGAGTTCCGCAACGCCCACGTCGGCCGGATCACCGTCGACCACACCGACCTGTGGCTGAGCCCGGAGGTCGGGCCGCGCGTGGTGACGTACGTGCCCGCCGACGAGGAGTCCCGCGTGCGCCTGGAGAAGCTGCACGCGATCGCTGTGGAGCGCGGGCGGGTCGAGGCCTGACGCGGGTCGTCAAGGCCTGGGGCTCATGGGCACCCTGGGGTCTCTTGGGCTTTGGGTCTCCTGGGCCCCGGCTCCGGATCGGGCCCAAGTCCCGGTCCTGGCTTGGGCGCCCATGAGGTGGCTGGTGGAGCGGACATTGGCGTGGCTGATGCGCTCGCGCCGGCTCGCCCACGCGCAACCGATCCAAGCGGCTCTTCGCCGACCGGGGCTACGACTACGACAAGTACCGCCGCCTGCTGTGGAAACACGGCATCAAGCCCGCGCAATTGCCCACGGCTCCGACCTCGGCCGCACCCGCTGGGCGGCGAGGGCTTCGTGATCGTCGACGATTGTTCTCAGGGGTGACCAGGACACGAGGGCGATCGTCGCGCCCCGGGAACCGCGGCGTCGACCAGGGGGGCGTCGTGGCCGGTGTCGTGCGGTTCGGGACGGATGGTGATGCGGTCGGACGGCGGACTCCAGTCGTCCCGCTGGAGGCTGTCCGCCACGGGTCGACAGAGACCAGCCGCTGCGTCATCCTAAGAGGCCCCGTGCGGCGAATCGGCCCGTAGCGGCGGCATCCATGGCCCGGGCCAACTCGTCGTCGAGAGCGATCCGCGAGAGCTTGGCGCGGGTTGTTGCGGAGGTACCGGAGTCAGGGAACCGGCCGGTGCACTGGGTTTCGCCGCCGATCTGGACCGGCACCGCCAGACCGGGCACGGCGTGGAGGCCGAACCACCTCAGCGCTCCATGGGCGAGGAAGTCCGCGATGACCCCCGGGCATACGTGTCGGCGGGGTCCCGCTTGAGACGCGAGCCCGTCGGCACTCGACGGCCACGACGGTGCCGCCGTGTGTTGCCGGCGTGGTCCGTCGAATTCAGGCGACGGTCAGGACGAGCTTGCCGCGGACGTGGCCGGCGTCGCTGATCTGCTGCGCGGTGGCGGCCTCGGCCAGCGGATAGGTGGCGGCGACCGTGGTGACGAGGTCGCCCTTGGCGGCCTGTTCGGCCAGGGCGGCGAGGTGGGAGGCGGAGCGCTCCTGGGGGCCGGCGGCGAAGGTGATCCCCAGCTGCCCGGCCGTGAAGTCGGCGATCGTGACGATGCGGTCGGTGCCGCCGCGCAGTTCGATCGAATCCCGGAGCGCGCTCTTGCCCGCGACGTCGAACACGGCGTCGATGCCTTCGGGGGCCAGGGCCCGGACCCGCTCGACGAGGCCGTCCCCGTAGACGGTGGGGACAGCGCCGAGCGAAGCCAGGTAGCCCTGGTTGCCGCGCCCGGCGGTGGCGATGACGCGAGCACCGCGCGCTGCAGCCAGCTGCACGGCGAGAGTGCCGACGGCGCCCGCCGCGCCGTGGATCAGCACGGTCTCGCCCTGCGCTATGTCGAGCATGCGCAGCCCGCTCTCGGCCGCCTCGCCCGCCACCGGCAGGGTGGCCGCCTGTTCCCAGCTGAGTGCCCCGGGCTTGCGCGCGACCGTGCCGGCCAGGGCGTACTCGGCATACCCGCCGGTGTCCGCCCAGCCCAGTACGTGGTCGCCGACCGCCACGAGGTCCACCCCTTCGCCCAGGGCGTCCACCACGCCGGCGATCTCCAGTCCGGGGACGGCCGGCAGGGGGGTGGGGAAGACGGCTTCGAGGGCGCCGGAGCGGATCTTTCCGTCGAGTGGGTTGACGCCGGCGGCCTTGACACGGATGCGGACCTGCCCGGCGCCGGGCTCGGGCGTGTTCGTCTCGCTCTCGTGCAGGACCTCGGGGCCGCCGAAGCGGTCGAAGACGATGGTCTTCATGGGATGGTCTCCTTGGTGCTTCTTGATTCTCAGGAACGGCCGGACTTCCGCCGGCCGACGGTTCCAGGGCCGGGCGGGGTTGCGCGGCGCTCGGTCAGCCTTCGGAGTTCTGGGCGCGGCTGCGCTCGGTCATCGAGTTCTCGACCTTGCGGGCGAGCCGGACGAGCGTCTCGACCTCCTGCGCGTCCAGGTCCTTGGTGGAGGTCTCCTCGAGGGTGGCCCACATGTTCCTCAGGGGCTCGCGCATGGCGCGGCCCTGCTCGGTGAGCCGGACGAGCTGGACCCGCCGGTCGTGCTCTGCCGGCTCCCGGGTGAGCAGGCCGGCCTCCTGCATGCGCCGCAGGGATTTGGAGACGGTGGAGTGGTCCAGGCCGACGCTGTTGAGAAGTTCGGACTGGCTCTGGCCGTCCCGGTCCAGAAGCTGCATCAGCAGCAGCTCCTGGCCGGGGTGCAGGCCGAGGTCGCGCAGGAGGCCGGCGGCGTAGGCACGGTGGGCGCGGGCGAGCGAGAAGATCGCGAAGCTCAGGCGGTCCTCGCCGACCATAGGCGGCTGCTGGGCGGGGGCGGGGGACGCGGAGCTCATCTTCTCTCCTCAGACGGCGCTCGGCTGGAGCGTCGGGTAGTCGGTGTATCCGCCCTCACCGCCGCCGTAGAAGGTGGCCGGGTCGGGGGTGTTCAGGATGGCGCCGGTGCGCAGCCGCTCGACGAGGTCAGGGTTGGCGAGAGCCATGGCGCCCACCGTGACGATATCGGCGAGGCCGTTCTCGATGTCCTTGGCGCGGGCGTCGGCGTCGGCGCCGGGCCGGTTGAACACCAGCGCGGTGGGCCAGTCGCGACGGATCGTGGCGGCCAGCTCCTCGTCGCCGTTGTGGGTGAGGTGCAGGTAGGCGAGGTGGAGCGGGGCGAGCGCGGAGACCAGCGCGCCGTACAGGCTTTCGGTGTCGTCCTCGGTGATGTCGTTGAAGGGGTTTCCGGGCGAGATGCGGAAGCCGGTGCGCTCGGAGCCGATCTCGTCGGCGACGGCGGCGGCGACCTCGATGGCGAAGCGGATGCGGTTGTCGATGCTGCCGCCGTACTGGTCGGTGCGCTGGTTGGCGTTGCTGGAGAGGAACTGGTGGATCAGGTAGCCGTTGGCACCGTGGATCTCGACGCCGTCGGCACCGGCGGCGATCGCTGCGGCCGCCGCCCTGCGGTAGTCCTGGACGGTCTCGGCGACCTCGTCCGCCGTGAGGGGGCGCGGTTCGGGCATCGCCTGGGGGCCCGACATGGTGAACATGACGCCGTCGGGCGTGACGGCCGACGGCGCGACAGGCTGACGGCCGTGCGGGGTGTTGTCGGGGTGGGAGATTCGTCCGACGTGCATGAGCTGGACGAAGATCTTCCCGCCCTGCGCGTGAACGGCATCGGTCACCTTCCGCCAGCCGGCGAACTGCTCCTCGGTGTGGATTCCCGGGGTCAGCAGGTAGCCCTGGCCATCGGCGGAGGGCTGGGTGCCCTCCGTGATGATCAGCGCCATCGAGGCGCGCTGAGCGTAGTACTCGGCGTTCATCTGCGTCGGCACGCCCTCGGGGGTTGATCGGTCCCGGGTCATCGGGGCCATCGCCAGGCGGTGGTTCAGGCGCATGCCCCGAGGGTGACAGGGGTCCACAGGTGATCGGTCATCGTGAGCTCCAAGTAGCTTGTGTGGCTGGCCACCTAAAAACTAACATGCTTTATGTGGCTAGCCAAGTAACTGACGGTGGTTGACGGAGCGTGAAGTGGACCAGGCGCGGCCGGGAGGACGGGGCCGGCTGCGCCGGGGCACGTTCGGAAGGGGCGGGCGGGCGCGAAGCAGCCGACTCGCCGGTACACAGTCCGGGAGTTGTCCACCATTCGCACCCTCGCCCGGCGGTCCGGGCCTGTGCCCGGCGCGCGTGTGCGGTCAGTCGGTAAGGGTGCGGCGGACCCAGGCGGTGCGGGCCCGTAGGGCTGCGGTGGAGAGGGCGGCAGTGGGCACGGCGCCGTCGAAGATGTGGAATCCGCCGGCCCATACGTGCAGTTCGGCCTGGACTCCGCAGGCCCAGAGCCGGCTCGCGAAGGCTACGTCCTCGTCGCGGAAGACCTCGGCGGAGCCGACGTCGATGAAGGCCGGGGGCAGCTTGGACAGGTCGGTGGCGCGCGCGGGAGCGGCGTAGATGCCGACCTCGTCGGTGCCACGGCGCTCGCCGAGCAGCGCAGTCCATCCGGTCTCGTTGCTCTCCCGGCTCCAGGAGCCGGTCCGGGAGTACTGGTGGCTGGAGACGCTCTGGTTGCGATCGTCGAGCATCGGGCTCATCAGCAGCTGGGCGAGGATCGCCGGGCCCTGGCGGTCGCGGGTGAGCAGGGAGACGCCGGCCGCCAGTCCCGCACCCGCGGAGGTGCCGGCGACGAGGATCCGGTCGGGGTCGATGCCCAGCTCGGCGCTGTGGGCTGCGGTCCACAGGAACCCTGCGTAGGCGTCCTCGACCGGGGCCGGGTCCGGGTGCTCGGGGGCGAGCCGGTACTCGAGCGAGACAACGACCGCGCCCAACTCCTCGGCCCAGTCAAGGATGTTCGCGATGCCGGTGAACCGGTCGCCGATGATCATGCCGCCGCCGTGCAGGAAGTAGATGCCCGGCCCCGGGGCGGTCCTGCCGCGAGGGCGGAAGACGGAGGCGGTGAGGTCGCCGCCCGGACCGGGTAGGACGACATCCTCGCGGTCGATCGCCCGGGTGCTCAGCACCTCCTCGATCGGAGCGGTGAACGAGGCGGCACGTAGCGGCCCGATCAACTCCGCCGTGATCGTCGTCGGCAGCGGGCTCGCGGCGAGCATCGCCCCCAGCTCCGGGTCGTAGGGCGGGCGGGCAAGGACCTGGAGCTCGGGTGAAGCGGACACGATGCCTCCTGGGATGAGTGTCGGACCCAATTATGTGGCCGACCACGTAAAAGCTACCCCGGTAATGTGTGGCTGGCAACGTAAATCTTGAGAGCCTTCGCCCCCATCGCTCAGGAGCCGGCTGGATCGACTCCACCGGACACCGGGGCGGGTCAGTTCCACTCCGCCCGTCCCGGCGCGTGACGACCAAGAGCGGGCCCCCGACCCCGCCAACCGCCCGAACCCTCGCCGTAGCCGCTCGACTTCATGGCGCATCATCCGGTCGGCCGCCGCGGGCTCGGCAGGGATCGACCGGCCACCCCAGGGCGAGGCGCGCACGGAACCCCGGCTTCGACAGTGGGCGGGCTGTCGCTGCGGTCTGGCCTGACGGGGCGTCATGCTGACATGTGCGTGCGGATCACCCGGCGGCGGCACAAGGGCGGCAGCGCCGTGCGGTAGGTGCAGCCGGCCACGAACTGACGGATGGGCGGCACAGCGCAGGCCATGTCCTGGAGGGCTCAGGCTTGTGCTGAACGCCCTGGTGCTCTTCAATGCCGGTTACATGGGCGCCGGTGCCACTCGGCTCCGCGCGGATGGATTCGATGTCCGCGACGAGGACATCGCCAGGCTGTGGCATGTCGTCCGGCGCCACGTCAACATGTGCTCGGGCGGTGCTCCTTCCGGCTCCCCGATCTGCCCACTGGTCTGCGGCCGTTGCGCGCCCCGGATGGCGAGTAGCCGCCAGGGATCGTCATGCCCGTGCGTCACGCGCGGGTTTGCGGCAGATCCTCGGGCTCGGCTGGAGCGTTCGCCGGCGACGGGATAGCGGAGTCGCCGCTCTCCTGTTCGGCGCGGCGCTCGGTGTAGGTGGAGCGCACGGCCGGCCAACTCCGGGACGGTGCGGTTTCCTGTCTCAGGCCGGTGAGGACGGCTCGGACGACGCGCTCCGTCTCCCGGGCGATGGCCTCTGGACTGTCGAGGTGAGCGAGGCCGTCGGCGAGCAGGGTGGCGAGTCCGTGGATGGCGGCCCATACGACGAAGTCGGCTCCCGGGCGGGCGGAAGTCGGCAGTGCGCCGGCCTCGACGAGCCGATCGAGTTCCGCGTCGAGGACGTCGTGCGGATGCGGCGAGATTTCGGCGCCAGGACCGGAGGTCCGGGCGCCGAAAGCCAGGCGGGCAACCGAGGGGTCTTCGAGTGCCCACTGGACGTAGCTGCGGCCGACGGCGACCAGACACTGCAAGTGGTCGACACTCGCCCCTGGTTCGGTGGCCATGCCGGCGGCCTGGCTCATGCGCTCGCCCAGTTGGGTGAGCGCCCGCTCGGAGAGTGCGCGCACCAGTACATCGCGTGAGGCGAAGTGGTGGTAGACGGCGCTCGAGCTGACACCGACACGAGCTGACGCCTCGCGCAGTGACCAGCCGTCGACGCCGCGTTCGCGGACCAGCGCCTCCGCGGCATCGAGCAGCGCGTTCCGCAGTTCCCCGTGGTGGTAGTGCCGTTTCACCATGCCCCCAATCTTATCAATGCTCAGATTGCTGTTACATTCGTAGTGCGATCTGAACGCTGCTTAGATTGGAGTGGGGCTCATGTGCGCCACAGAACCTTCAGTGAGCACCGGAAATGTCGACCCGCAGGGTGCCCCTGACGTGAGTGGGGCGCCGGTGCCGGTCGTGAAGGGCGAGCCGGTCGAGATTTCCGACGGCGTCTTCGTGATTCCTGACCAGCGCGTGGAGCTCGTGCCGAACGTAGGCATCGTCCTGGGCGAGAAGGCCGCGCTGGTCATCGATACCGGCATCGGCCCCCGCAACGGCGCGTACGTCCTGAAACAGGCCCGGCGCCTGGCCGGTGACCTGCCGCTGTACCTGACCGTCACGCATTTCCACCCCGAGCATGGCTTCGGCGCGCAGGCGTTCAAGGGCGCCGCCACGATCGTCTACAACCGTGGTCAGCGTGATGAGCTGCACCGCAAGGGCGCCGCCTACATCGACATGTTCAAGGGCCTGAGCCCTGCCGTTGCAGCCGAATTCGAGGGCATCGAGCTCGTCGACCCCGACCTCACCTACGACGGCCAGGCCGAAATCGACCTTGGTGGCCGCACAGCGGTGCTGCGCACAGTCGGCCCGGCACACACGGCCTCCGACCAGACCGTGCTCATCGACGACCGGGTGCTGTTCGGCGGTGACCTGTTCGAGACCCGCATCTTCCCGATCGCGCCCTACTTCCCGCCCTACGACGCCGACCTCGACGGTGCGCGCTGGATCACCGTGCTCGATCGGCTGATCGCCCTCGATGCCGAGGTTGTCGTTCCCGGCCACGGTGAGGTCACGGACACCTCGCTGATCCGCGACGTACGCGACTACCTGACCTACGTCCGCGACGAAGCCGGTCGCCTGCGCGCAAGCGGCGCGTCCGCCGACGAGGCAGCGGCCACCATCGACAAGGCCGCCCGCGCCCGCTGGAGCACCTGGGAGCGGCCTGAATGGATCAGCCTCGCCGCCCAGGCGTACTACGCCGCCGGCCCCGCGAGCTGAAACAGCCGCACAACAAGCCTGAACACCTGCTGCTCGGGCGCCGGCCCGACCGCGTCCTGCCCTTGCGTGGCAGGGTGCGGCGCACACAAATGCCCAGTCGGCCGCGTGAACAGAACACACAGGGACACCGACATCATGAGCACACAGATCAAACCGAGTTCAGGGAACGCGGACGCCCAGGACACGCGCAGCAGACGAGAGCACGGCATCTCGGCCTACGCCAAGGTCTTCGACGTGCCCGAGCAGGAGGTCCCCCTCACCGCACGGGATCGCTCCATCGCCATCATCACCGCCCTGACCGCCCAAGGCGTCTCCGGAGACCGCCTGGACACCCACCTCCAGCTGGCCCGAAAGCACGGGCTGGACAACGAAGCACTCACCGCCCTCATGACGCTCCTGGCCGGCTACGTCGGATACCCCCGAGCCTCCCTCGCCATGGAAACCATTCACGGGTCGTCCACCGGCTATGCCTGACCAGCGGAAAGAGAACCGTCACTCTCGAAAGGCAACAGCTTCTCAGGCCCAGGACCCCGGTCCTGGTCCCGCGGCAGCCGTCAGGCGCTCACGCCCGCCGCGTCCCGTACCTCCACCGACTCCAGCCGCTCGGCGGCCCGTTCCGCCGTCGCGCGCGCCCAGCGTCCGCTGGTCAGCGCGCCCAGGACCAGGACCGCGAGACCGCACCCGGCGATGATCCACCAGCCGGGGCGGGCGGCCGACACGAACGTGTCCTTGTATGCCGAGGCCGCCACCCCGGAGGCCAGCACCGCGCCGACCACGGCGACGCCGAGGGTGCCGCCGATCTGGCGGCTGGTCGAGGCGACGGCGGCGGCGACGCCCGCCTGGCTGCGGGGCATGCCGGAGACGGCTGTGTTGGTGATGGGGGCGTTCACGAAGCCGAAGCCCAGGCCGAAGAGGACGTAACCGAGGACCAGCGTGGCGTTCGAGGTCTCGGCCTCGAAGGCGGCGAAGAGGATGCCGCTCGCGGTCATCGCGACTCCGGCGACCAGGAGTGGGAAGCGCGGGCCCCGGCTGCCGACCAGCCGGCCCGACACGGGAGCGCACACGAAGCACATGGCCGCCATCGGCAGCATCCACAGGCCCGCGTGCAGCGCGTCCAGGCCGCGGACGTTCTGCAGATAGAGGGTCGACAGGAACAGGAAGCCGCTGAGCGCCGCGAACGCGCTGATGGCGATGACGGTCGCCCCGCTGAACGGCGCCGAGCGGAAGAAGCGCAGGTCGATGAGGGGTTCGGAGCGCCGGGGCTCGTACCGCAGAAGGCCGAGCAGCGCGGCGACGGCGATCGCGCCGAAGGCGAGCGTCTTGAGGGTGCCGGAGCTGGGCGCCTCGATGATCGCGTACGTCAGCGAGCCCAGCAGGGCGATGACGAGGAGCTGGCCGACCGGGTCGGGGCGGCGGGCCTTGGGCGCCCGGGACTCGGGCACGTAGCGCAGGGTGAGCAGCAGCGCGGCCAGGCCCACCGGGAGGTTGATCCAGAAGATCGACCGCCAGCCGACCGAGTCCACGAGCAGGCCGCCGACCAGCGGCCCGGCGGCCATCGAGATGCCGATCACGCCGCCCCACACGCCGATCGCGCGGGCGCGCTCGCGAGGGTCCGTGAAGGTGTTGGTGATGATCGACATCGCCACCGGGTTCAGCATCGAACCGCCGATCGCCTGCACCATGCGGAAGGCGATGAGGGAGTCGAGGTTCGGTGCGAGGGAGCACAGCACCGAGCCGATCGTGAAGATGATCAGGCCCGCCATGAAGACCTTGCGCCGCCCGATGCGGTCGGCGGTCGAGCCCGCGAGCATCAGCAGCGAGGCCAGCACCAGGGTGTACGCGTCGATGGTCCACTGCAGGCCCGCCACGCTCGCGTGCAGTTCCTTCTGCATCGAGGGCAGGGCGACGTTCAGAACCGTGTTGTCGAGGCTCACGATCAGCAGGCTCATACAGCAGATCGCGAGCACCAGCATCCGGTGGCGGTGGCTGAGCTCTGGCATTCCATCAGAGTACGCCGTTTTCGATAGTGCGTCTAACTAATGACTGCTACATGATCTTCTCTCTCGTATACGGGGGAGGTGTCCGCCCCAGGGCCGTACGAGCACGCGTCGCCGTACGCGACAATGGGGGAATGTCCACGCCGACCCTCGCTCCCGTGTCCCCGCTGTCGATCGGCCCCCACACCGTGCAGCCGCCCGTCGTCCTCGCACCCATGGCCGGGATCACGAACGCGCCGTTCCGCACGCTGTGCCGCGAGTTCAGCGGCGGCAAGGGCCTGTTCGTCAGCGAGATGATCACCACGCGGGCGCTCGTCGAGCGCAACGAGAAGACCATGCAGCTGATCCACTTCGACGCGAGCGAGAAGCCGCGCTCGATCCAGCTGTACGGCGTGGACCCGGCGACCGTCGGCAAGGCCGTCCGCATGATCGCGGAGGAGGGCCTGGCCGACCACATCGACCTGAACTTCGGCTGCCCGGTCCCGAAGGTGACCCGCAAGGGCGGCGGCTCCGCCCTCCCGTACAAGCGGAACCTGCTGCGGGCGATCCTCCGCGAGGCCGTCAGCGGCGCCGGAGACCTGCCCGTCACGATGAAGATGCGCAAGGGCATCGACGACGACCACATCACCTTCCTCGACGCCGGTCGGATCGCGGTCGAGGAGGGCGTGACGGCGATCGCGCTGCACGGACGCACCGCCGCCCAGCACTACGGCGGTACGGCGGACTGGGACGCCATCGCGCGCCTCAAGGAGCATGTGCCGGAGATCCCGGTGCTCGGCAACGGCGACATCTGGTCCGCTGAGGACGCGGTGCGGATGGTGCGGGAGACCGGGTGCGACGGGGTTGTCGTCGGGCGTGGCTGCCTCGGCCGGCCCTGGCTGTTCGGTGACCTGGTGGCCGCCTTCGAGGGCCGCACGGATGCCTACGCCCGCCCGACGCTGCGCGAGGTCGCGACCGTCATGGTGCGGCACGCCACCCTGCTCGGCGAGTGGATCGGCGACGAGGCGCGCGGTGTCATCGACTTCCGTAAGCACGTCGCCTGGTACCTGAAGGGCTTCGCGGTCGGCTCCGAAATGCGCAAGCGCCTCGCGATCACCTCGTCGCTCGCCGAACTCTCCGGGGGCCTTGCCGAGTTGGAGCTCGACCAGCCCTGGCCCCTCGGTGCGGACGGGCCCCGCGGTCGTACGTCCGGCAACAACCGGGTGGTGCTGCCGGACGGTTGGCTGAAGGACCCGTACGACTGTGCGGGGATCGGCGAGGACGCGGAGCTGGACACGTCCGGGGGCTGAGCGTGGCTCTTCGGGGGCTGCGCTGCGCTTCGGGGGCTGAGCGCCGCTTTGGGGCTGAGCGTGGCTTCGGGGGCTGAGCGCCGCTTTGGGGCTGAGCGTGGCTTCGGGGCTGAGCGCCGCTTTGGGGCTGAGCGTGGCTTCGGGGCTGAGCGCCGTTTCGCACTGCGGTCCGGTGGGGGGTCGGGGCCGTACCGGTACATCCGCCCGTCGTGTGGCGTGCGTACTGCTCGGGGGTGCAGACGGTTCGACTTGGCTGTGCGGAGCTGTGAGCGACGGGCGGTGATGTACCGGCACGGCCCCTTCCGTGCGTGGGCGGCTGCCGGTCGTGCGTGGGTGGCCGCGGTCATGCGTGGTGGCTGCGGGGCGTGCGTGGGTAGCTGCCGGTGATTCGGCCGTCCCCCCCACTGCGGGCAATCGTGCCGCTGGGGCGGCACGGGTGGGCGCAGCGGCACCCGGTGAGCGCCGATGAGCGTACCCGCCCCGAGCCCGGCACCTGCTCGGGGTGCCGGGCTCGGGGTGACCAGAGGCGAGGGGAGTTTGCCGACTGGGGGCGACCCCAGGGTGGTCAGGCGCCCCCTACGGCGGTGAGCAGTGCCAGCGGGGCCGCTGCCGAGCGGGACTCGCGGACGCACGCGTGCGGGTAGGGCACCGGCTCGCCGTGGGTGTCGCGGCCGTAGCCCGCGAGGACCTCGGGGAGACGGTGGCCGGCGGCGGTGGCCGCGTCGACGAGGGCGTGGGCGACCGTGCGGGCCTCGTCGTGCAGGCCGTACCGCGCCAACCCCAGCGTGATCAGCGCGTTGTCGTGCGGCCAGACCGAGCCGCGGTGGTACGAGAGCGGGTGGTAGGCCGGCTGGTCGGCGGCCAGCGTGCGCACGCCCCAGCCGGAGAAGAAGTCCGGCTCCAGCAGTCGGCGGCCGACCAGTTCGCCGTACTCCTTGTCCAGGAGGCCGGACCACAGGAGATGGCCCGCGTCCGACGCGAGCGCGTCCACGTGGTGGCCGTCGCCGTCCAACGCCAGCGCCGGGAAGGCGTGTTCGGCCATCCAGAAGTCCCGCTGGAAGCGGTCGCGGAGGTCACTGGCGGCCTGTTCGAGCAGGGCCGCGTACACCTCGTCGTCCCAGACCGTGCGAGCCAGGTGCGCGGTGCGGCGCAGGGCGTCGTACGCGTACCCCTGCGCGCCCGCTGCCATCACCGGGCCGCTGGGACGGCTGCCGTCGGCCGAACAGATGGCGCCCGGGGAGTCCTTCCAGTTCTGGTTGGCGAGACCGCCGCCGTCCGCGCGGTAGACGAGATAGCCGCGGGAGGTCAGCCCGCCGTGGTCCAGCATCCAGCCGATCGCCGCGCGGGCGTTGGCCTCCAGGCGCCGGGCCAGAGACGGATCACCGGTCTGCTCGGTGTAGGCGCCGAGCAGCACCAGGAACAGCGGCGTCGCATCCACCGAACCGTAGTAACGCCCGTACGGAACCTGTCCGAAGTGCGCCAGCTCACCGTGCCGCACCTCGTGCACGATCTTGCCGGGCTGGGCCACCGCCCCGGCCCCCGTCTCCGTCGCCTGGGTCGCGGCCAGCGCGGGCAGCGTGGCGGCCGCGAGCTGGGGGCGGTAGGGCAGCGCGAAGAGCGAGGTGAGCAGAGCGTCACGGCCCAGCAGGGTGAGGAACCAGGGGACTCCGGCCGCCGGGACACGCAGCTCCTCACCGTCCGGCCCCGTCGCCGGTACCTGCAGCACCGCCAGGTCGGACAGGCCGCGCGCGCAGGCCGCGGCCAGCTCCGGCCAGCCGGTCGGGAAGGGCACGCCCTCAGCGAACTCGCCCTCCAGAGCCAGGAGTTGCTCGTTGGCGGCGGCAGGGGAGAGCGGTACGCGCGGATGGTGCGCGGCACCGTGCGGACGCGCCGCGACCCGTAGCGACAGCTCCGCCGAACCGTGCGGTTCGAGATCCAGGGTCCATACGAGGCGACGCGCGCCCGTGCCCGTCTCCTCGACGCCGTCCGGGGCGGGCTCGGAGGTGACGGTCGTACGGGACCGCCATTCACCGCGCCGGTAGCTGAACTCCACGCCGTCGTCCAGCACTTGGCGCTGGCGGACCACGCCCGTCTTGGCGTACGTACGGTAGTCGGAGCGCAGCTCGAACTGGTCCGTGAAGTCGGCGTCCGCGGTGACCGCGATACGGACCGTCGTGGGCGTCGGACGGTTGCTGGTGACGCGCAGGGCCTCCACGAACGCGCTGTCGGCGACGGCCTGTTCACGGAAGAGCGTGTACGCGGGCGGCTCGGTGCGACCGCCGCGCGGCACCAGTACACAGCGTGCCGTGTCGCCGTCCGCGACCGGCGTGAGCGCCTCGGGCACCGCGCCGTCGACGGTCAGCTGCCAACGGCTGAGGTGCCGGGCGTCCTGTACGAATAACCCGTCCGGGGAGCTGCCGCCCCGCACGCCGCTGATGTCCCCGCCGTCGCCCACGGCGGCGAACGTCCCACCGTGCACGAGCAGATGATGCCGGTCCGTCATCCCCGGTCCCCTCCCTTGGCGCCCGTCTCGAATGCGCTGTGTCGTGTGGTGCTGTGCTCGCTGTGTGCCTTGTCGAACGCGTCGTGCCCCGGGTGGGACACGACCTGGTCCGCCCCTGAGGGCTCGTGCAGCAGGTCCAGCGTCAGCGCGGCCGTCCAGCTGAAGCCGAGTGCTCCGCAGGCCTCGCCGGTGTACGGGTCCACGTACTCCGCGAACCCGGACTCCCCGGCCGTGTCGAGCAGCGCGGCTCGCAGCCCGTCCGCCCGCGCGTGCTCCCCGTGCAGCCGCAGCCCCCGCTCCAGCAGCCAGTTGGTGTTGAACCAGGCCGGCCCGCGCCAGTACCGGTGCGGATCGAACGCGTGCCCGGTCAGGTCGTAACTCGGCACGAGCCGCGTCGCTCCGCCGAGCCCGAAGTGCGGGCCGCTCGTGGTGCGTACGAGGGTGGCGGCGATGTCGCGGGGCAGCGCGGGGAGGATGAGGGGGAGCAGCCCGGCGACACTGCGCTCGGGGATCAGGACACCACTCGGAGAGCGCCGCTCCGAAGCGTGACCGCTGCTCTGGAAGCGCTGCTGAGAAGCGTGAGCAGTGCTCTGTGAGCGCCGCTCCGAATCAAGAGCGCCGCTCCGCGAGCGCCGCTCCGGAACGTGAGCACCGCTCCGCGATCGCTTCTCCGAGCCGAGAGCACTGTTCTCCGGACCGGTAGTGCTGCCCCGTGACCCCTGCCCCGAATCGAGAGCGCCGCTCCGTGACCCCCGCTCCACACCGAGAGCACTGCTCTCGCCCTCGTCCCCGCCATACACATCCCGGCAGAAGAACATCCCCGCCGCTGGATCCCACAGTCGCTCCACGAGCACCGCCGTCAGACGCTCGGCCCGGGCGTGCCGGGCCGTCCCCGCCGCGCCCAGCTCCTGCGCGATGCGCGCCAGCGCGTGTTCCGACGCGATCAGCAGGGCGTTGAACGCCGGATCCTCGACCGCGAACTCGCCGCCCCCGTCCGCGTACCCGCGGTCCCGGTAGTCGGTGGCGAGGCGTACGTACCGTCCGTAGTCGAGGTCGGTCGGACGGTCCTCGGGGGTCCCGTGGTCGAGGTCGGCGCGGCGGAAGGAGCGGGCCGGGGCCGGGGTGATCCGGCTCAGCGGGGCGTCCCAGCAGGGGCTGTTGTCCATGCCCTGTTCCCAGGGGTGGACCACGGAGGCGAGACCCCCGCCGCCCAGGTCCCGGCGGTGCAGGAGATAGCGGTGCCAGGCCGCCAGGCGGGGATACATCCGAGGGAGGAAGTTGCGGGCCCGGGACAGCCCCGGGTCGGCACGGTGCACCAGCCACACGGCGAGCGCGTGCACCGGTGGTTGCACGATGCCCGACGTCTGTACGGTGCGCGGGGCGCCCGCAGCGCGCCCCGCGGTGGAGGAGCGCCAGAAGTCGGGGCTCGGGAAGTACGCGTCCAGTGGCACGGAGGGATTGAAGACGATGTGCGGGATCCGCCCGTCGGCCCACTGCGCACCGAGCAGGGTCTCCAGCTCCGTCTGTGCCCGCAGCGGGGACAGATGGCGCAGTCCGATCGCGATGAACGCGGAGTCCCACGACCACTGGTGCGGATACAGACCGCGCGAGGGCACCGTGGACGTTCCCGTCCAGTTGCCGTTCAGGACCCGGGCGACCCTGAGGCGCAGTGAACCCGCCAGGTCGGCGGGATCGTATACAAGTGATCCGGAACGGCTGATCTCGCCCGGAGCGGGCGAAGAGGGCGGGCCGGAGGTGGGTACGGGAGTGCCGGAGGTGTGCACGGGAGTGGTGGTGCCCGTGCACAGGGCGGTGAGCTGGGTTGTGCTGTCCACTCAGGTCTCCCCGAAGACGTTCGGCCGACCAGTTCGGCAGTAGGTACCGTAGGGTTACGTCTATTTAACACGCAAAACTCAATATGTAATGCAGAGTTGAGGAACGCAAGGGGGTGCGCATGGCGGGAAGGGCAGGGAGAGCCGTGAAGGCCGGAAACCAGGCAAGCGCCGGAGATCTGCTCGAACTGGTGCGCAGTGGCCGTGCCACGACGCGCGGCGCACTGCAGCAGGCCACCGGCCTGTCGCGGGCCACGGTCGGCCAGCGGCTCGACCGGCTCTTCCGGGCGGGCTGGCTCCGCGAGGGTGCGGGGGGTCCGGTGGACTCGCCGCTGGGCGGCCGTCCCTCCATCACCCTCGAGTTCGACGACGCCCACGCCGTCGTCCTCGCCGCCGACCTCGACACCCGGCACGGCCGGGCGGCCGTCCTCACCCTGACCGGCGAGATCCTGGCCGAGCACGCGGGGGTCCTGGTGATCGACGAGGGCCCGGAGGCGGTCCTCGGTGAACTCGGGCGCTGGTTCGCCGAACTGCTGGAGAAAGCCGGCCGCCCGGTGGACGCGGTGTGCGGCATCGGCCTCGCGGTGCCGGGTCCCGTCGACAGCGACACCGGCCGCGTCGTACAGCCGCCGATCATGCCGGGCTGGGACGGCTACGACATAAGAGGACGCCTGGGCCGCGCCTTCGCCGAGCGCTCGGGCGCCAGGGCGGACATCCCTGTACTCGTCGACAACGACGCCAACCTCATGGCGTACGGCGAACAGCGCATCGGATACCCGAACTGTTCGGCGTTCGCCTTGGTCAAGGTCTCCACCGGTATAGGCGCCGGCATGGTCGTGGGCGGCGCCATCTACCGCGGCATCGACGGAGGCGCCGGCGACATCGGGCACATCAGGGTGGGCGCCGACGCGCTGTGCCGGTGCGGCTCGTACGGCTGTCTGGCCGCCGTCGCGAGTGGTGGCGCGGTGGCGCGACGGCTCGCCGAGTCCGGGGTTCCGGCCGCCTCCGGCTCGGATGTGCGCGACCTGCTGACGGCCGGGCACCCGGGGGCGATGGCGCTCGCGCGGGAGGCGGGGCGGCAGGTCGGTGACGTACTGGCCACCGTGGTGACGCTGCTCAACCCCGGTGTACTGATGATCGCCGGGGATTTGGCCGGAACTCCCTTCCTCACCGGTGTGCGCGAGCTGCTGTACCAGCGGGCGCTGCCGCGCTCCACCGCTCATCTGGATGTGGTGACCTCGCAGCTGGGCGAGCGGGCGGGGCTGGTCGGGGCCGGGGCGCTGGTCGTCGAGTACTTGTACGCGCCGGAGCGGGCCGAGGAGCGACTGGCCGCGCTCGGCGTGTGACGGCCAGGGCGCACCCTCGCGCATCCACGCGCCCCAGGCACGCTGGGGTGCCCGCAGGAGTATTCGGGCACATCAGGCGCACACCAGGCGTGTGACATCCCCGTGTCGTGTCCGCATCGTGGTCCGCATGGTGACATTTGGCCGCCTCGTGCGGCGTGATTCTCGCCACCCTTGATAAGGGTTCCGCTCAGATGAGCGGATCTTGGGCGGCTGCACTTCCCTAAGGGGTGGCACTCAGTGCCACCGCTTGATCGTTCATCGATTAAACTCAGACGTGCCAGACGTCGCTCACCTGAGCGACTACAATGGTCTACGAGCGTTGATTCGTTCAAGAAGTGAAAACATCGCGCCTCGATGACTTGCCAAGCTTTGACTTTCGATCTGCTGGCGGACGAGTGGTTACAGGCGCATGACGCGCAAGTGGACGTACCCAGGCGCCTTCGATCTGGGTATGTTCCCCGTCGTCAGGGCAGCCACCGCGACGTCGAGGAGTCGAGACTCGTGTCGGAAAACAAAGATCCCCACGTAGCTGAGAGCGGCGTCGAGGGCGTGAAGTTCGTTTATGACTTCACCGAGGGCAACAAGGACCTCAAGGACCTCCTTGGCGGCAAGGGTGCGAACCTTGCCGAGATGACCAACCTGGGTCTTCCGGTCCCTCCCGGCTTCACCATCACCACCGAGGCGTGCAAGACGTACCTCGACAGTGGCGAGGAGCCGGCGGCACTGCGTGACGAGGTGAGTGCACACCTCGAAGCCCTCGAAACAAAGATGGGCAAGAAGCTCGGCCAGGCCGACAATCCTCTGCTCGTATCCGTCCGTTCCGGTGCGAAGTTCTCCATGCCGGGCATGATGGACACCGTCCTGAACATCGGCCTCTCCGACAAGTCCGTCCTGGGTCTGGTCAAGCAGGCCGGCGACGAGCGCTTCGCGTGGGACTCGTACCGCCGCCTCATCCAGATGTTCGGCAAGACCGTCCTCGGCGTCGACGGCGAGCTCTTCGAGGACGCCCTGGAGGCGGCCAAGAACGCCAAGAAGGTCACGGTCGACACGGACCTCGAAGCGGCCGACCTGAAGAAGCTGGTCACCAAGTTCAAGAAGATCGTCAAGACCGAGGCCGGTCGCGACTTCCCGCAGGACCCGCGCGAGCAGATGGACCTCGCCATCAAGGCGGTCTTCGACTCGTGGAACGGCGACCGCGCGAAGCTGTACCGCCGCCAGGAGCGCATCCCGCACGACCTCGGCACGGCCGTCAACGTCTGCTCGATGGTCTTCGGCAACCTGGGCCCCGACTCGGGCACGGGCGTCGCCTTCACCCGCGACCCGGCCTCCGGCCACCAGGGCGTGTACGGCGACTACCTGCAGAACGCGCAGGGCGAGGACGTGGTGGCGGGCATCCGCAACACGGTCCCGCTCGCGGAGCTGGAGCAGATCGACAAGAAGTCGTACGACCAGCTGATGCAGATCATGGAGACCCTGGAGAACCACTACAAGGATCTCTGCGACATCGAGTTCACCATCGAGCGCGGCCAGCTGTGGATGCTGCAGACCCGCGTCGGCAAGCGCACGGCGGGTGCGGCCTTCCGCATCGCCACGCAGCTGGTGGACCAGGGCCTGATCGACGAGGCGGAGGCGCTCCAGCGCGTGACGGGCGCGCAGCTCGCCCAGCTGATGTTCCCGCGCTTCGACGACCAGGCGAAGGTCGAGCAGATCGGCCGGGGTATCGCGGCGTCGCCGGGTGCGGCGGTCGGCAAGGCCGTCTTCGACTCGTACACGGCGATCAAGTGGTCGCGTTCGGGCGAGAAGGTCATCCTGATCCGCCGCGAGACGAATCCGGACGACCTCGACGGCATGATCGCGGCCGAGGGCATCCTGACCTCGCGCGGCGGCAAGACGTCCCACGCCGCCGTCGTCGCGCGCGGCATGGGCAAGACCTGTGTGTGCGGTGCGGAGGAGCTCGAGGTCGACACCAAGCGCCGCCGGCTGACCGCCCCCGGCGGGGTCGTCGTGGAGGAGGGCGACGTCCTCTCGATCGACGGTTCGACGGGCAAGGTGTACCTGGGCGAGGTCCCGGTCGTCCCGTCGCCGGTCGTCGAGTACTTCGAGGGCCGGATGCACGCGGGCGCCGACGACGCCGATGAGCTGGTCGCCGCGGTGCACCGGATCATGGCCTACGCGGACCGGGTGCGCCGCCTGCGGGTCCGCGCCAACGCCGACAACGCGGAAGACGCCCTGCGGGCCCGACGCTTCGGCGCCCAGGGCATCGGCCTGTGCCGTACCGAGCACATGTTCCTCGGTGACCGGCGCGAGCTGGTCGAGCGCCTGATCCTGGCGGACACGGACGCCGAGCGCGAGGAGTCGCTGAAGGGTCTGCTGCCGCTCCAGAAGCAGGACTTCGTCGAGCTCTTCGAGGCGATGGACGGCCTCCCGGTGACGATCCGTCTCCTGGACCCGCCGCTGCACGAGTTCCTGCCGGACATCACCGAGCTGTCGGTCCGTGTGGCCCTCGCGGAGTCCCGCAAGGACTCCAACGAGAACGACCTGCGCCTGCTCCAGGCGGTGCACCGGCTGCACGAGCAGAACCCGATGCTGGGCCTGCGGGGCGTGCGTCTGGGCCTGGTCATCCCCGGTCTCTTCACCATGCAGGTACGGGCGATCGCGGAGGCCGCGGCCGAGCGCAAGAACGCGAAGGGCGACCCGCGGGCGGAGATCATGATTCCGCTCGTCGGCACCGTCCAGGAGCTGGAGATCGTCCGCGAGGAGGCCGACCAGGTCATCGCGGAGGTGCAGGCGGCGACGGGTACGGAGCTGAAGCTGGCGATCGGCACGATGATCGAGCTGCCGCGCGCCGCCCTGACGGCAGGCCAGATCGCGGAGGCGGCGGAGTTCTTCAGCTTCGGCACGAACGACCTCACCCAGACGGTGTGGGGCTTCAGCCGGGACGACGTGGAGGCCTCCTTCTTCACGGCGTACCTGGAGAAGGGCATCTTCGGTGTCTCCCCCTTCGAGACGATCGACAGGGACGGCGTCGGTTCGCTGGTGAAGTCCGCGGCGAAGGCCGGCCGCGAGACGCGCCCCGACCTGAAGCTCGGCGTCTGCGGCGAGCACGGGGGTGACCCCGAGTCGGTCCACTTCTTCCACGAGGTGGGTCTCGACTACGTCTCCTGCTCGCCGTTCCGGATCCCGGTGGCACGCCTGGAGGCGGGTCGCGCGGCGTCGACGTCGAAGGGCAGCGACCACCGCTGATCCCCTGAGACCCCCGGAACCGCTGTCGGTCGTCCTGACCCTCACCGACAGCCAGCGGTCCCGGCGCACCACGAGAGGGCGGTACCCCTGTGCGGGGGGTGCCGCTCTCTCGGGTTGGTGCCGGTGCCGGTGCCGGTGCCGGTGCCGTCGGCGCCGCCTGGTCGCGTCGGCGTGCGCGGGTGAGGCACAGGCCTGCCGCGCCCACGGTGAGCAGGACAGGCCCAGCACGGCCAGGGACGGCGGAGGTTCCGGTACTGGGGAGTCGGCTGTCCGACGGGGTGCTGGAAGGCGGTGTGCCGGATGGCGAGGCGCTGGAAGGCGGTGTGCCGGATGGCGAGGCGCTGGAAGGCGGTGTGCCGGATGGCGAGGCGCTGGAAGGCGGTGTGCTGGAAGGCGGTGTGCTGGAAGGCGGTGTGCTGGAAGGCGGGGTGCGAGGCGCCACACGTCCGTCCGCTCCGCCCGACGCGTACGGACCGTGACAGCTCCTCGTACGCTGAGACCACACGCACAGGCAGAGGGAGCCCGCCATGGCCGGCTGGAACGCGAGTGACATTCCCGACCGCGGTGGTCGCACCGCCGTGGTGACGGGCGCCAACAGCGGCCTCGGCTACATCACGGCACGCGAACTCGCCCGCAGGGGCGCACGGGTCGTCCTCGCCTGCCGCAGCGAGACGCGAGGGACTGAGGCCGGGGAGCGCATTGCCGCCGAAGTGCCGGGCGCCGACGTGGAGTTCCAGCGGTTGGACCTCGGGGATCTGGACTCGGTACGGGAGTTCGCGGCCGGGTACGAGCGGGCGTGCGACCGCCTCGATCTCCTCGTCAACAACGCCGGTGTGATGGCTCTGCCCCCCGGCCGCACCGCCGACGGGTTCGAGACCCAGTTCGGCGTCAACCATCTCGGGCACTTCGCACTCACCGGCCTGTTGCTGCCCGCGCTGCTGGGGACTCCGGGTGCCCGGGTCGTGACCGTCTCCAGCATGGTGCACGCGCTGGCCAACATCGACATCGAGGACCTCAACAGCGAGCGCGGGCCGTACAGAAAGTGGATCGCTTACGCGCGGTCCAAGACCGCCAACCTCCTCTTCACCCATGAGTTGGCGCGGCGGCTCGCCGACATCGGCTCCGACGTCGTCGCGGCCGCCGCGCACCCCGGGTACGCCTCCACCAACCTGCAGACCGCCGGGCCGAAGCTGGAGGGCCGCAAGGGCGCCGAGCGGTTCATGGAGATCGGCAACCGGGTCTTCGCGCAGAGCGCCGAGGCCGGGGCGCTGCCCTCGCTGTACGCGGCCACCGCACCCGACGTGCGGCCCGACGCGTTCATCGGACCGTCGTTCGCGATGTGGCGCGGCTCGCCCGGGAAGTCCTGGCGTGCCGGCTGGACGGTCAACGACACGGCGGCGGAACGGCTTTGGGTCGCATCGGAGCGGCTGACCGGAGTCACGTACGACGCGCTCAAGGTGTGACGGCCCGGGGAGGACGGCGGTGCTGAGGGCCTCCGGGTCGCTGGCGTCGACGGCGATCGGCAGGACAGTCCCCAGCGAGCGGAGCCCATAGGCCGGTTCCTTCAGGCGGTCCTCGCGGCGGCCCAGTACGGCGACGGAGGCGCCGTCAGCGACCAAGCGCCGGGCCGTGACCGCGCCGATCCCGCTGGAGGCACCGGTGACGACCGCGCTACGGCCGGTCAGGGGGCGGTCGCCGATGTCGGCCCGGTGGGTGCTCGGGGTGGAGCGAGCGGTGGAGAGGTCGGTGGAGGAATGCGTCATGCCGACCACCGTGCGGGCTGCCCGGTCGTGCGAGCAGGCAATGGTGCTCCCAGGAGAGCGGATCGTAGGAGTACCGCGGCCACCTTCCGGGGCCCTGTACGGCCTCCGCCGCACCGGGGCCGCGCAGCCGTCCGGGCAGCCGTCGAGCAACGAACCGTGTGCCTCCGTGTTCGAGTCAGAGGGAACCGCCGCTGTCGATCACCAGATCCGTGCCGACCACCGACGCCGCGTCGTCGGACGCCAGGTAGAGGACGGCCGCGGCCACCTCCTGCGTCGCGGACACCCGGCCGAGCGGCAGTTCGTGCTTCACGCGGTCCACGCGCTCGGCCTCCGTCTCTCCGGGGCGCAGCGACATGGCGGTGGCGGAGGCGCCGGGGCTGACCACGTTGATACGGACGCCGTCGGCGATGTGGTCCAGGGCGGCGGCGCGGGTCAGCGCGGCGACGGCGGCCTTGGAGGCGGCGTAGGCGGCGACGCCCGGGCGGCGGGTGTGCAGGCCGATGGTGGAGGCGATGGTGACGATCGCGCCGCCTGACGGCTGGGTGCGCATCTGCTTGATCTCGGTCTGGAGGGCGAGGAACACGCCCGTGAGATTGGTGTCGAGCTGTGCGTGCCAGTCCGCTTCCGCGAGGTCGGCGAGGGGCTGCCCGCCGCGGAAGACGCCCGCGTTGTTCACCGCCACGTCCAGGGAGCCGAAGCGGTCCACGGTCGCCGCGACCAGGGTCTGCCAGTCGGCGGCGCGCGACACGTCCGCTGTCACGGCCAGGGCCTTGCCGCCCCGTTCCTCGATCCGCGCGACGGTTTCGTCGAGCGGGGCGGCGGTGCGCCCGGCGACGACGACGTGGGCGCCCTCGGCGGCGAGTGCGAGGGCCGTGGCGCGGCCGATGCCGGAGCCGGCGCCGGTGACGAGGGCCGTCCGGTCGGGGAAGCGCATAGCCATGAGGTCTCTTTTCTTGACCGATCGGTTCAGTATGGGGGCATGTTGAAAAGCCCCGGGGTGAGGGCAGTGGATCAGTCGAGCAGCAGCAGTGCCTGCTCCGCCGCGTCCTGGACGCGGGTCGGGTCCGTGGAGGCCTTGCCCACGACCCGCAGTCCCTGCATCAGGACCAGCAGCATGCGGGCCAGTGCCCGTGGATCGCGGTCCTCCGGCAGTTCCCCCTGCGCCTGTGCGCGGACTAGTGCCGAGTGCAGCAGGGTCTCGATGTGGTCCCAGCTGTGTGCGACCCGGCGGGCTGCGGCCGCGTCGTGCGGGGCGAGCTCGGAGGCTGTGTTGGTGACGAAGCAGCCGCTCAGGCGCTGCTCGTCGGTCGCGGCCTCGGTCGCGAAACGGCGTACCACGGTGCGTACGGCGGGCAACGCCGGCCCCGGCTGGGAGAGTTCGCGCAGCAGCCGGGGGTCGCGCGCCTGCTGGTAGCGGTCCAGTGCCTGGAGATACAGCCCGTGCTTGTTGCCGAACGTCGCGTAGATGCTGGCGCGTCCGACGCCGAGGTGTTCGACGAGGTCCGCCATGGACGTCGCCTCGTAGCCGCGCCGCCAGAACAGCTCCAGGGCTGCCTGCAGCGCGGCATCAGGATCGAATTCCTTGGTCCTGGCCACGAGCATGACCCTAGGACTTTCAGGAACGATCGGTCAAGTAAGCCTGGGGTGGCCGATGGGCAGGGGCCGGTCCGGCCACCCCGGCGGTCAGGAGGTGCGTACCTCGTACGTCGTCACCCGCACCGTCTCGTCGTCCAGGCACTGCCCCGACTCCAGGTCGAAGCGCTGCTTGAGGAGTGGGGAGGCGACGAACGGGCGGCCCTGGTGAGTGCCCGTCAGGCCGCGGGAGAGCACCGCCGCGCCGCTGAACGGGTCGCGGTTGTCGACGGCGTACGTCCGGCCCGTGCGGTCCAGGAACACCGCGACCTGGCGGCCGTCGGGAAGGAGGGCGGCGACTCCGCGGCCGGGACTCAGCTGGGAGAGGTCACACACCGTCAGCCAGCTGTCCTCCAGCTGCAGTTGAATCTTCAGGTCGGTCGTCTCGGGTGCCAGGGTCATCGCTGGGCGCTTCCTTCCAGGGGACGAGTGCCGATGGTCAGCAGCGGCAGGTCGGGCTTGATCTGGTCGCGCTCGGGGACGAAGCCGACGACCGGGTCGGGGGTGTCCGGGGCGTTCACGAAGGACACGAACCGGGCCAGCTTCTCGGGGTCGTTGATGGTCTCGGCCCACTCGTCGCGGTAGTTCGCCACGTGCGCCGACATCAGCGCCTCCAGCTCCTCGCAGATGCCCAGCGAGTCGTGGACCACCACATCGCGTACGTGGTCCAGGCCGCCCTCGATCCGCTCCAGCCAGGTCGATGTGCGCTCCAGACGGTCGGCCGTACGGATGTAGAACATCAGGAACCGGTCGATGAGGCGGACCAGTTCGGCGTCGGACAGATCCTGGGCCAGCAGGTCGGCGTGGCGCGGGGTCGCGCCGCCATTGCCACCGACGTACAGGTTCCAGCCGCTCGAAGTGGCGATCACACCGAAGTCCTTGGACTGGGCCTCGGCACATTCGCGGGCGCACCCGGAGACCGCCGACTTCAGCTTGTGCGGGGACCGGAGCCCCCGGTAGCGCAGCTCCAGGTCGATGGCCATGCGCACCGAGTCCTGCACGCCGTAGCGGCACCAGGTCTGGCCCACGCATGACTTGACCGTGCGGAGAGCCTTTCCGTACGCGTGGCCCGACTCGAAGCCGGCGTCCACCAACCTCGCCCAGATCAACGGAAGTTGCTCGACCCGCGCCCCGAACATGTCGATGCGTTGGCCACCCGTGATCTTCGTGTAGAGGCCGAAGTCCCTGGCCACCTCGCCGATCACGATGAGCTTCTCGGGGGTGATCTCGCCGCCGGGGATGCGCGGCACGATCGAGTACGAACCGTTCTTCTGCAGATTGGCGAGGAAGTGGTCGTTGGTGTCCTGGAGCGCGGCCTGTTCGCCGCCCAGGACATAGACGTCCGCGCCGATCGTCGGAGCGAGCGAGGCGATGATCGAGGCGACGGCGGGCTTGCAGGTCTCGCAGCCGTCGCCGCCGCGCGCGTTCTCCCGTCCGTGGCAGTCCAGGAGCTGCCGGTACGAAGTGATCCTCAGGGCCAGGACGATCTCGTACAGCTCCTCGCGGGTCTGCGAGAAGCAGCCGCACAGGCCCTTGTCGACCTCGACGCCGCTCGCCTCCAGCTCCGCGGTGACCAGCTGGCCGAGGACCTTGACGCAGCTGCCGCAGCCCGTGCCCGCCTTGGTGCACTTCTTGACTTCCGGAACCGTCGTGCACGAGTGCTCGGTGACCGCGCCGCGAATCGTGCCCTTGGTGACGTTGTGGCAGGAGCAGATGACGGCGGAGTCCGGGAGCGCGGAGGGGCCGAGGGCGACCGGGGCGCCCGCGCCCTCCGGCAGGACCAGCTGCTCGGGGGCGATCGGCGGCACCGAACCGGTGAAGGCGCGCAGGGTGCCGTACGCCTCCGCGTCGCCGACCAGGATGCCGCCCAGCAGCCGGCCGTCGCGGCCGATGACGAGCTTCTTGTACGTGCCCGAGCGCGAGTCGGCGTAGACGACGTCGAGGCAGTCCGCGGTGGCGCCGTGCGCGTCGCCGAAGGACGCGACGTCGACGCCGAGGAGCTTGAGCTTGGTGGAGAGGTCGGCGCCGGTGAAGCTCGCCTCGTCGGCCGCGATCGTGGCGGCGGCCGTCTCGGCCATCTCGTAGCCCGGCGCGACCAGGCCGTACACCCGGCCGTCCGACGCCAGTGCGCACTCGCCGATCGCGAACACGTACGGGTCCGAGGTGCGGCACTGCTCGTCGACCGTGATGCCGCCACGCTCGCCGACGTCGAGTCCGGTCTCGCGGGCGAGCTGGTCCCGGGGGCGTACACCCGCCGAGAACACCACCAGATCCGTGGGAAGTTCGGATCCGTCGGACAGCTTCATGCCGGTCACGGCGCCGTCGTCGCCGGCGACGACCTCCTGCGTGCCCGTGCCCGTGTGGACCGTCAGGCCCATGTCCTCGATGGTGCGCAGCAGCGCGGCGCCACCGCCCTCGTCGACCTGCACCGGCATCAGGCGCGGTGCGAACTCCACGATGTGCGTGGTCAGTCCGAGTCCCTTGAGCGCGCCCGCCGCCTCGAGTCCGAGCAGGCCGCCGCCGACCACCGCACCCGTCGTGGCCCGCGCCTTCGCGTACTCCTCGATCGCGAGGAGGTCCTCGATCGTGCGGTAGACGAAACAGCCCTCGGCGTCCTTGCCGGGGACCGGCGGGACGAAGGGGTACGAGCCGGTGGCGAGGACGAGGGTGTCGTACGAGACCACCAGGCCCGAGCGGGCCGTTACGGTCCGTGCCGCGCGGTCGATCGACGCGGCCGGGTCGCCGAGGTGCAGCTCGATGCCGTGATCCTTGATGAACTCCGCGTCGGTGAGCGAGAGTTCGTCCGGTGTGCGGCCCGAGAAGTACGAGGTGAGCTGGACCCGGTCGTACGCCGGGCGGGGCTCCTCGCACAGCACGACCACGCGGTGCGTGGCGGTCAGTCCGCGCTCGGCCAGCGCTTCGAGGAAGCGCTGGCCGACCATCCCGTGTCCGACGAGCACGATCGTGTGTGCGGTCCCGTCGGTGGCGTTCGCCGCCTTCGTCGCGTCCGTGGACATTCAGGAGCCTCCATCGTTGGTGAGCAGGTGGAGCAGGGGTGCGCCGTCCGAGGGGAGCGGCTCTGCTCCCTCCCAGGCGCGGGCGAGCGCGCCGACGGTGCCGAGTTCGCCGACGAGCACGCCGCCGACCACGCGGTCGTCGCGGACGACGACCTTGCGGTAGGTGCCGCGGGTGGCGTCGGTGAGCTGGACGACGTCGTCGCCCGGGCGGGGTTCGGGCTCGCCGAACGCGGCGAGGTCGAAGGGGGCGTCGCCGCCCGTGAGGGTGAGGCGGGTCAGGGAGCGGGTCCCGGTATAGCGGGCGTTCGCGTCTCCGGCGATCAGCTCGGCGAGCGTGTCCGCCTGCTCGAGCGCCGGTGTGGCCAAGCCGTAGAGGGTGCCCTTGTGCTGGGCGCAGTCGCCGATCGCCCGGATGTGCGGGTCGGACGTGCGCAGTTCGTCGTCGACGAGGATGCCCTTGTGGACGGCGAGTCCCGCGTCCTGGGCGAGGCCCACCCGCGGGTGGACGCCGCAGGCCAGGACGACGAGGTCGGCGTCGAGGGCGTACCCGTCGGCCATCTCGACCGAGCGGACCGCGCCGCCGACACAGCGCACGTCGCGCACCCGGCACTCGGTGTGTACCTCGACACCCAGGTCCGTGAGGTGCCGGTGGACCAGACGGGACGCGGACGGGTCGAGCTGGCGCTCCATGAGCCGCTCCGCCTGCTGGGCCAGCACCACCTGGGCGCCGCGCACGGCGAGCGCGCGGGCCGCGGAGACGCCGAGGAGACCACCGCCGATCACGACGGCGCGGGCGCCGGGCCGTACCGCCTTCGACAGCCCCAGGCAGTCGTCCATGGTGCGAAACGCGTGGACGCCTTCCGGGAGTTCGTGCCCGCCGTGGCCGAACAGGCCGCGCAGCGGCGGGAGCACGGGGTTCGAGCCGGTCGCGAGGACCAGCGTGTCGTATGCGATCACCGAGCCGTCCGCGCAGTTCAGCGTGCGCGCGTCGCGGTCGATTCCGGTGACCCGGCCGCGGGTCAGTCCGCCCGGCACCGGGAGGGCGATCACCTCCGGCGCGTACCGGCCGGCCAGGACCTCGGCGAGCAGGACGCGGTTGTAGGGGCGGTGCTCCTCCTCGCCGACGAGCTCGACGGACAGGGCGGGGGCGCCCGCCGTGCCGCCGGACGCGCCGAGCTCTTCGAGCCGCCGGGCGAGCCGGGCGCCCGCGAGCCCGGCGCCGATCACCACCACACGCGTATTCGAGGTCATGACCACACCGTGCGGTGCGGGTGTTACCCGGCCGCATCACGACTGTTTCCCGGGAGGAACGCTGCCCTCAGCGGGGGCGGGGCCCGGATGTGAGGGTTCGGCGCACCCGCCCGGAGACGGGTGTGAGGTGGGGTTAACCGAACCTGCGGTTTCCGTGCAGGCACGATCGATCACGGCGGCCCGGCACGGAAGCCTTGAGGCGTCGGGTTCCACCAGCTCACGCCCAGGGGGACACATCATGGCCATCGCCCGGAAACTTCAGCCACCGCCCGTCCGCGACGACTCCGCCGTACGCGTCTGGCGGGTCGTCCGGGAACCGTTCACGGCACAGGCCTGGCGCCGGGTCGCATACGCGCTGCTGGCGTTCCCGGTGGGGGTGATCTGCGTCCCACTGGCGCTGGTGGGCGCTCCGACCGCGCGCTGGCAGCGAGCGCTCGTACGCAATTTCCTGGGCGTCCCGGGCGCCCAGGGTGTCCCTGGCAGGGAGCCGCTCGGGTCCGCGCGCGGTCTGGCCCACGCGGTCCTCGCAGCACCCCTCGACCTCGTCGTACTGGCGGTCACGGTCTACGGCTGGTCCCTGGTGCCGATGAACCTGGGCTGGCCCCTGCGCGCCGCCGGATCCGACTACGCGGACGCCTGGGGCGGGCCCACCTTCGCCGGGGCCTGGACCTTCCACGCGATCGTCGGCGGGCTCGGATTCCTGCTGCTCATGCCATGGCTCGGCCGGGTCATGGCGTCCGTACAGCTTCGCCTCGCGGCGGCGCTCCTCTCTTAGGTTGATCCCATGAACCGCCTCCGCGCCACGCTGCGCTTCCCCTTCGGGCGGCAGGCCCTCGCGGCCCTTCTCTACGGGCTGATCGCCTTCCCGCTCGCCCTGGTCGGGTTCGTTCTCACCCTCGTGGGGCTGCTGGTCGGCGGCGTGCTGTCCGTGACCACGCTGGGACTGTGGCTGATCGCCGTCACCGTACGGGGAGCGCTCGCCCTGGGCAGGCTCCAGCGCGCGCTGGCCCGGCACCTGCTGGGGCTGGAGATCGAGCACCCGACGCGCCGCGAGGGCGCCGGGATCCTGGGCTGGCGACGCGCTCTGCTCGGCGACCGGAGCGGCTGGCGTGCCGTCGCCTGCGCGTTGGCGACGCCTTTCACCGCCGTCTTCGGGTACGCCGCCATCGTCATCGGCTACGTGTACGGCGTCCTGCTCACCCTCCACCCCCTCCTCAAGCACTGGAACTACAACACCGAGCGGGCGAGCGACGGCACGGAGCGCCGCGTCTCACTGGAGTTCTTCGGCTTCCAAGTCGACTCCTGGCCACGGTGGTTGATCCCTGTGGCCCTCGGGCTGTTGCTTCTCGCCACCGCCCGCCGGCTGCTGCGGTACGGACTGGGTCCGCACCGCGCGCTGCTCACGGTGCTGCTCGGCCCCGATGCCGCCGAGCGCCGCATCCGGGCCTTGGAGGAGACCCGTGCCCAGGCCGTGGACGACGCGGCGGCGACCCTGCGGCGCATCGAACGCGACCTGCACGACGGCACGCAGGCCCGGCTGGTCGGCCTCGCGATGCACCTCACGATGATCCGCGAGCTGATCGGCACGGGGGCTTCCCCGGAACAGTTGCTCGCCGTCGTCGACACCGCGCGGGGCAACGCCACTCAGGCCATCGCCGACCTGCGCCACCTCGTCAAGGGCATCCACCCGCCCGTATTGGACCAGGGCCTGGACACCGCCCTGGCCACGCTCGCCGCCGACAGCGCCCTGCCCGTCGAGGTCACCACCGACATCGCGTCCCGCCCGAGCCCGGCGGTCGAGTCGATCGCGTACTTCTGCGCCGCCGAGCTCCTCGCCAACGCGACCAAGCACAGTGGGGCGACCGGCGCCACCGTGACGGTGACCGCGCGGGACGGGCTGCTGCGGCTGAGCGTGCGCGACGACGGACGCGGGGGAGCGGTGATCGGCGCGGGCTCGGGCCTGACCGGGCTGCTCACCCGGGCCCGGACCGTCGACGGCACGCTCACCTGCGACAGCCCGCCGGGAGGGCCTACCGTGGTCACGGTCGAACTGCCGTACTGATCACGAGGGTCACATGGGTCGCATGCGCGTCGTCATCGCCGAGGACTCCGCACTGCTGCGGGACGGGCTGGTCCAGCTCCTCCAGCTGCGCGACGTGGAGGTCGCGGCCGCCGTGGGGGACGCCGACGCGCTGCTGGCCGCCGTGGCCGAGCACCGCCCGGACGTCGCCGTCGTCGACATCCGGCTGCCGCCGACCCAGACGGACGAGGGGGTCAGGGCGGCCGTACGACTGCGCAAGGACCACCCCGGCACCGGGGTGCTGATCTTCTCGCAGTACGTGGAGACGACGTACGCGACCGAACTCCTCGGTGAACCGGCCGGATTCGGCTACCTCCTCAAGGAACGCGTCGTCGACATCGGCGAGTTCGTGGACGCCATGGAGCGGGTCGCCGGAGGTGGCACGGCCCTCGACCCCGAGGTCGTCGCCCAGCTCTTCGGCGCGAGCCGCCGCGCCACCGCGCTCGACACGCTCACGCCCCGCGAGCGCGAGGTCCTCGCCCTGATGGCAGAGGGCCGCACGAACCACGCGATCGCCGCGGCCTTCACCGTCTCCGAACGGGCCGTCGAGAAGCACATCGCCAACATCTTCACCAAGCTCGACCTGCCCCCCTCCGACACCGGACACCGACGGGTACTGGCGGTCCTGCGCTACCTGGACACGGTGAACTGAAGCCGCGCGGAATGACGCAGAGCGTTGCAGACAGGCACAGACATACGTGCACGGACAAGGCGCAGAAGGTCATGGGCGGACGCGGAGAGAACCGGGTCGTACCTCAGAAGACGCTCAAGCTTCACCAGGATTCATGGACGGCGCATCTATCCCGTCCATAGGGTCGCGATCATGCCCGACATATCGCTGACCATGGTCGCCGTCCTGTGCCTCGCCTCCCTGGCGGCCGGCTGGATCGACGCGGTCGTGGGCGGCGGCGGGCTGCTTCTGCTCCCCGCGCTGCTGCTCGGGCTGCCCAGTGGCACCCCGGCGGCGTACGCGCTCGGGACGAACAAGGCGGTGGCCATCGTCGGTACGACGGGCGCGGCGGTGACGTACGCGCGCAAGGCGCCCGTCGATGTGCGCCTGGCCGTACGGATCGGGCTCGCGGCGCTCGCCGGTTCGACGGCGGGGGCGTTCGTCGCGGCCGGGCTGAGCACCGAAGTCCTGAAGCCGGTCGTCATGGTGGTCCTCGTCGGCGTCGGCACCTTCGTCATCCTCAAGCCCGCCTTCGGTACGGCGCCCTCGACCGCCCCGGTCTCCCCGCGTCGCGTCCTCGCCGCGATCGGGCTCGCGGGCCTGGGCATCGGCTTCTACGACGGGCTGATCGGACCTGGCACGGGTACCTTCCTCGTGCTAGCCCTCACCGCGCTGCTCCACCTCGACCTGGTGACCGCCTCCGCCACCGCCAAGATCGTCAACTGCTGCACCAACGCGGGGGCCCTCGCCACCTTCGCCTGGAAAGGCACGGTGCACTGGCAGTTGGCCGCCCTGATGGCCGTCTTCAATCTGGTGGGCGGCACGGTGGGAGCGCGCACCGCGCTCAAGAAGGGCAGCGGGTTCGTTCGGGTGGTGCTGCTGACGGTGGTGTTCGCGCTCGTGGCGAATCTGGCGTACCAGCAGTGGATCGCATAGCGCGGTGGTGGGGCGTCACTGCTTCAGCGTGACGTCGGCGGTCCAGGCGTCGCCGAACGCGTAGGGCGTCCCGTCGTCGTATTTCCCGCTGTCCGTGAACGCTCCGTCGACGCTGAGCTTTTCACCCGGTACGGACGACCGAAGGATGTCGCACATCTGCGGGACCGTACTGACCGGAGTGTTCTTGAGATGGGTGATGACGACACCGTCGTAAATGCCGGCCTCGGCGGCCGGGGAATTGCTGTCCACGGTCGACACGTAGAGACCGTCGATGTTCTTGGCGGCGAGCCGCTTCTGGAGCGCCAGTACTGCGGCCTGGTCCTCATCGGCGAAGTTGGCGGCGAAATCGGGGTCGCTGAGCGCGACCAGTCCCTGCCATCCGGGATTGTTCTTGCTCTTTCCGTCGGCCAGCCCTTGGAGAAGGGGCTGGGCGTGATCGCTGGTGATGGAGTAGTACTGACCCTCGGTGCCCGACAGGCTGTAGGTGTTGATTCCGACGAGCTTGGCATCGCTGTTGAGCAGTGGGCCTCCGGAGTTGCCCTGGTTGAGCGTTGCCGAATGCTGCACGGCGGACGGAAGGTCGGGCGAGCTGAACTGGTCCGACAGAGCGACGTCGGGCGACTGGACCACGCCGCTGGTCAGTACGGGCTTCTCATGACTGATGTCGCCGGCCGCAATCGGGTAGCCGATCGCGGTCACTTCGTCCCCCTGCTGGAGATCGCCGCTGTCGCCGAACTCCACCTGCTTGAGGTCGTCCTGTGGGGTGGCGAGTTTGATGACCGCCAGGTCCTCGCAGGGATCGCTGGCCAACAATCGGACGGGAACGGGTGCGCCGTCCTCAATACGGACCTGGAGAGAGGTCTGACCGGCCACCACATGGTCGTTGGTGAGGATCAGACCCTGATCGGCGTCGTAGATGATTCCCGTACCGTAGGCCTGCTTGCCGGCCACCACCTGCACGGTCGCGGGCGCCACCTCTTCGAAGATCTCTTTCGGCGACAAGTCGTCCGCTCGCGCCTCGGTCGTCGTAAGACCGCCGCTCAATGCGATGGCTGACACAGCGGTGACGACCATTCTCGCAATCGGCCGCATACGGGCCCTCCCAGCTCCCGGCCGGCGGCCCCAACACCCAAGCCGGGGAAAAGAACTGCCCTTTTCAGCCTAATGCCCCGGAAAACGCCTGTCGCGGTGAAGCGGCACCGCTGGTCAGCGGACTCCTCAGGCCGCTCCGGGGCGGCTCCCCGTCAGGTGGGCGAAGACGACCACGTTGCCCTGGTATCCCGTCGTCTTCGAGTAGCCGCCGCCGCAGGTGATGACGCGGAGTTCGGGGCGGGGGGCGGCGCCGTACACCTTCTCGTCGGGGAAGTCGCGGGCCTGGTACACCTCGACGGCGTCGACGGTGAAGACGGCCGTGCCGCCGTCGCGTCGCGCCACCTCGATGGCGCTGCCCTTCTTGACGGCGCCGAGGTCGTAGAAGACGGCCGGGCCCTCGGCGTTGTCGACGTGTCCGGCGACGATGGCGGTGCCCCGCTCGCCGGGGGAGGTGCCGGCCTCGTACCAGCCGGCCAGGTTCTTCTCCTCGGGGGGCGGGACGTCCAGGCTGCCCTGCGGGGTGAGGCCGAGGCCCATCAGCGGGGCGTCCACCCGGATCGAGGGGATGCGGATGCGTTCGGGCGGGGAGTGCGGCAGCGCGGGCGCCCCGGAGGGACGGTCACGGGTGTCGGGCGACGCGGCCTGCGCGGCGGACGGCTGGGGCGGCGCATGGGTCTCGGCGCCGCTGCGCAGCAGCCACGCGCCGGAGCAGAGTGCGACCGCGGTGACGGACGCTATGGCGATGTTGCCGGCGTGACCGGCCTCTCGTTTTCTGCCGATCTTGCGGATCCTGCGAATCTTGCGGATCCTGCCGATCCCATAGACCTTGCCTGTCCTGCTGAAACGCCGCACGTGAGCCTCCTCTCCGGTGCTCCTCTCTCGGCCCCGTTCCCCCTCCGGGCCGCGAGGGGCGTCGGGCCACGGAGGGGGAGGGGACGGCGGTACCGGTGGACGGACAGCGGAGGGTGTCCGTCAGATCCCGTCGCCTCTCGCCCGGCGATGCAGGAGCCAGGTACCGCCCGCGGCGGCGACGGCCAAGGCCGCCACTCCCGCCGCGGTCTGCACGGGATCGGGGCCCAGTGCGCCGCCGACCCCCGTATTCACATGTCCGCGCGGTTGGATCTGTTCGCGCGTGGACGTCAGCGTCACCATCAGGTCCCCCGTCACCTTCCGGCCGCCGCACGTCGCGACGATCTCGTACGTCCCCGGCTGCGCACTCGGCGGCACCCGGAACTGGCCGATCACGTCGTGCTCGTGCGCGCTCGGGGCGAGGGCGAAGGCGCCCGCGCCCACCGCGCTGGCGTCGCCCGTCGCCGCGTCCGCGCCGCACGCCGCCGTGTTGACGGTGACTGCCGAACCAGGGATGACACTGGAGGGGAACACCTCCAGGCGGCCCGCGTCCCCGCTGTACGCGGGCGCGGTGGCGAGGCTCGCGGCGGCGACGGCGAGCGCGGTACCGGTCAGCAGACGGGCGGTACGTCGCATCGTGCTTGCTCCTCCGAGGGGGCGCGGCCCGCGACACCCCCAAGTGCCGCTGCGTCGGTCGTGCCCCTGCTCTTTCGAGGTAAGTGGCACATGACCGCGCTCGCTTCCTGAAGGGGTGTCAGAAATGATGTGAATGGGTGTCAGGTGGGCGGCCGGGAGGGGGTGAGGTGGCGGCATTTCAGCAGGTCACTGGCGTGTTGCGGGTGCGTTGTGGAAGAGAACCCGAAGGGCGGCGGGCGGAGGTGTGAACGGGTGACCGGGGCGGGCGTCCGGGGGCGCTTCCGGGGCGGGGGCGGGGCGGCGCGGCGCGGCGCGTGACGAGGGTGACGGTGAGGGCGGGGGTACGGTCGGGGTCGGGGGCGCGGGCGGGGTTGGGGTCGGGTGTCGGCGTGGAAGCCGAATGGGGTGCCGCGCAGCCTGAACCCGGTGGGGGTTGAAGCAAGCGCGACCTGTGGTCCGTGCCGCCTGAGGCGTGTGCGGCTTGCAGCCCGTACGGCTTGAGGCGTGTGCGGCTTGCAGCCCGTACGGAAGCGTGTGCGGCTTGTGGTCCGTGCGGCGTGCAGCCTGCACCGCTTGACCTCAATAAAACTTGAGGTATGAGGCTGTGCGTCATGAAGACAGCCACAGCTGGTTCCACCGTCCCCGTCCAGACGTCGCAGACCCCCGTGCGGGTCGCCGTAGTCATCGGCAGCAACCGAGAGGGCCGCTTCGGGCCCGTCGTCGCCGACTGGCTGCTGGCCCGGATCCGCGAACGCGACGACTTGGCCCCCGAGGTCGTCGACGTCGCCTCCCTCCAGCTTCCGACGGTCCTTTCGCACTCCCCGTCCCCCTCGGTGGCCGCCGAGCTCTCGAAGGTCACGCCCGCCCTCGCCGTCGCCGACGCCTTCGTCGTTCTCACCCCCGAGTACAACCACTCCTTCCCCGCCGGCCTCAAGAACCTCATCGACTGGCACTACACCGAGTGGCGCGCCAAACCCGTCGCCCTCGTCTCGTACGGCGGCGTCTCCGGGGGCCTCCGCGCCGTCGAACACCTTCGCCAGGTCTTCGCGGAACTTCACGCCGTGACGGTGCGGGACACGGTGTCCTTCCATGGCGCGGGTGCCGCGTTCGACGCGGAGGGGCAGCCGCGCGATCCCGAGGCTCCGGTGGCCGCGGCGAAGGTGATGCTGGACCAACTGGGCTGGTGGGCCCAGGCGTTGAGGGAGGCGAAGGAGAGGAGGCCGTACGGGGGGTAGGGGAGGCGAGAAACCCAACGCTCGCCCCCGGCTGGGGGCGAGCGCGGCCACCGGTCACGACGGAAGGGGCCCCTGCCCGGCCTGCGGGACCCTGGTGTCCTCAGTCGTCCGTCGGGTTCTCTCTCCGCCGCCTCCACCACCAGAGCTCGTTGGCCAGGTGGTCCTCGTCGAAGGCGGAGCTGAGGAGAGGCACCCGCTCGTACAGCACCTCCGTTCAGCGCACGGGCGAGCGCGCCACCCGGAACCCCACGTCGTCGACCCGGAACGTCGGATGGCTGCGGCGGCGCGCGGAGGCTCGGCAGCTCCAGTGTTCGTCGAACCAGCCGCCGCCGCGCAGCACGCGGTAACTGCCGTAGACCTCGGGGTCGTAGAGGTCCCAGCACCAGTCCCAGACGTTGCCGATCATGTCGTACAGGCCCCACGGATTGGGCCGCTTGGTGCCCACCTCGTGGATCGTCTCGTGCGCGTTGTCGCGGTACCAGGCGATCTCGTCGAGCGGCCCGTACCGCGGTCCGGTAGTCCCGGCACGGCAGGCGTGTTCCCACTCGGCCTCGGTCGGCAGCCGGTACCCGTCGGCGGACGCGGCCCACTCGACCCGCTCGTCCTCACCGCGGAGGCGGTAGGCGGGCGTGAACCCGTCGCGCTCGGACAGCGCGTTGCAGAACCGGACCGCGTCCCACCACGAAACACTCTCTACGGGCAACCGCTCCCCACGGGCGGCACTCGGCCACTGACCCGTGACTTCCGCGTACAGCTCCTGTGTGACCGGGCACGCCGCCAGCTCGTAGGGCGCGACCTCGACCGGCCAACTCCGCCGGGTGCGCCGGTCCGACAGCGTCACCCGCCCCGCCGGGACGGTGACCATCGCCGCCCGCCCCGTCGGGACCGGGGTCATCTCGTTTCCTGCGTTCGCGCCCATGGGCAGGCGATCCTATCGGCGTCTGCCCATGGGCGAGGGCCCACCGCCTGGCGGGCCGATCAGCTCACCGACACCGCCGACCAGGCAGCCGCCACGGCGTTGTACTCCGTACTGCCCGCCCCGTACAGGTCCTTGGCCGCGTTCAGGGTGGCCGTGCGGGCGCCCGCGTAGTTCGTCGAGGACGTCATGTAGACCGTCAGCGCGCGGTACCAGATCTTGCCGACCTTGTCCCGGCCGATCCCGGTCACCGTCGAGCCGTTGCACGTCGGGGAGTTGTAGCTGACGCCGTTGATGGTTTTCGCGCCGCTGCCCTCCGACAGCAGATACGCGAAGTGGTTGGCCACGCCCGAGGAGTAGTGCACGTCCAGGTTCCCCACCGAACTGCTCCAGCAGTCGGCGGAGTTGCCGTCCTTCGACGGCTTGTCCATGTAGCGCAGGGCCGTCTTGCCGAAGCCCGAGCGGACGATCTTCTCGCCGATGAGGTAGTCGCCGAGATCGGAGGAGTTGTTCGCGTACCACTCCACCATGGTGCCGAAGATGTCCGAGGTCGCCTCGTTGAGGCCGCCGGACTCGCCCGAGTACGTCAGCGCCGCCGTCTTCGACGTGACGCCGTGCGACATCTCGTGCCCCGCGACGTCCAGCGCGACGAGCGGGCCGAACGTCGTCCCGTCACCGTCCCCGTACGTCATGCAGAAGCAGTTGTCGTCCCAGAAGGCGTTGTTGTAGTTGGTGCCGTAGTGCACGCGGTTGTACGAGCCCTTGCCGTCGCCCGCGATGCCGTTGCGGCCGTGGACGTTCTTGTAGTAGTCCCAGGTCTCGTTGGTGCCGTACTGCGCGTCGACGGCGGCCGAGGAACGGTCGGCCGTCGTGCCGGTGCCCCAGTGGTTGTCCGCGTCGGTGAAGAGGGTTGCGGGAGCCCGGCTGATGCAGACCGTCAGGATGCAGACGTCCGTCTTGTTCGCGGCGTCGCCCGTGTAGGTGTTGCCGCGCGTCGGATCCTTGAGCTGGTACGTCGATCCGGAGAGCGTCGTCTCCAGCGGGACCGTTCCGCTGTACAGGGACTTTCCGTCGCCGCTCGCGGTCTCGATGTTGTCCCACGCGTCGATCTGCCGACCGGTGCGGGCGTCGGTCAACACCGTACGGGCCACCGGGTTGCCCAGCGAGTCCTGTCCCGCCACGTCGGTGCGCCAGGCCAGCTTGGGTGCGCCGTGCAGGGCGTCCACGACGAGCTGGGGCTTGGCCGTCAGGTTGCGCAGCAGTTCGCCGGCGTTCGCGGCACGCAGCGCGTTCGTGGCCAGATCGGCGGCCTGCGGGGCCTGCACGGCAGGGGTGATCGTCGGTACGGAGATGGTGCGCCCGGTGGCCCGGTTCGTGCTGCGGTACGAGCCGTTCGGCGCCAGATGGAGAACGAAGTCACCCCCCAGTACCGGCAGTTGATGGTAGGTCCGGTCGTAGCGCACATGCTGGCTGCCGTCCGCGTCGACGACCACGTCGCGGACGCTGGTGCCCTGGGCCGAGGTGAGGCCGAGGCGCGCGGCCTGGGCGATCAGCGCCGACGCGGCGTTGCTGATCGCGGTGGCCCGGCTCGGCCTGCTGTCCGCGCTCGCTGTGGGGGCGAGCGCGGCGGCCAGCAGCGTGGCGGTGGTGGCGGCTACGCCTGCGGTGGCGAGACGGGAACTTCGGATGTGTCGTATCCGACTCATCGGTCTCCTAGGGAAGGCGCCTCGGGGCGCGTGGGGGCGGCGCTGAAGTTGATTCAGATTTAAAGGTCCATGACATGTCGTGTCCATAGCGCGCACTGGCGGATGTGTGTGGGTGTGTGAGGGTGTGGAGAGGAGCGAGAATCGTTTCTGCAAAGGGCTCCGGCGGAGCCTCGGCAACGACGCGGAAGAGAGGCCGATCATGGCCACGTACGGCTGGCTGACCGTGCTGACCACGACCGATGCCATCGAGAAGGCGGAGGCCCTCGCCCGCGGCGCGGTGCAGGCGAGGGTCGCGGCCTGTGCGCAGATCTCCGGTCCGGTGACGTCGGTGTACCGCTGGAAGGGGGCCGTCGAGAGCGCCGCCGAGTGGCAGGTGCTGTTCAAGACGACGGGCGCCCGGTACGACGCGCTGGAGGCGTATCTGCGCGAGGCGCACGACTACGACACCCCCGAGATCGTCGCGACGCCGGTCGTCCGGGGGAGCGCGGACTATCTGCGCTGGCTGGAGGAGGAGACCGCTTCTTGAACGAAGGGGAACTGCCCTTCTTCGTCTACGGCACCCTGCGTCCCGGCGAGCACAACCACGACCTGTTCCTGCGTGGGCGTACGGAATCCGAGGAGCCGGGACGCATGCGCGGGGTCGTGCTGTACGACGGGCCCGGGTATCCGTACGCCGTGGAGGAGCCGGGGGGTGTCGTGTGTGGGGAAGTGGTCACCGCGTTGCCCGAGCTGTACGGGGAGTTGCTCGCCGCGCTCGACCGGCTGGAGGAGTACGTGCCGGGAGACCCCCGCAACCTGTACGAGCGTGTGGCACGCGACGTGACCCGCGAGGACGGCACCGTTGTCCGCGCCTGGGCGTACGTGGCCGCGCCGGGCGTCGCCGCGCAGTTGCGGGGCCGGGGCAAGCTCATCGAGGGTGGGGAGTGGCGATCGGGGAGCTGAGGCGGGGCGTGGGCATCGGGGGCGGGGGTGCCGGTCGGGGTGGGTGCGCTCAGCGGCGCTCGCAGGGTGCCGCTCTCTTTGGGGCAGGTGCCACCCCCGCGGCACCCAGTGGCCAGAACGGCAGCGCGGTGCGCAGATCGGCCCGTATCGACTTGTACGTGGCCATCGCGTCGCGCACCAGGGCGAGCTGACCGGGCGTCATGCGGTCCAGGTGGCCGGAGAGGTGGACCCGGCCGAGCAGGGCGGAGCCGAGGGTGAAGGCGATCTCGGCGTCGGTGAAGTCCGGTTGCGGGTAGGCCCACACGGCGCCCTGCTCCGGCGGCACCGCCGTGGGCGCGGCCGCGGCGATCGGCGGGTAGCGCAGGAGGTCCTGCTGGTCCGACGTGGACTGGACCTGGGTGGCGGCGAGGGACGCGCCGTCCATGCGCAGGCCGCCCGAGGCGCAGTTCTCCAGGACCAGGGGGGGTGGCGGTCCAGGACGGACGAGAGCCAGCCGAGCCAGGCGCGCGAGTGGGCGAGGTGCCCGGGTGCCGACGTGGTGATGTTGTAGTCGAGCTTGAGGTAGCCCACGCCCAGCTCGCCGACGAGCCGGTCGACCGTTCAGCGTGTTCATGTAGTCGTTGAAGACGACGGGGAGACGCTCGTGGTCCGGGTGCGGGCGGCGCATGAGACGGCGGTACGAGGTCAGCGCGGCCAGCGCTCCGTCGAAGCCGTCGCCGAGCGCGAGGGCCGCGTACTCGGACGCGAACTCCTCTCCAGGGGCGAGGATTTGGCGCCACTGGTGGCCGTCCGCCGTCGGGCCGCTCAGGGCGAGGCAGGTGTGACGGTCGGCCTCGCCCGTCTCCCACAGCCGGCTCGCGGCGGACTCGATCTGCCACAGCAGGCAGCGCCCGTCGGTACGGTCGGTGAACGCGCCCATCGGCAGATGGCCGTCGGCCGGCCAGCTGCCGCGCGCGGCGAGCCGCAGCCCGGCCCGCCCGTCGTGCCCGTGGAACTCCCGCCCGACGTCGGGCACGGACTCCCGCAACGCTTCCCCGTACCAACGGCATTCGGCGAGCCAGTCGTTGCGCGCCCGGTGCACGTCGAGCACGTCCGGTGAGGGCAGCGCGCCCAGCAGCAGACTGCTCACCGAGCGCACGGTGACCGGCGCCTTCGAGTCGTTGCGCAGTCGGACGCGGGAGCGCAGCACCGGGACGCCGTCCGGCGAGGAGTAGTCGACGAACACCGCCAACCGGCCTGCGGGATCGCAGAGTTCGACCCTCAGGTGGTGCCAGCCGTCGCCGTACGTCGCGTGGTGTGCCCGGTGCCTCAGGCGTGCCCCCAGCGCCGTACCCGTGAAGCGCGGCCCGGACCAGCCGGTGCCGTCGCCGAACAGTGTCACGTCGACCAGCGGCAGCGCGGCCCCGGCTGCCCCCTTGACGTCACCGTCGCCGGGACGCGCGAGCCGGATCAGCCGGGGGGTGTCACCATCCAGGTCGAAGTCGACGGTGAGCTCCGAATGCCCCAGCGGTAACCGGACTCCTGAGCCATGCGATCCCCCCGCGGCGGGCACCTCCCGCCGCCCGGCGGCGCCGCGTGTCCGGGATGCCAACTCCCCGACCGATACCCCTACTTCACCGACTCCACACGCACCGCACAGGTCTTGAACTCCGGCATCCGCGAGGTCGGGTCGAGGGCCGGGTTGGTCAGGGTGTTGGCCCGGCCCTCGCCCGGCCAGTGGAAGGGCATGAACACGGTGTCGGGGCGGATGGCGGTCGTGATCCGGGCCGGTGCGACGGCCCGGCCGCGCCGTGACACCACCGCCACCGCGTCCCCGTCCGCCGTCCCGAGTCGCTCGGCCAGCCGCGGATGCATCTCCACGAAGGGCCCGGGCGCCGCGGCGTTCAGCTCGTCGACCCGCCGGGTCTGCGCACCCGACTGGTACTGCGCGACCACCCGGCCGGTGGTCAGCAGGACCGGGTATTCGTCGTCCGGCTCCTCGGCCGCCGCGCGATGGGACACCGGAACGAAGCAGGCCCGGCCGTCCTCGGTGGCGAAACGGTCCAGGAAGAGGCGGGGCGTGCCGGGGTGGGCGCCGACCGTGAGGCCGTCCTCGGCACGTTCGTCGGGGAGGAGCTCCGGGGAGGTGTCCTCGGCCGGGTCGTCCTGGAGCACGTCCAGTGAGGCGTCCTCGCAGTCGCCGGCGCCCTCCGCGCCCGCCGGCGCCGGGCACGGCCAGAACACCCCGTCCTCCTCCGCGAGCCGCCGGTAGGTGATCCCCGAGTAGTCCGCCGCTCCGCCCGCGCTCGCCCTGCGCAGCTCGTCGAAGACCTCCTCCGGGTCCGTCGGGAAGCCCTTCTCCACATCCAGTCGGGCGGCGAGTTCGTGCAGGACGTGCAGGTCGCTGCGTACGCCGTCGGGAGGGGTGATCGCCTGGCGGCGCAGCAGCACCCGGCCCTCCAGGTTCGTCGTCGTGCCGGTCTCCTCGGCCCATTGCGTCACCGGCAGGACGACGTCCGCGAGGGCGGCCGTCTCGGAGAGGACGACGTCCGCGACCGCCAGGAAGTCCAGTGACTTCAGGCGCTGCTCGATGTGCGCGGCACGCGGAGCGGACACCACCGGGTTCGAGCCCATCAACAGCAGTGAGCGGATGTCCGTCCCCATCGCGTCGAGGAGTTCGTACGCACTCCGCCCGGGCCCCGGCAGCGAGTCCGGGTCGACTCCCCACACCTCGGCAACGTGGCGCCGCGCCGCCGGGTCCGTCAGCTTGCGGTAGCCGGGCAGCTGGTCGGCCTTCTGGCCGTGCTCCCGCCCACCCTGCCCGTTGCCCTGCCCGGTGAGGCAGCCGTACCCGGACAGCGGACGCCCCGCACGGCCGGTCGCGAGACACAGGTTGATCCACGCGCCCACGGTGTCCGTGCCCTTCGACTGCTGCTCGGGCCCGCGCGCGGTGAGCACCATGGCGGCCTCCGGCTCGCAGAACAGCCGTACAACTTCCCGGAGTTGTGGAACCGACACCCCCGTGATCCGCTCCACGTACTCCGGCCAGTGCGCCATGGCCGCCGACCGCGCCTCCTCCCAGCCGCTCGTACGGGTCCGGATGTACTCCTCGTCCGTACGCCCCTCGGCGACGATCAGGTGGAGCAACCCCAGCGCGAGCGCCAGGTCCGTACCCGGGCGCGGTGCCAGATGCAGGTCGGCCTGCTCGGCCGTCCGGGTGCGGCGCGGGTCGATGACGATCAGCGTGCCGCCGTTCTCCTTCAGCTCGGTGAGGTAGCGCAGCGCGGGCGGCATCGTCTCGGCGAGGTTGGAGCCGACGAGGATCACACAGCCGGTCCTCGGGATGTCCTCCAGCGGGAAGGGAAGACCCCGGTCGAGGCCGAAGGCCTTCATGCCGGCCGCCGCCGCCGACGACATGCAGAAACGTCCGTTGTAGTCGATCTGCGAGGTGCCGAGGACGACGCGGGCGAACTTCCCCAGCGCGTACGCCTTCTCGTTCGTCAGTCCGCCCCCGCCGAACACCCCGCACGCGTCCGGGCCATGCTCCGTACGCGTGCGGGACAGCCCCTCGGCGATCCGGTCGAGCGCCTCACCCCAGGTCGCGGGCTCCAGAACGCCCGCGTTGCGGACCAGCGGGGAGGTCAGCCGCACCCGGGACGAGAGCAGCTCGGGCGCCGTACGGCCCTTGCCGCACAGGGCCCCCCGGTTCACCGGAAAGTCCGCGCGCTCGCTCACCTCGACGCCCCCGCCGGACGCGGGCGTCAGATTCATCCCGCACTGCAGGGCGCAGTACGGGCAGTGGGTCGGCGTCACGGAGGTGTTCATACCGCTCAGCGTGCGTCGGGCGTGTTACGCGCCGGGGCGGGGAGCGTTACGCGGCCGGGACGGGGACCTCCCGGCCGGTCATGGCCCGCCGTGAGGGTTTCAGCCCGACCGGCGTTCGAGGACGAGCGGGAAGCGCGATATGGGGGGAGCGGGGGCGGAGCCCGGTAGGGACGGAGGAGGCGAAAAGCCACCGCAGCACCCCCCTATCGCGCCGCCCCCAACGCCCGCGCGACCCCCGGCTCCTTCGGTCCCAGGAACCGCGGATCCGGCTTGAACACCGCGTCCAGCGCGGCCTTCCCCGCGGCGAAGATCTCGCGAGTGCCCCCGTAGTACCAGGTGACGTCGTGCTTGGCGTCGACCCCGACCCCGTACGACTCGACCCCCGCAGCCTGACAGAGCGCGACCGCCCGGCGGATGTGGAAGCCCTGACTGATCAGCACGGCCCGGTCGACGCCGAAGATCTTCTTCGCGCGGACACAGGAGTCCCAGGTGTCGAAGCCGGCGTAGTCGCTGACGATCCGCCCGTCGGGCACGCCGCGCTTGGTGAGGTACGCGCGCATCGCGTCCGGCTCGTCGTAGTCCTTGCGGCTGTTGTCGCCGGTGACGAGGACGACCTCGACCCGGCCCGCCCGGTAGAGCTTCGCGGCCGCGTCGAGGCGGTGAGCGAGGTACGGCGACGGCTCGCCGTCCCACAGGCCCGCGCCGAAGACCACCGCGACCTCGGTGCGCGGGACGTTCGCCGTCGTGCGCAGCCGGTCGCCCGTCACCACGTACATCCAGGTCGCGGGCAGCAGCGCGAGCACGCACAGCACCATGAGCCCCTGCACGGCGCGCCGCTGTCCGGTACGTGTACGGGGCAGACGCAGCACGCGCGGTATGCGCGGTTTCGGTAGCTTCGGACGGCGCATCGAACGGTCCCCTCCCCAGGTGGCCTCGACCATGGAGGACGCGGCCCGGGGTGATCCGGTTCGCGGCGGCAAGAGTGACCAGATTCACTCGGGGAGTCGTCGTCGCAGGTCACGAAGGCTCACACACCCCGTGCAGCCCCTCGTGAACCCCTGGAAAACACCCGTCATGCCCGCGCAACGACCCGGCAACCTCCTGCCGTCAGGATCGCTCCATGACGGCGTCGAACCCTCCTCGCGACGAGTCCCTCCACCGCCCCGGCGGCCGGCCGCCGCGTGGTGCCCACCCAGACAGTCACCTCGACAGTACGGCGCAACTCATGAACCGGATCACCAGCCAGCTCGGCAGCCAGCTCAGCCTCGTCTCGCTCGACGGCACGCGCCGCCAGGCTTCGCCCGCGCTCGTCCTCGTGGGGCACGGCAGCCGCGATCCGCGCGCGCTGAGCACCATACGCACCTTGATCGAGCGGATCCGCGAGCTGCGCCCGCACCTCTCGGTGCACCTGGGCCACATCGAGCTGAACGAGCCCTTGCTGACCGACACGCTCGCCTCCCTCAGCGGCAAGGAGGACGCCGTCCTGGTACCGCTGCTGCTCAGCCGCGGCTACCACGTCAAGCACGACATCCCCGAAGCCGCGGCCGCCGCACCCGGCGTACGCACCCGCGTCGCCGCCCCGCTCGGCCCGCACCCGCTGCTCGTGGAGACGCTGTACGCGCGGCTCGTCGAGGCCGGATGGCGCACCAGAATGAGCGACAGCGCGCGCCGCGCGAGCGCAGTCGTGCTCGCCGCCGCCGGTTCCCGCGACCCCGACGCGGCTGTCGACACCCGCCGCACCGCCCAGCTGCTCGCCGAACGCCTCGGCGTCCCCGTCGTCCCCGCGTACGCGTCGGCCGCCGCGCCCACCGTCCCCGCGGCCCTGCGCGCCCTCGCCACCGGCGGCCGCCACCGGGTCGCCGTCGCCTCGTACTTCACCGCCCCCGGCCGCTTCGCCACCCAGTGCGCCGAGGCAGCCCCCTGGATCGCCGCCGATCCGCTGGGCGACCATCCGGCGATGGCCCGCCTCGTCCTGCACCGCTACGACCAGGCCGTCGCGACCCCCGAGCCCGCCCCGGAGCGCGCACTGGCCTCGGCCTGAACCGGACGGCTCCACCCCGTTCGGCACCGCCGAGTACGTCCCGATTGTCACTGCCTGCGTTTACTGTCGGTGGCATGGAAGGCATCGCACCGAAGGCACCCAAGGCATACGAGAACCACGCGGCGCACGACGGACGGCAGCCGTACGACGAGTCCGCAGTCGACCGCTTCGCCGTCGAGCCCGACAAACGCCCCGGCCGCACCGCCTTCCAGCGCGACCGCGCGCGCGTGCTGCACTCCGCCGCCCTGCGCCGCCTCGCGGGCAAGACGCAGGTCGTCACGCCGGGCACCAGGAGCCAGGTCTGGGACGCCAGTCCCCGTACGCGGCTGACGCACTCCCTGGAGTGCGCCCAGGTCGGCCGGGAACTGGGCGCGGCGCTCGGCTGCGACCCCGACCTGGTCGAGGCGGCCTGCCTCTCCCACGACCTCGGGCACCCGCCCTTCGGGCACAACGGCGAACAGGCGCTGAACGAGTTCGCGGAGGACTGCGGAGGGTTCGAGGGCAACGCGCAGTCCCTGCGCCTGCTCACCCGGATCGAGCCCAAGCGCTTCGTCCACTCGGACGCGGTGACATCGGCCGCGGGCGCGGTGGGCGGCGAGCTTGTCAGCGTCGGGCTCAACCTCACCCGCGCCGCCCTGGACGCCGCCACCAAGTACCCCTGGCCGCGCGGCGCCCACCCCACCGACCCCAAGTCGCCCAAATTCGGGGTCTACGAGGACGACCGGCCGGTCTTCGACTGGGTCCGCAAGGGCGCCCCCGGCAGCCGTACGTGCTTCGAGGCCCAGGTCATGGACTGGTCGGACGACGTGGCGTATTCGGTGCACGACGTCGAGGACGGTCTGCACGCGGGCCACATCGATCCCAACTGCCTGCACGCGGAGCCCGAACGGCAGGAGATCTTCGCGGTGGCCATCGGGCGGTACGTGCCCGCGGACACGGACCCCGCCGAGCTGTCCGAGGCCCTCGACCGCCTCCTGGACCAGGAGTGGTGGCCGCACGGGTACGACGGATCGGCCGTCGCGCAGGCCCGGTTGAAGGACGCCACCAGCCAGCTCATCGGCCGTTTCTGCCTGGCGGCGGAGGGCGCCACACGCGCGACGTACGGCAGCGGACGGCTCACGCGGTACGCGGCGGAGCTGGTCGTCCCTCGCGGTGCGCGCCACGAGTGCGCCGTCCTCAAGGCCGTCGCCGACCGGTACGTCATGCAGCGCGCCGAGCAGGAGCGGCTCCGCGCCGACCAGCGGATCGTCGTCGCCGAACTGGCGCAGGCGCTCACGGCCCGCGCGCCCGACGGCCTGGATCCGCAGTTCCGGGCACTGTTCGACCATGCGATCGACGACCGCACCCGTAAGCGCGTGATCGTCGACCAGATCGCTTCGCTCACCGATGCCTCGGCGCGTTCCCTGCACCTCAGGCTCACCACGCGTTCCCATGGGGGAGGACCTGTCCGGCGGATCGGGCCGGAGGAGAGCAGCGGTGCGTGACAAGCGGAGGTGAGCGAGGTCTGGTGCGTCCAGATGCAAGGCGTTGGGGGGAGTCGGCAACCGACGACAACGCCGCAGCTGGGCGTGCCGGACCTCGCGTCTCCGGCATGATCCGACGGACAGGTCCTGAAGGGAAGTGTGACCCTGCGTGGCCTGATCGGGCCACTCCCTCTTCCCGCATCACGCTCCGTGCGGGACGCTCGCATGTGGCGACATCCTTACGAGGAGGCATCAAGTGGTCGACGCGGATCAGACATTCGTCATCGTGGGGGGAGGTCTCGCCGGCGCGAAGGCGGCCGAGACGCTCCGAGCGGAGGGCTTCACCGGCCGCGTGATACTGATCTGCGACGAACGCGACCACCCCTACGAACGCCCGCCGCTGTCCAAGGGCTATCTCCTCGGCAAGGAGGAGCGTGACAGCGTCTTCGTGCACGAACCCGCGTGGTACGCGCAGAACGACATCGAGCTGCACCTCGGTCAGACCGTCGACGCCATCGACCGCATCGCGAAGACCGTCCGCTTCGGTGACGACGGCACCCTCGTCCACTACGACAAACTGCTCCTCGCGACCGGCGCGGAGCCGCGCCGGCTCGACATCCCGGGCACCGACCTCGCGGGCGTCCACCATCTGCGCCGCCTCGCGCACGCCGAGCGGCTGAAGGGCGTCCTCTCCGCCCTCGGCCGTGACAACGGGCACATCGTGATCGCGGGCGCCGGCTGGATCGGCCTGGAGGTCGCGGCGGCGGCCCGGGAGTACGGCGCCGAGGTCACCGTCGTCGAGTACGGGCCGACCCCGCTGCACGCGGTCCTCGGCCCCGAGCTCGGCCAGGTCTTCGCCGACCTGCACCGCGAGCACGGCGTCCGCTTCCACTTCGGCCGCCGGCTCACCGAGATCGTCGGCCAGGACGGCATGGTGCTCGCCGCCCGCACCGACGACGGCGAGGAGCACCCCGCCCACGACGTCCTGGCGGCCATCGGGGCGGCCCCGCGCACCGCTCTCGGCGAGGCCGCGGGCCTCACCCTCGCCGACCGCGCGCACGGCGGCGGCATCGCGGTCGACGAGCGGCTGCGCACCTCCGACCCCGACATCTACGCGGCCGGGGACGTGGCAGCCTTCCACCACACCCTCTTCGACACCCGGCTGCGCGTCGAGCACTGGGCCAACGCGCTCAACGGCGGACCGGCGGCGGCGCGCTCGATGCTGGGGCGCGAGGTGACCTACGACCGGGTGCCGTACTTCTTCTCCGATCAGTACGACGTGGGGATGGAGTACTCGGGGTGGGCGCCTGCGGGGTCGTACGACGAGGTGGTGATCCGGGGAGACGCGGGGAAGCGGCAGTTCATCGCGTTCTGGATGAAGGAGGGGCGGGTGCTGGCGGGGATGAACGTGAATGTGTGGGACGTCACGGATCCGATCCAACGGCTGATCCGCTCCCGTGCCCAGGTGGACACCGAGGCGCTGGCCGACCCGCACGTTCCGCTGGACAGCCTGGCCCCGTGACCGACGGCGGCATTCGGCTGCCCCACCCTCCCCCTGCTGTGATTCCCGGGGGACAACCCCCGGCCCCCCGGCCGGGGGGCGGTCACCTCGCCCCAGGAGTGTCAGTTCTGCCCCGTAGAATCACCTCGTGGCTGGAAGGATCAACGACGAGGACGTGAAGGCTGTTCGGGACGCGGTCCCGATCGACGCCGTGGTGTCCGAGTACCTCCAGCTGCGCAACGCGGGCGGCGGCAACCTCAAGGGCCTGTGCCCGTTCCACGACGAGAAGTCACCGTCCTTCCAGGTCAGCCCGAGCAAGGGACTCTTCCACTGCTTCGGCTGCCAGGAAGGCGGCGACACCATCACGTTCGTGATGAAGGTCGACCACCTCTCCTTCTCGGAGGCCGTCGAGCGCCTCGCCGGCCAGGCGGGCATCACGCTGCGGTACGAGGAGGGCGGGTACAACCCCTCCCACCAGCGCGGCGAGCGCATCCGTCTGGTCGAGGCGCACAAGGCGGCCGCGCAGTTCTACATCGAGCAGCTCGGCACCAGCGCCGAGGCCGACGCGGGCCGCACCTTCCTCGCCGAGCGCGGCTTCGACCAGGCGGCCGCCGCCCACTTCGGCGTCGGCTACAGCCCCCAGGGCTGGGACCACCTCACCCGCTACCTCCGCGGCAAGGGCTTCACCGACAAGGAACTGCTCCTCTCCGGCCTCTCCCAGGAGGGCCGCCGCGGCCCCATCGACCGCTTCCGCGGCCGCCTGATGTGGCCGATCCGCGACATCGGCGGCGAGGTCGTCGGCTTCGGCGCGCGGAAGCTGTACGACTCGGACAACGGACCCAAGTACCTGAACACGCCCGACACCGCGATCTACAAGAAGTCCCAGGTCCTGTACGGCATCGACCTCGCCAAGAAGGAGATCGCCAAGAGCAGCCGGGCGGTCGTGGTCGAGGGCTACACGGACGTGATGGCCTGCCATCTGGCGGGGATCACGACGGCGATCGCGACCTGCGGCACGGCGTTCGGCGGCGACCACATCAAGATCCTCCGTCGGCTGCTGATGGACAACGGCTCGGCGCGCGTGATCTTCACCTTCGACGGCGACGCGGCCGGCCAGAAGGCGGCCCTGCGCGCCTTCGAGGACGACCAGAAGTTCGCGGCGGAGACGTACATCGCGATCGCCCCGGACGGCATGGACCCCTGTGAGCTGCGGCTCGCCAAGGGTGACGAGGCGGTCGCCGACCTGGTCGAACCCCGCACCCCGCTCTTCGAGTTCGCGCTGCGCCAGATCGTGCTGCGCTACGACCTGGAGACGCCGGCGGGGCGCGCGGCAGCCCTGGACGAGGCGGCGCCCATCGTCGCCCGCATCAAGAACAGCGGCGCGCAGCACGAGGTCGCCGTGCAGCTCGCCGGCATGCTCGGCATCCTCGACACCCAGTTCGTGGTCAAGCGGGTGGCCCAGCTGGCCCGCTGGGCCCGCGACCGCGGCGGCAAGGGCCCGGCACCGACCGGGCAGCGCCCGCAGCAGACGTACGCCGCCGTCCAGGCACCCGTCGGCGGTCCGGCGCTCAATCTCCGCAACCCTGTCTTCGCCACCGAGCGCGAGCTCCTCAAACTCGCCCTCCAGCGGCCGGAATTGGTGTCCCCTGCCTTCGACGCGTACGGGATCGACGAGTTCACCGCCCCGCCGTACGCGGCCGTGCGCCAGACGATCATGGAGGCGGGTGGCGCCGAGTACGGCGTCCAGGACCCCCAGGAGTATCTGGTCCGGGTCCGTGAGGCCGCCCCTGACGACGTGGTGCGCGCGATGGTCACGGAGCTGGCCGTCGAGGCGATCCTGCGCAAGACCGTCGACGAGGGCTACGCGGGCGACCAGCTCGTGATGGTCCGCCGCCGCGCCGTCGACCGCCGTATCCGGGACGTCCAGGGCTCCCTGGCCCGGCAGAGCGCCCACGGTGACCCGGCGCAGCTGGCGGCCGTGCAGAACGAGTTGTGGGTGCTGCAGCAGTACGGGCAGGCGTTGCGCGAGCGGGGCGCGGAGGCGCTCTGAGGCCTGTGGGGCCCTGCCGCAAGGCGCAGGGCGCACATGCCAAATCTGGTCCACCCTTCAATCTGTTTTGCGCCGGGTGAGCTGCGCACTCGTACGACACGGTAACCGTGCGGTCACGGACCGGACGCAAAAAGTCACCGCACGCCCCTCGTGGCGGCGATGTGTCGTACTCCACACTGGGTTCCGGTGCCTGAGTCCTCGGAGCGCGGCCGACCCGAACGCGACGGGTCCCCGATCCCCGCGGTTCCGCTAAACGACTACGGGATGGACAGCGGCGAGGCCGTCGACCCCATCCCCGACGTACCGCTGCCGCACGTCTCAGCAGCGACATTCCTGGAGGTCGCCCCCGTGCAGACCCAGACCCTCACCCAGACCGACATCACCACGGACACGGACACGGACGCGGATACCGACGTCGTCACGGCGGTACCCCCGCAGAGCCGTGCCGCGCACCACCCCGAGGCGGAGCCGGAGGGCCCGCCCGGACCGGACGAGCCGCCCGTGGGCGCCGTCGAGGCCCCCGAGGTCGAGGCCGAGGCCCCCGAGCCCGTCGCACTGCCCCGCGGCCGTACGGCCGACACCGGTGGTCCCTCGTCCGACCTGTTCCGCCAGTACCTGCGGGAGATAGGCCGCATTCCGCTGCTCACGGCGGCCGAGGAGGTCGAGCTCGCCCGCCGGGTCGAGGCCGGACTCTTCGCCGAGGAGAAGCTGCGTCTCACCCCCGACCTGGACAGTCAGCTCGCCCTCGACCTGGACAAGCTGGTCGTCATGGGCCGCATGGCCAAGCGCCGGCTCATCGAGGCGAACCTGCGGCTGGTCGTCTCCGTCGCCAAGCGGTACGTGGGGCGGGGGCTGACCATGCTCGACCTGGTCCAGGAGGGGAACCTCGGGCTCATCAGGGCCGTCGAGAAGTTCGACTACGCCCGTGGGTACAAGTTCTCCACGTACGCGACCTGGTGGATCCGCCAGGCCATGTCGCGTGCGCTCGCCGACCAGGCCCGGACGATTCGCGTCCCGGTCCACGTGGTCGAGCTGATCAACCGGGTGGTCCGCGTCCAGCGGCGCATGCTGCAGGAGCGCGGGTACGAGCCCACTCCCGAGGAGGTCGCCGCACACCTCGACCTGCCCAGCGAGCGTGTCAGCGAAGTCCTGCGCCTGGCCCAGGAGCCGGTGTCGCTCCACGCACCCGTGGGGGAGGAGGACGATGTAGCCCTCGGCGACCTGATCGAGGACGGTGACGCGACGAGCCCGGTGGAGTCCGCGGCCTTCCTCCTGCTCAGGGAGCACCTGGAGGCGGTCCTCTCCACGCTGGGCGAGCGTGAACGCAAGGTCGTCCAGCTCCGGTACGGCCTCGCGGACGGGCGCCCGCGCACTCTGGAGGAAATAGGCCGCATCTTCGGCGTCACCCGCGAACGCATCCGCCAGATCGAGTCCAAGACCCTCAACAAACTGAGGGACCACGCGTTCGCCGACCAACTGCGGGGCTACTTGGATTGAGCAGGGCTGTTTCCGCCCCCGCCGCCCCTGCCCGTCCCGACCCGGGGCTCCGCCCCGGACCCCGTTCGCGCGGTTTCCCGCGCCCCTTTTCAGGGGCGCGGGAAACCGCGCAATCCTTTGAGCGACGGGGATGGTCAGGGGCGGCGGGGGCGAAGAACCCCCGTGGGGCAGTCCTCAGTCGACCTCGGCCACCGCCTGCGCGAACTGGGCCTTGTAGAGCCGCGCGTAGGCCCCGTTCGCGGCGAGCAGGTCCGTGTGGGCACCCTGTTCCACGATCGAACCGTTCTCCATCACCAGGATGGTGTCGGCATCGCGAATGGTCGACAGACGGTGTGCGATGACGAACGACGTCCGCCCGTGCGCGAGCTTCGCCATCGCCTTCTGGATCAGTACCTCCGTACGGGTGTCCACCGAACTCGTCGCCTCGTCGAGAACGAGGATCACCGGATCGGACAGGAACGCCCGGGCGATCGTGATCAGCTGCTTCTCACCCGCGCTGACCCCGGTCCCCTCGTCGTCGATCACGGTGTCGTACCCGTCGGGCAGCGTACGGATGAACCGGTCCGCGTGAGCGGCCCGAGCCGCCTCCTCGATCTCGCCGCGCGTGACGCCCGCCCGTCGCCCACCACCACCCTTGCCGGAAGCGCTGCGCGCCCCCCCATCAATTCCGGCCCCGTACGCGATGTTCTCGGCGATCGTGCCCCCGAACAGCCAGGTGTCCTGGAGCACCATCCCGATCCCGGCCCGCAGATCGTCCCGGGACATGGTCGCGATGTCGACCCCGTCGAGAGTGATGCGCCCGCCCGTGACGTCGTAGAACCGCATCAGGAGGTTGACGAGCGTCGTCTTGCCGGCGCCCGTCGGACCGACGATGGCCACCGTGTGCCCGGGCTCGACCTTCAGCGACAGATCCTCGATCAGCGGCTTCTCGGGGTCGTACCGGAAGGACACGTTCTCCAGTGCCACCCGCCCGCGCAACTCGTCGGGACGGGCCGCCGGGACCGGGTCGCTCTCCTGCTCGTCCGCGTCGAGGAGTTCGAAGACGCGCTCGGCCGAGGCGACACCCGACTGCACCAGGTTCGCCATCGACGCCACCTGCGTCAGCGGCATCGAGAACTGGCGGGAGTACTGGATGAAGGCCTGCACGTCACCGATGGACAGGGAGCCCGAAGCGACGCGCAGACCGCCGACCACCGCCACCAGCACATAGTTCAGGTTCGACACGAACATCATCAGCGGCTGCATGACCCCGCTGTTGAACTGCGCCTTGAACCCGGCCTCGTACAACTGCTCGTTCTGCTCGGCGAACTGCGCCGCCGACTCCTCCTGCCGCCCGAACACCTTGACCAGGGTGTGCCCGGTGTACATCTCCTCGATGTGCGCGTTGAGCTTGCCGGTGGTGCGCCACTGCTGCACGAAGTGCGGCTGCGACCGCTTGCCGACGCGCGTGGCGACGAAGAACGAGAGCGGGACCGTGACCAGCGCGACCAGAGCGAGCAGCGGGGAGACCCAGAACATCATCGCGAGCACGCCCACGATGGTCAGCAGGGAGTTGATGAGCTGGCCCATCGACTGCTGAAGGGTCTGGCCGATGTTGTCGATGTCGTTCGTCGCCCGGCTCAGCACCTCACCGCGCTGCCGCTTGTCGAAGTACGACAGCGGAAGCCGCGACAGCTTCGCCTGCAGGTCCTCGCGCATGTGGTAGACGGTCTTGTTGACCGCCCGGTTCACCAGTCGCGTCGCCACGGCCATCAACAGGCCGGCCAGGACGAACACCACGAGCGCGAGCCCGAGCACCTCGCCGACCGCGTTGAAGTCGATGCCCTTGCCCGGAGTGAAGTCCGTCCCGGAGAGCATGTCGGCCATGGCGCCGTCGCCGCTCTTCCGCATGGACGCGAGGACCTCGGCCTTCGTGGCGCCTTCGGGCATCCGGCGCCCGACGATGCCCGCGAAGACCAGGTCGGTCGCCCGGCCGAGGATCTTCGGTCCGACCACCGAAAGGCCCACGCTGAGGACCACGGCGATCAGCATCGCGTACATCGTGGCCCGCTCGGGCTTGAACTGTGCGAGGAGCCGTTTGCCGGACCCCTTGAAATCCATCGAGCGCTGATCGGGGCCGCCCCCGGCCATCATCCGCCCCATCGGCCCCGCCATCAGGCAGCCTCCGCTTCCGTCAGCTGGGAGAGCACGATCTCCCGGTAGGTCTCGTTGTCCGCCATCAGTTCGTGGTGGCGCCCGGTGCCGACGACCCGGCCCTCGTCGAGGACCACGATCCGGTCGGCGTCCCGGATGGTCGACACCCGCTGGGCGACGATCACGACGGTCGCCTCGGAGGTCTCCTCGGAGAGCGCCGCCCGCAGTGCCGCGTCGGTCGCGTAGTCGAGCGCCGAGAAGGAGTCGTCGAACAGGTAGATCTCGGGGCGCTGTACGAGAGTGCGGGCGATGGCCAGACGCTGGCGCTGGCCGCCCGAGACATTTGTGCCGCCCTGCGCGATCGGCGAGTCGAGGCCGTTCTCGAGAGCCTCCACGAAGCCCTTGGCCTGCGCCACCTCCAGCGCGTGCCACAGCTCCTCGTCGGTCGCGTCCGGGTTGCCGTACCGCAGGTTCGTGGCCACCGTGCCCGCGAAGAGGTACGGCTTCTGCGGGACGAGGCCGACCGTCCTGGCCAGCAGCTTGGGCTCGATGGTCGCGACGTCCACGCCGTCGACGAGCACCTCCCCGTCGGTGGCGTCGAACAGCCGGGGGACCAGCCCGAGCAGCGTCGACTTGCCGCTGCCGGTGGACCCGATCACGGCGGTCACCTCGCCGGGCCGCGCCACCAGGTCGATGGCCTTGAGCACCGGCTCCTCGGCACCCGGGTAGCGGAACCCCGCCTCGCGGATCTCCAGGTGGCCGTGGCGCCGCAGTTCCAGGACGGGCGCGGTGGGAGGCACCACGCTGCTGTCCGTGCCCAGGACCTCCTGGATGCGCTCGGCGCAGACCTCCGCGCGCGGCACCATCATGAACATGAAGGTTGCCATCATCACGGACATCACGATCTGCATGAGGTAGGCGAGGAACGCCGTCAGATCGCCGATCTGCATGCCGCCGCTGTCGATGCGGTGGGCGCCGAACCAGACGACCGCGATGGACGACAGGTTCACCACGGTCATGACGATCGGGAACATCAGCGCCAGCATTCGCCCGGTGCCGAGGGACACCTCCGTCAGCTCGGTGTTCGCGCCCCGGAAGCGGTCCTTCTCGTAGCCGTCGCGCACGAAGGCACGGATCACGCGGTTGCCGGTGATCTGCTCGCGCAGCACCCGGTTCACGGTGTCCAGGCGCACCTGCATGGTGCGGAACAGCGGGCGCAGCCTGCGCACGATGAGGGTCACGGAGACGCCGAGGACCGGCACCACGGCGACCAGCACCCCGGACAGCGGCACGTCCAGGCCGAGGGCCAGGATGATGCCGCCCACGCACATGATCGGCGCCGACACCAGCAGGGTGAACGTCATCAGGGTGAGCATCTGCACCTGCTGGACGTCATTGGTGGTGCGGGTGATCAGCGAGGGCGCCCCGAAATGGCCGACCTCACGCGCCGAGAAGGACTGGACGCGGTCGAAGACGGCGGCCCGGATGTCCCGGCCCACCGCCGACGCCGTGCGGGCGCCGTAGTAGACGGCCCCCATGTTGCAGACCACCTGTGCCAGCGAAATTCCGATCATCACGGCGCCGAAGGACAGGATGTAACCCGTGTCCCCCTTCACGACACCGTTGTCAATGATGTGCGCGTTCAGAGTGGGCAAGTAGAGAGTGGCGCAGGTCTGCAGGAACTGCAGCAGCACCAGAAGAGAGATGGGCTTCTTGTACGGACTGAGGTAGGTCCGAAGGAGTCGTATGAGCACGCGGGGTCTCTCGGAGTCGACGACGGCAGGGCGATCGATGGACGATCAGTGGTCGATCGGCGGGCGATCGGTGGTGCACCACCCCCTATCGTCGAACACTCCACCCGTGTTACCTCAACCGATTAACTCAACTGCGGGCCAAGAGTGGACAAGACCTCAGACCTCAGACGTAGGCCGCTGGGGGCGCGTCACGCCCGGAACGCCCCCGGATGCGTCTGTTCGCGTACGGAGACGTACTGCTGCCGTACGGCCTGCCCCACGGCGAGTTCCTCACCCGGCTCCAGCACTTGGGCGACCGCACCCTGCCAGACGGGAGGCAGCCGCGGGTCGCGCGTGCCCTGCGAGACCCCGAGGGCCCAGGCCGCCTGCCGGGCCGCGCCGAGCGCCGCGTAGTCCGCGGGCTGCGGTACGACGACCTGCGCCCCGAACAGCGCGGGCGCGACCGCCTGGACGGCGGGCAGCTCGGCGACCGGTCCCAGGAGGAAGATCCGCCGTACGTCGACACCGCGCCCGCGCAGCACGTCCAGCGCGTCCGCGAGCCCGCACAGCATCCCCTCGAAGGCAGCCCGCGCCAGATGCTCGGGCCGCATCGACTCCCGCCGCAGCCCGGACAGCGTCCCCGCGGTGTGCGGCAGATTCGGCGTCCGCTCGCCCTCCAAATAGGGCAGCAGTACGAGCCCGTGGGCGCCCGGAGTCGACTTCATCGCCAGGTCGGACAGGCCCTCCAGATCGGGCACGCCGAGGAGTTCGGCGGCGCCGCGCAGCGCCCGTACGGCATTGAGCGTGGTGACGACGGGCAGATGCATGCCGGTCGCGTCCGCGAGGGAGGTGATCATGCCGGTGGAGTCCACCAGCGCCTCGGGATGCACGGCCATCACGGACCCGGAGGCGCCCAGTGACACCACCGCGTCCCCGAGCCCGATGCCGAGCCCGAACGCCGCCGCCATCGTCTCGCCGGTCCCGGCGGAGATCAGCAGCCCCTCCGGCGTGGTACCGGCCGCCTCGGACGGGCCGAGCACGTCCGGCAGCGCGGCCTGGTGCCCGAGTGCCAGCTCGACGAGATCCGGCCGGTACGCGCCCGTCGCCGCCGACCAGTAGCCGGTCCCGGAGGCCCCGCCGCGGTCGGTGGTCCGGCGCGCCGGGCGTCCGAGCAGCTGCCAGACCAGCCAGTCGTGGGCCTGCATGAGCACGGTGGTCCGCAGTGCGGCCTCCGGCTCGGTCTTGTTCAGCCAGCGCAGCTTGGTCACCGGCTGCGCGGCCTGCGGTACGCAGCCCACGGCCTGCGCCCACGCCTCGCGTCCGCCGAGCGCGTCGATGAGATCGGCGGCGGCGACCTGTGCCCGCTTGTCACCGCCCACCAGCGCCGGCCGCACCGTATTGCCCTGCGCGTCCAGCGGGACCAGGCCGTTCTGCTGCGCCGAAACGCCGATGGCCTGCACACCTTCGAGCAGTCCGCCGCCGGCGGCCTCGCCCAGGGACAGCAGCCAGGCCTGCGGATCGACGTCGGAAGGACGCCCGCCGCCCTCGGTGGCTTCCACCGGGTGCGGCGCATACCCCTGCCTGAGCACGGCACCCGTGTCCGTGTCGCAGACGACGATACGAGTGAAATCGGGCGAACTGTCCAACCCGGCGACTATCCCCATGGCGCAAATTCTGCCGTACTCCGGGGCATGACGGCTCGCGCGGGCATGGCGGGGTCGGAGTTCGCGACCCTGGCGTGGCCGGAGGGGCCGCGCTAGGTGTTGCTGGTGCCCCAGTCGTCGCCGCCGGTGCCGTTGGTGTTCCGTGCGCGCAGGGAGCGCACCCGCTCGGCTACCGAGTCGGGAACGTGGTCGCCCACCTTCTCGCTGACCACGTGGTACGCCTTGCCCGCGAACTCGCGGCCCTGCTGGGCGGCGCTCTCCGCGGTGTTGCGCACCGCCGGGTTCTGGGCAGCCTGGCGCGCGGACTTCTTCAGTTGCTCGTAGCGCTCGCGCCCGGCGCGCGTGCCGAGCACGTAACCCAGAGCCAGTCCGGCGACGAATGTGAGCCGGTAGCGCATGACGGCCACCCTTCCCTTGCGTCGGCATCGGTACGGGGGGAACCGATTGGGAGCACCCCCCCTGCTTGCGCTAATGTATGTGTCGCAGCGAGCGCACGCCCCCTGGCGAATACCCAGGTAGGTGCGTTCGATGCAACGAGGCATTCCTCCGTAGCTCAATTGGCAGAGCAGCCGGCTGTTAACCGGCAGGTTACTGGTTCGAGTCCAGTCGGGGGAGCTCGATCTCCTGTAGCTCAATTGGCAGAGCAGCCGGCTGTTAACCGGCAGGTTACTGGTTCGAGTCCAGTCGGGAGAGCAGCGGAAGAGGACCCCTCAGGGGTCCTTTTTCATGTCCGGGGGAACCGTGCAGGCCGCGCCGAAGTCCTCATGGTCGTGCGATGCCGACCATCCGAAGCAGGAGATCGTATGAGCGGCTATGCTGCGGCAGACGGCGCGCACAAATGTGCGCGACACGCCGTATGGGGCGGTAGCTCAGCCGGTTAGAGCAGCGGACTCATAATCCGTCGGCCGTGGGTTCGAGTCCCACCCGCCCCACTCCGCGCTACGCGTGAAGAAACGATCTGACCTGTGTGGTCACCGCCCTGACGGAGAGTCATCCGTCGGGGCGGAGTGCTGTCCGGGCCTGTGTACGCCAGATGTGGCGCCCGAGGGAACCCGACACGCCGAGGCCGTCGCACGGGCTCCCGGGACGGGCGTGCGGGTCGCCCCTCCGGCGGGCATGAGCGGTCGCCTCAGCGCAGCAGGAAGGCGAAGAGGTAGCCGAGGGCGTTGGTGGCCCAGTGCAGCCCCATGGGGGCGAGCAGGCTGCCGCTGCGGCGCCGCAGTTCGCAGAACAGGCAGCCCGCCGCGGCGGTGAACAGCACGGCTCCCGCGTCGACCAGGACCACACCCAGGACGGAATCCCCGAAGACGCCGCCCAGTGCGGGCTTGGCTCCGGCGAGGCCGAGCGACGGGAGGATGTGCCAGAGCCCGAAGAGCCCCGAGGAGAACAGCGTGGCGGGGAGCGGCCCGCCCACGCGCAGGACGAGGCCGTACAGAACGCCCCGGAAGGCGACCTCCTCCAGCAGGACCGTGCCCAGCGGAACGGTGACCAGGACGCGCAGGACCACCTTCGAGGCGCTCAGGCCGCTGGTCCGCTGATCCGCGAACAGGCCGCGCGTGAAGGGCAGCACGGCACCGCACACGTACACCGCGGCGACGATGCCGATCAGGGCCAGCGCCCACCGCAGTCCGCGTCCGAGGGTCTCCCGCGCGAGACCCACATCGCCCCAGCCGCCGCCCGCCCAGTACACGATCGCGAGCAGGACCCCTGTGACCACGAGCGAGACGGCCAGGCTCCAGCCGTGCGCCCAGCGGTTGTTGGCGATGTTGGTGAACACCAGCACCACGACGGTGGTGACGAGCGCCGTCGCCGTCGTGACGGGCCGCCGCAGGGAGAACCGTCGAACGCGGGGGAGCGGGGCGTGGGACAAGGGGATGAGCCGGCCGGGAGCGCAGCCGACTGCGTGGTGATCCCATCGTGCGGGGGCCCACCTGATGCGGCCACCTGGTCCCGGACGGTCACTCCATCGCGCGACGTGTGGGCGCGCGCAGGGAATCGGGGCCGTTAGCGTACGGATCATGAGCAGCGACGTGCCCGCATGGAGAGCGGTCCGGCAGCGGAGCGTCGCTGTCGTTCGGCAGCCGTACTGGGAGCAGCCCGACAGCTCCCACCTCGTCCGGCGCTGGCCCGACTTCACGGCCGCCTGCGTCGCGACGATCTTCTTCTGGCTCTCGCTCACACCCTCGCTGGTGCCGCGGCCCTGGCTGCTGCAGGGCGTGGTCGGCGGGATCACCGCGTCCATCGGGTACGGCCTGGGCTCGATCGCGAGCACCCTGGCGCGGGCCCTGCTGCACTGGCGGCCCGCCCAGCGGACGCGGGCGCGACTGTGGCAGGCGTACTGGATCCTCGGCATCGTCCTGTCCGTCGTGCTGATCACGGAGAGCGCGCACGCGCAGCGCCGGCTGCGCGAGCTCCAGGGGCTGCCGCCGTCGCTCACCTGGCACACCCCGCTGATGATGCGTCGAGTCGTCGTTCGGTGATGTGCGGAATCTGCTCGCCAGGACCGACGGAGCCCTGATCGTGGGCACCCCCAACTTCGCTCCGATCTCCCAGGAGATCCGCGACCACCGGGATGCCGGCAGTCCCGTCTGGCGGCCGCTGTACGACGACGGCCGGAACGTGCGGTTCGCCCAGTTCCCCGAAGAGGATCTGAGGCGTCCGGCATCGGTCTGGGGCCGGCCGCGGGCCGTCGTCCTGCAGAACGCCTCCGACCCAGCCGTGTGGTGGTCGACCGACCTGCTGCTGCACAAACCGGAGTGGCTCGACAATCCGCTGGGCCCGGACATCACCTCGGCCATCCACTGGTTCCCGTTCGTCACCTTCTGGCAGACCACGGTCGACATGGCGGTCTCGTACGGCGTGGAGGCCCCGCACGGACACCGGTACGGGGCCAACCCGGTGGACGGCTGGGCCGCGATCGTCCCGCCCGCGGGCTGGACGGAGGCGGACACCGAGCGCCTGCGCCGTCACATCGAGGAACGGGAGTCGCCGTACTGAGGTGCACGGGACGACGGTGCGTCAGACGGCGATGCGGCCGCCGTCCACCGGCAGAACGGCGCCCTGTACGAAGCTGGACCGGTCGGTCACCAGGTAGGTGATGGCGTCGGCCACCTCCTGGGCGGTTCCCGGTCGCCCGGCCGGTGCCTGGGAGGCCAGGACGTCGAGCGCCTCGGTCATCCCCGAGGTTCCCTCGGTGAGCGTCGGACCGGGGCTGACCGCGTTCACGCGCACACCGCGTGGCCCGAACTCCGCCGCCCACGCCTTCGTCAGCAGGACCAGGGCGGCCTTGCTCGACCCGTACAGGCTCATGCCGTCGACGCCGTACTGCGCGACCATCGTGGTGACATTGACGATCGCGCCGCGGCCGCGCTCGGCCATGGCGGGGGCGAGCTCGGCGACCAGGAAGTACGGCGCCTTCACATTCAGCCCGTAGACGGCGTCGAAGTCGGCCTCCGTGGTCTCCCCGGTCGGGCCGAAGGGGAAGACACCGGCGTTGTTGACCAGCACGTCGATCCCGCCGACGAGCGCCCCGGCCTGCCTGGCCGGCGCCCGCGCCGAGGCCTCGTCCCGCAGATCGGCCGCCACGAAGTGGGCCTCACCGCCGGCCGCCTCGATCTCCCGTACGACGTTCTTGCCGCGCTCGGCGTCGCGGCCCGACAGCACGACCCGCATGCCGAGTCCGGCCAGCGCGAGGGCGGTCGCACGGCCGATTCCGCTGGTCCCGCCTGTCACCAATACCGAGGTCCCGGACAGTTCGGGCGCCGTGGCTGCGGGCCTTGTTGCTGCAGACGTGGTTGCTGCGGACGTGGTTGCTGCGGACGTGCTTGCTTCGGACATGGATGCTCACTGCTCACTCTCGGATGTGTGTGCTCCCCCGCAAGGGGGCCCGGTGATCCAGCCGCCGGGTCTTCGGCGACTCGATGCACGGGGTGTAAGCCGCGGACGCTCCGCACACTTCCCGGGAGGTCATACGCGGGGCCGATGGCCCCCATAAGTGGCCCCTAGAGGCCTCTGACCTGGTATTTCGCCGGACGCTTCGGCTCAAGTCGACGGCGGCTGGTCCAGGGCCGCGACCAGGTGGCCGAGGTCGCGGCGATGGGAGCTCGCGGGCCAGACCGCCCAGGTGCGGCGCACCAGGGGATGGCCGACGAGCGGGGACCAGGTGACCGACTCCGGCAGCGGCTGGGACCAGTCGGGGGGTGCGAGGGTGAGGGCGCCGCCGGCGGCGACGGAGGCGAGTTTGACCTCGGCGATCAGCGTCTGACCCGCGGGGGGTTCGGGGCCGAGGTCGATCCCGTGACTGCGCAGGATCGCGGTCAGGGCGTCGTACCAGGCGGGGCTGCCCGAGCGGGGGAAGCCGATCCAGTCCAGTCCGGCGAGGGCGTCCAGGCGGATCCCGTCGGGGCCGGCGAGCTGCTCGGCCAGCTCCGTGGCCAGCAGCACCCCGAGGCGCTCCTCCACGACCAGCATGGCGTCGAGGTCCTGCCCGGTGGGGCGCTCGCGCAGCAGGCCGAGGTCGAGTTCGCCGGCGCGCAGGGCGGTGAGTTGTTCGGCGGTCGACAGGTGGCGTGCCCGGACCCGGGTGGCGGGGTGGGCGTCGGCGAGCTCGGCCAGGGCGCGGGAGAGCAGCTCGGTGGGCAGTTCCAGCGGGATGCCGATGCGCAGGACGGTGCCGCCGGTCGCGGTGTGGGCGGCCATGGCGGACAGTGCCCGGTCGTGGCGGGCCAGCACCGCGCGTGCCTCGGCGAGCAGGGTGAGCCCGGCGTCGGTGGGCCGGACTCCGGTACTGCTGCGCACCAGCAACTGCACACCGAACCGGCGCTCCAGGCCGACCACGGTCTGGGAGAGGGCCGGCTGGCTGATGTGCAGCCTGCGGGCCGCGGCGGACAGGCCGCCCTCCTCGACGACCGCGACGAACGCGCGCATTTCCCGCAGCTCCATGGGCTCATCGCATCACGGGTGCGGTGGCCCGCGCCATCGTGGACCTGGCCGAGGACGCGCTGCGCCGAGGGGCCGTCCTTCGGGCACTGTGCTGCGCCACGGCGGCCGCATCCGGCCGGTTCAGGGGCGCCGGTCCAGGGCCTGATCCAAACGACAGGCCCTAACGCCCGAGCGCCGCACCGCCGTTGATGTGGAGGAGCTGGCCCGTCAGGTAGGCCGCCTCGGGGGAGGCCACGTACCGGATGGCCGCCGCGATCTCCGACGGGTGGCCCGGCCGGCCTGTGAGGGACTGGGCCACCCGGGACGCCACGAACTCCGGAGTCGCGCGGTCGCCGAAGAACTCCGTGTCGCCGACGAAGCCGGGCGCGACCGCGTTCACGGTGATGCCCTCGGAACCGACGCGCTGGGCGAGGTCGTACGTGTAGGTGTTGACCCAGCCCTTGGAGCCGCCGTAGGAGCCGGGGCCGCGCAGCGAGGCGATCGAGGAGAGCTGCACGATACGGCCGCCGGGGCGCCGTACGTGGGGAAGCAGGGCCTCGGTGAGCAGGACCGCGGTCAGGACGTTGGCGTCGAAGTTGCGGCGGTAGCTGTCGGCCACGGACGCGAGCGAGCCGTCGTGCGAAGGGGCCACGTTTCCTCCCGCGTTGGCGACCAGCACGTCGACGGGGGTGTCGTCCGCGATGATGAACTCCCTTGCCGCAGCGACCTGTTCGGGATCCGCGAGGTCCGCCGCGTACCAGGACGCGGTCCCGTCGCCGTGGCGCTCGTCCAGTGCCTCGGCCGCCTTGCGCAGCACGTCCTCGCGGCGGCCCAGGAGCACCACCCGGTCCCCGTCCGTGGCGAACGCCTCCGCCGTCGCCAGGCCGATTCCGGTTCCGCCGCCGGACACCACCACACGTCGCCGCGCTCGCTGGGTCATACCGCTCCGCCCTCGTCCTCGAGTGTGAATCCTGGTCACATGTGCGTACGGTGGGACGCTACGGAGGCCGCCCGATGCCGTCAAGTGGCTTGATATGAAGCCTCGTTGACCTGCTGATTCGTTTCGCCGTGCGAGCGGCTGGGCAGGGATCGTGCAGCGTTTGCCCCGGTCCACCGGGCCGGGGGAGACCGGGGGAGGGGGAGCGCTGTGCGTGACCATGTACGGACGGCGGACGGGCGGCTGCTGCGCGTCGAAGTCTCGGGGGATCCGCGTGGGCGCCCGGTGTTTCTGCTGCACGGGATGCCCGGCAGCCGGGTGGGACCCCGGCCACGCTCCATGTTCCTGTACCAGCGCGGCACCCGGCTCATCAGCTACGACCGCCCGGGGTACGGCGGTTCCGACCGGATGCCCGGACGGCGCGTCGTCGATGTCGTCCACGACGTGGCGGCTGTGGCCGACGCCCTGGGCCTTGAGCGGTTCGCGGTGGCCGGGCGGTCCGGAGGCGCGCCGCACGCGCTGGCGTGTGCCGCGCTGATGCCGGAACGGGTGACCCGGGCCGCCGCGCTGGTCGGGCTGGCGCCGCGGAACGCGGAGGGGCTCGACTGGTTCGCGGGGATGGCGCCGTCGAACGTCAACGAGTTCCGGACCGCGTTCACCGATCCCGAGAGGTTCGTCGCCCGGCTGATTCCGCGGTCGGCCGCGATTCGGCGCGACCCGGTGCGGCTCCTGCAGGAGTTGCGGCACGAACTCACCGACGACGACCGGCAGATCGTCTCGGACAACACCATTCGGTCGATGTTGTTGCGCAACTACCGGGAGGCGTTGCGGACTTCGCCGTACGGATGGATCGACGACGCGTTGGCCCTGACCGGGCACTGGGGCTTCGAGCCGGCGCAGATCCAGGTGCCGGTGCTGTTGTGGCACGGCGTGAAGGACGTCTTCTCGCCGGCGTCGCACTCGTCCTGGCTCGCCGCCCGGATTCCGCGGGCCACGGCCGTCCTCGAACCGACCGCGGCGCACTTCGCGGCGTTGCGGGCCCTGCCGAAGGTACTGACGTGGCTGCTGGCGGACACACGGGTGCTCGCCCCCTCCGCCCCTGCCCGTCCCGTATCCGGGGGCTGCCGCCCCCAGGCACCCGCCTAAAAGATTGCGCAGTTCCCCGCGTCCCTGAACGGGGCGCGGGGAACTGGGGGCGATCACACCGCCAGCGGCTCCAAGTCCCGGTAGATGCGGCGCTCGTCCGCCGCCACCCGGGTCATCCCGTTCTCGTCGCCGAGCAGCGTGCGCAGCTCGCCCAGGGCTTCGTCACGGAGGCGGCGGGCCTCGTCCTTGTGACCCAGCGCGGCGAGCGTCAGCGCGGAGTTGGTGACGATGGCGAGGGTTTCCGGGTGGTGGGCTCCGAGGACCGCGCGGAGTTTGACGACCGCGTTCTCCTCCAGCTTGCGGGCCTCGGCGAGGCGGCCCTGGTCGGCGAGAACGTTGGCGTAGTTGATGCCGGTGAAGAGGGTGTGAGGGTGTTGTTCGCCGAGCACCTCGCCCATGCGGCGCAGGACTTGGCGGAAGACGGTTTCGGCCTCCTCGGTGTCGCCGCAGCCCCAGTGGAAGATGCCGAGGTTGTTGAGGGCGGCCTGGGTGTAGGGGTGAGCCTCGCCCGGGACCTTCATGTACTCGGCCAGCGCCTCCCGGGCGACCTCGCGCGCGGCCTCCCGCTCATCCGCGGCGAACAGGTCGGCGGCCATGTTCAGATCGCAGGCGAGCGAGTCGGGGGTCGCCTTCGGATACTGCGCCCGGTACTGCGCACGCGTCGCTGTCGTCAGCCGGCGGGCGTCCTCGAACTGGCCCGCCCTGCGCAGCGACACGGCGAGCGACTTGGCGCAGCTGAGCGTGCCCGGGAACTCCTTGCCGAGGATGCGCTTGTGTGCGTCGTAGGCGCGGGAGAGGAGGGAGACCGACTCCGAGTAGCGGCCGACCTCGCGCAGGTCGCGGCCCAGGCGCGCGGCCGACGCGAGGGTGTACGGGTGGTCGGGGCCGAGCACCTCGATCCGCCGGTCGTAGGTGTCCTGGTCGATGGCGCGTGCCTCGCCGTAGCGGCCGACCATACGCAGCGCGAGCGCGAGGTTGTTGGCGGCGCTGAGGGTGCGGCGGTGCGACTCGTGGAAGATCTGGCTGAAGCCCTCGTGTGCCTCGCGCGCGAACTCCACCGCCGACCCGTACACGCCCAGTGCCGCGAGGTCGCTGGCGAGGCCGGACATGGTCACGTATGTGTGGGGGTGTGAGGGGCCGAGCACCCGCTTCTGGCGTGCCAGGAGTTCGGTGTTGATTTCCCGGGCCTCCACGTAACGCCCCTGGGAGCGCAGGATGTTGCCCAGCTGGCAGCGCAGATACAGATACTGCACGTCGTCCTCGCCGAGGATCGGCTTCCAGTGGTCGAGGAGGTTCTCGGCGAGCGCCTGGGCGCCGGGGAACTCACCACGCTTCCACAGATAGCGGACGCGGTCGATGAGCAGCCTGCGGGTCTCCGCCTCGGTGCAGTTGCGGGCGTCGGAGGCGCTCAGGTGCGGCCAGATCACCGCGAACCGCGGCCAGGTCTCGGGGTCGTCGATCGGCTCGTCGCCGTCGGGCCGGCAGCCCGCGAGCACCGTGTGCACGACGTGCCGGGCCTGCCGCTGCTCCTCCTCGGTCAGCTGCGAGCGGATCACCGCCTGGACCAGGCGGTGCACCTGGATGCTGTTGCTGACCTGGTCGACCTTGGCCAGCGCGAACCGGCCGATCTCCCGGATGACCCGGCCGAGCAGCAGACTCTCCTGGAGGGCGGGGTCGTACGGCTTGAGGGCGTCGATCATCTCCTTGCTGTAGAGCAGATGGGAGGAGATCGGTTCGGCGGCCAGGAACGCACAGAGCTGCAACAGTCGTACGGAGGCCGGGGAGCGCTCACGGAGCCTGGCTATGGAGATGTTCCAGGTCGCGGCCACCGTCTTGGGGTAGTCGGCGGGCTGGTTGAGGTCCAGCACCTCCGTGGTCTGCTCGGCCAGCTGCCGCAGATACTCCTCGATGGGAGTGGCCGTCTCGGCGAGCCAGGCCGCCGCCTGCTCCACGGCCAGCGGAAGGTCGCCCACCGCGACCGCCACCTGGTCGGCCTCCTCGGCGGTGAGCCCCGAGGCGCGCCGGGTGAGGTGCTCGACGCTCTCCTCGCGCAGGAACACGTCGATGGGCAGGGAGGCGCCCTGCTGCGCCCAGGCCTGGTTGCGGGAGGTGACGAGGATGTGCCCGCCGCCTCCGGTCGGGAAGTAACGGGTGAGCTGGGTGGGGTCGTCGGCGTTGTCGAAGACCAGGATCCAGCGTTTGGTCGGCGCGCCGCGCCCCAGCATCTGCACGGCTTCCTGGCTGGCCAGGTTGATGTCCTCGCCGCCGGGCGCGCCGATGCGGGCGGCGAGTTCGGCGAGTGAGGAGACCACGTTGCCGGGGTCCTCGGCGGAGATCCACCACACGAGGTCGTAGTCCGCCATGAACCGGTGCACGTACTCCAGCGCCACCTGTGTCTTGCCGACGCCGCCGAGTCCGAACAGCGCCTGCGGCTGCGGCAGGACGACCGAGATGCCGCCGCCGAGCTGATCGCGGACCCGGTCCAGGATGACATTGCGGCCGGTGAAGGTGTTGTTGCGCTGGGGCGCGTTCCAGATCGCCGGGGTGCTGCCGGGGAAGCGGGGACCCGAGGGGCTGCCGTCGAGGGGCCGGCCCGGCAGCTCCAGCACGCCGAGCAGCGCGGTGATGCACTGGGACTCGTCGAGCCGGTGCAGATCGACCGGGTTGTGGTCGAGATACGACTCCGGCAGCCGGACCTCGTCGACCCGCAGCGGAATCAGCGCGGTGCCCGGGGCGTCCGCGTCGGACTCGATGAGGGCACGCCACACGGCGTCGGAGTAGCGGGACTTGCGGAAGGCGTTCGACAGCAGGACGAGATTGTGTGTCGCCGTGTCCTGCTGCTCGAGGGGTCCGGTGGCGATGTCGTGCGGGATGACATTGCAGCCGGCGCGCTTGAGGAGCGCCTCGGCCCAGTCGGCCCACATGCGGTTCTCGGCCGCGTACGTGATGACGATGTCCGCCGCGGTGGTCATCGGCCGCCGCCGCAGGAACGCGTCGCGGCAGCGCAGCCGCACCGGCTCCGGCACCGGCGGCAGCGTGGTGACCTCGCCGTCCGTGATGACCGCGGTGAGCCGTTCGAAGGCGGACAGCAGCGAGTTGGCGATACCGCTCTCGTCGCCGACGGTGGCGAGCGTCTCCTCGTACGCGTAGTAGGGGCGGTAGGGGATCTCGACGGCGCCCCAGTACGTGGTCAGCTCCTCGCCGCCGAGTTCCTCGCCCCCGAGCCCCTTGGGCAGCCCGTCGAACTTGAGCCGCGCCAGCGCCCGTCCCGCGTCGACCTTCTCCTTCTCGCCCTCGTCGATCCGCATCGGCACAGGCAGCACCCGGATCTTGCGCTTGCGGTAACCGTCCTCGACGCTGCGGGCCACGGCCGCCGCGCCGTCGAGGGACTGGTCGCTGAGCGTGAAGCAGTCCACGAGCACATCGGGCATCTGCATGGTGCAGATGTCGGCGTTGTCGGACAGCCCGGTGCGCGAATCGATCAGGACGTAGTCGTACGAGGCCTTCATGTCGTCGCGCAGCGCGTCGAGGAACAGTCCGCCGCCGAGCCGCTCGTAGAAGTTGTCCCACTCGAAGGACGACACGGTCGCGGAGTACGAGCGGTCCTGGCGCCCGGCGGAGAGGAAGTCGAGTGAACCGCCGTCCACGAAGCGCAGCCCGAGCCGCTCGGGGGTCAGCGAGATGGCGTGCTGCTCCACCCGCGCGTAGTCAAGGTGCCAGGCACCGGAGCGCTGGGTGCCGGTGGTCGCGGCCCAGGCGTACTCGTTGATGATGTCGATGACCCCGGTGGTGGCCGCGAGCGCGTTGGGGTCGAGGAAGGGGTGGAAGAAGCGGTGCAGACCAGGGGCCTCCAGGTCCCAGTCGACGGCCAGGACGCGTTTGCCGTTGGCGGCGAGGATCCACGCGGTGTTGGCCAGGGCCATCGTGCGGCCGGTGCCCCCTTTGTACGAGTAGAAGGTGATGATGCGTCCGTCCTGCGCGGCCGTCATGCTTCTTCTCCTCCGTGGTCGGATCCGCCTTCGGGCAGCGGCGGGTGGGTGGGGCCCGTGATGGGGCCCATCAGGCGGGGCCTGCGGATCGGCGGGCCGGCGGGCGGATGCGCCTCGGCGTGCTTGAGGTACTGCCGGGTCGCGTGCGCGACGACGGCCGGCAGGACGTCCGTGAAGGCCTTGAGGGTGGGCACGCCGTTGACGGCGACCCGGCAGTCGGTGCGCCGGCCACGGTCCAGGATCAGCGGCAGCGTCCGCTCCAGGTCCGCCGCGAGCTTGCGGCCCTCCTCGCCGTGGCACTGGATGTCGGCCCGGTTCCACGGGACGATCGCGCTCACCCACGGGCGGGCGTTCGCGTCGAACGCCTTGAGTCTGCGGGTCCGTTCCTCGTCGGTCAGTGCCCACCGGTCGATGAGCAGAATGCCGGGGTGGCTCGGTGCCGCCTTGTCGGAGTCGTCCGTGACCAGACTCTCGCCGGTGTCCTCGTCGTCGAAGGACGACACCGTGATCCGGTAGTCGAGCGAGCGGATCAGTTCCTCGGCGATCGAGGGCAGCGGGCGGGTCGACTCCGAGTGGTACGGATTCCAGTCCTGCGCGTCCTCGCCGTACGGGCGGGCGTCGCGGTGCTCGGGGATGCTGTGCCGGCTGGGCGCCGCCACCGTCAGATGGATGCGCCGGGGACCCTCGCCGCGCGGCTTGAACGCGCTCGGCGTGCTCTCATACGGGCGGGGCCTGCTGGACGGCAGCGGCGACTCGTGGGCGACCCGCACGATCCGCTGGGCCAGCCCGAGGACGGTCTCCTCGTACTCGTCGTGCAGTCGGTTCAGCTTGATCAGACCGTATATCCCGTTGGCCGCGTACCGGTCGCCGAACGCCCCGTGGTCCACATGTATATGCCGTACGGAGTCGGGGAGTTGGGCGTAATCGATATGGGTCCACAGCGCGGGGACGATGGCCGGAACGGCACCGGAACCGGCCGCCCGCGCCCGCAGAATACGTTCATTGAACGCGAACCATTCCCGGCCGCAACTCTCACTCGTGAAGTACCGCGGCGAGAACAGCGGCACGAACACCCGGCATGTCGCCAGATTCTCGCTGAGCTTTTCCGGCCATCCGTCTCCCGAGCGCATCTCCCGGTCCATGAAACCCGCCGGCGCGCCCGCCGGAAGATCTGTGAGGGCCATGATGTGGTCGCACAGATCCGTGAAGAGGACGTGCACCCAGTGATCCGGATCGCCGCCGCCGGGCCCCCAGGCCGGCGTGTGGGCGTAGCTCAGGAAGAAATAAGGCCGGTTGTCCGAAGCCGCCCGTTCAGGTATGTCCACGCGCCCCCCTGCCTGTGGATGTGCCCCTACGGGATGTTCAGTTCACCTGGCCGGAACCCACAATCTTCCCGACCGAGCGCCCGCACGGGTCGCCTCTTTCACGTCAAACCATGGCGATATCCAGACATCTGGACACCGGCCTGGTCGACTGCGTCCCGCATCCCGAGGAGCCGCACCGCTTTCCCCGCCATTTCCCGTTCCGTCACGAGATCACGCGGCAGCCGCGCCCCGATCGCCCCGAAGTCCCCGTCGTGGAGCACGATGTCCTCGTACGAGGTCCAGTTGCCCGTCTCGCCCCTCACACAGTGGTATGCCCGTCGCGCGGGAGCGGGGCGCATCCGGTACTCGGCGAGATGGAAGGCGCTGCACACCTCGAACCCCACCCGGAACAGCAGGATCTGGGCGTCGGCGGCGTACAGCTCGGCCAGCGGGGAGCGCTCGCCGAGGTGACAGTGCGGATCGTGGTCGCCCAGCAGCTCCCCGGCCCGGGGGCCGAGCCCGGCCAGCGAGGTGTGGGGATGCCCGCTGCGGACGGCGCCGGGAGTGGTCCGTACGCACTCGGCGAGCACGCCCATCGTCGGGCAGGGCGTCGTATCCGGATCGAACGGGGGCACCGTTGCCCGGAACATCGCCTCCTCGTCCTCGGACATGCCGTCGGTGAGCGCCTTGTACGCCCTGGAGGTCAAGGAGTTTTCCGGCGAGAAGGCGGGAACGACGAGCGTGCCGTCGGGGCCGAGCGCGTCGAGCAGCGCGTCCCGTACGTCGGTGTCCCGCAGCCCCGCACCGCCGAGGGAGGCGTGGATCATGACGATGCCGCCGTGTCGCACGCCCAGCTCGGTGAAGAAGTCGGCCAGTCGGGTGCGGTCAGGCACGGTGGCCCGCCCACTCGGTCCGCAGCTCCTCGGCCAACGCCGCGCCGGTCTCGGTGAGTTCACCGTCCGGTCGGGCGGCCAGCTGCTTCAGGGCGCGGCCGGCCCGCCCCAGGGCGGCGGCATGCGCGTCGCCGTGGCCCTTCCAGTACGTGGCGTCGCCGAGCTCCCGGCTCGCCTGGTCGAGCAGCCGCCCGGCCCCGCTGCCCGGCACGTTCAGATCCGCCGTCTCGCGCAGCGCCGTGAGCCGCGCCAGGCGTCCGGTGCGCGGCAGTTCACGCACGAACTCCTCCGGCGCGAAGTCGACGGCGACCCCCAGCGCGCCGAGTCCGTGCGCGCCGAGCCGCACTCCCGCGCCGGCCGCGAGCGGGGTGACCGTGGTGGCGAGCAGCGCGTTGACGTCGGCACGCCAGCCGGGCTCGCGCTCGTCCAACAACTCATAGGCCGCGCCCAGCCGTTCGGTGAATGCCGCGAGCGCGCCGGGGTCGAGGGGCGGGGTGACCCGGGCGGGGTAGCAGTCGCGCAGGGGGTCGGCGTCGTCGAGGAGCAACGCAGTGCCGTCCGCCAGGGTCATGCGGTGCAGGGGGCGCCATCTGGTGGTGTCGGCCTCGGTCGCGTACTCAGTACCGTCCTTGGTGCGCACATGGAGCCGGCCCGCGGTCACCGCGACCTCGACGCGGCCGGGCTCGGGGAGGGTGAAGGTTCCCAGGGTGGGAAGGTGCAGGTCGGGCGTGGCGTGGTCCCAGTTGAGTTTTACGTCGACCTGAGCACGCAGGGCGGCAACGGCGACCGCCGCGGCGAGCGGCCCAGGAGTGGTGACCCGGTCGTGCAGGCACTGCTTCAGTGTGGTGTGGAAGTAGGGGTGGGCGATGATCTCGTCGACGTGGCGTGTGGCAACTGCCGCACCGTCCAGGTACACGAAGGCCCGCCACATCTCGTCCCAGTCCGGCTCCCCGGCGTACCGGTAGGCCAGGCGGGAGAGCAGCCTCCGGTTCAACTCACCCTGAGCGAACCAGAGTTCCTCTCTGTCGCCGACGGCCGGGCTGAGCGCGTGGTCGGTGATGCGTTCCGCCACACCGTCGACGAAGGCGCGCAGGTCGGAACAGAACACGGACGGATTGTCGAAGCCGCGGCCGCTGCTGTACCGGTGGGCGTAGAGCCCTCCTCCGCACGATTCGATCACGGGGCAGCGACGGCAGGTCGCGCTGACCCCCGCGAGGCCCAGCTGGCGCGCGCGAACCCCGGGATGCCGTGCGAACTCCGCGAAGCGGTGCTGAAAGACGTCGTAACCGGTCGCCGGGGCCCCGTCGTACGCCGTCTTCAGCGAGTCCGCCTGCTCGAAGCTGCCGTCGGTCTCCACCACCGCGAGATCGCTCGGCGCGAGCCCCATCGCCTCCGTCAGGCTCGGCCCGCCCCGCAGGGTGCTGAGGACCGACTCGAAGGTCCGTACCGAGACGGTGCGCCCCTGCTGGTCCCAGCGGTCGAAGATCTTGAGCAGCCAGTCGGCGTACGCGGTCGGCGAGTCGACCGGTCCGGGCGGTGGACTGTCCCAGGTGGAGTGCGGCAGCAGGTAGTCGATGCGGGGCGGATGCAGCGAGACGAGCGCGTCGTGCACGGCGACCGGATCATTGGCCACGTCCACGGTGCACAGCAGGCCGCTGTAGAGATGCCGGTACTCGGGTGTGCGTAGCAGACTGATCGCGCGCAGCACCCGGTCGTAGCTGCTCCTGCGCCGCCGGTCACGCCGGTGCCGGTCGTTGGCGGCGCGGTCGCCGTCGAGCGAGATGCTGACCTTGACGCCGAATTCCTTGAACACATTGAGATGGCGTGTGTTGAGCTGCACGCCATTGGTGTGAATACGGAGATCGAGAGCGGTGACCGGGGCGATGGTACGCGTGAGTTCCGCACAGATGTTTCTCATGCGGACGGGACCCACAAGAAGAGGTTCGCCACCGTGAAGGATCACGGAAACGGACGGGAGTTTTTGTTCTTCCGCATAGTCCGCGAATCGCCGGGCCACTTTTCCGAGCGTTTCTTCGGAAATGAAGGTCGGGCGGCCTTTCCAGCTCTGATCGGCATGCTCGTACACATAACAGTGATCACAGGCGAGGTCGCATCGACTGTGGATCTTGAGAACGAGCTGCTGCAGCTTCACGGGGTGAGGATAGTGCCGACGGGGGGCTGCTTGTACCGCCAACCCCTTGATCGGTCAAGGCGGTTGACGGCTCCGGCGCGCGAGCGCGGGCGCACCGGGCGGTCGTCGTACCGCCGGATGCGCCCGCGCTGAAGTCTGGGATCTACCGCGTCTACAGCGCCGAGTCGAACGTGATCGGCTTGGCCGGACGCCGTCCGGGGATGTCGGTCACTCGACCGGCGGACCTCACGGCAGCAGCCCCGAGCGGGTCGATGGCCGACAGGGGCGTGTGCGGCCGGCGCACGGGCCTGGGGGCGGCGGAGTGGTGCTTCGCCGGCGTCACCGGAAGGTTCATTTTTTGGGACTTTCGTTGGGTTGAGTGACTGTCGAGGCGGAGGCTATCAGTTGGATCTACGGTACGGGGTTGATTCTTGCTAGATTTCATGCTTAGCGCCGAGTCCGGGTTTTCGCAATCGGAGTGGGGCCGGCAGTGTGAATCCGATTTCCGGGTGACGCGAAGGCCCGGCCGGGGAGACGTCAGTTCGGCGGGTGCCGGTTGCGTGCAGCGGTGACGGCTCACGGCGGTGCCGGTTGTGTGCAGAGCTGACGGCTCACGGCGGTGTTGGTTGTGTGCAGGGGTGACGGCTCACAGCGGTGACTGCCAGGTGAACGTGGTGCCCGCGCTGCCGTCACCCGTGGCGCCGTCGTCGTGGACCGTCAGGCGGACGCCCGCGCGGCTGTCGGGCAGGGTCGCCGTCGCGTCGACCGTGACATCGATGCGGGACACCCCGGCGCGGCGGGACGCGACGGCCAGCGCGCGGCGCAGGCTCGCGAGCAGATGGCCGGCCACGGACTCCGAGACCAGGCTCTCCACGGCGCCGGTGAATCGCGTGGACGGCTGGAAGCCGAGGACCGCCGCCGCGCCGGCCGTCTCGCGCAGCACCTTGCCGCGGAACGTCGTGGGGGCGTCCACCGGGGGCTGCTGCAGCGCGAAGATGGCCGTACGGACCTCCTGGACGGTGGACTGCAGCTCGTCGACAGCCCGGCCGATCGTGGCGTCCACATCCTCGCCCGAGCCGCCGGTGTCCGTGTCACCGCCGGCGCCGACGCTCCTGCGCTGTGTGGACTCGAGCATCATGCCGGTCGCGAACAGCCGCTGGACGACCAGATCGTGCAGATCGCGCGCGATACGGTCACGGTCCTCGTAGACCGCGAGGCGCTCGCGGCTGTGCTGGGCGTCGGCGAGGACCAGGGCCAGCGCGGCCTGCGAGGCGAACTGCGTGGCCAGCAGTCGTTCCACGGAGGTGTACGGCCGGTCGCCGCGCCGGCGCGGAAGCGCGAGTGTGCCGATGAGCCGGCCGCCCGACTGGAGGGGAAGCATCATGCTGGGCCCGAAGCGCGTCCGTACATGGGTCGTCATCCGGGGGTCGGTCGCGGAGTCGTCGATGAACACCGGCTCGCCGCCCAGGAGTTGTTCGAGGACCGGGCTGCCGGGCGCGATCGTCGTGCCCACGATGTCGCCCGCGTCCTCGAGCGTGGAGGCGGTCACGATCTCCATGCCGCCGTCCACCGTCGGCTGGAGGATGACGCCCGCCGAGGCGTCGGCGAGGATCCGGGCCCGGTCGGCGACGGTCGTCAGCGCGTCGGCGGCGGCCTCACCGGAGAGCAGCGCGGTGGTGACGGCCGCCGCGCCCTCGATCCACCGCTCGCGCTGCCGGGCCGTCTCGTACAGCCGGGCGTTGGCGATCGCGATGCCCGCCTGAACGGCGAGGACGCGCAGCAGCTGTTCGTCCTGGTCGGTGAACGGGCCACCGGACTTCTCGGCGAGACACAGGTTCCCGAACACCTCGTCATTGACGCGGATGGGGACGCCCAGGGAGTCGTCCGTCCGCCCTAGGAAACTCCTTCGGCCGGACTCGGGCAGCTCCGCCGTACGGATCTCCATCGGCCCGTCGTACCCCGGATCGGCCATGCTCAGCGCCGCGTACCGGGCCCCCGTCAGCTCGGCGGCGCAGTCCACGATGCGCTGGAGCGTGGCCCGCAGTTCGAGGTCGGTACCGACGTTGATGGCGGCTTCCAGGAGGGCTGGGAGGCGGGGGACGGGGTCGGTCATCCGCGGGCCCCGGAACGCTGGGCTCTCAGTTCGCCAGCGGGTTGAGGATCAGCGGCTCGATCTTGCCCTCCAGCATGTAGCCGAGCCCCTGCACGGCACACACGTCGGGCCGCTCGGCGATGTGCACCGGCATGCCCGTAGCCTGCCGCAGCATCTGGTCAAGGCCCGGCAGCAGCGCGCTGCCGCCGACCATCATGATTCCGCGGTCCGCGAGGTCGGCCACCAGGTCCGGCGGGCACGCGCGCAGCACCTTCCCGATCCCGTCGAGCACCGCGGTCAGCAAGGTCTGGATGGCATCGCGTACGGCGGCGGTGTCGACCTGTACGGAACGGGCCAGGCCGGTCGCCACGTCACGCCCGTGGATCTCCGTCGACGCGGGACCGTGCGGGGTGAGCCCGTTGCCCGAGAGGGCGAGCTGCAGGGGCCGTACGGCCTGACTCGGCAGCATCAGCTCGTGCTGATGCCGCAGGTGCTGCACGATCGCGTGGTCGACGGCCTCACCGCCCACCGGGACGCGCTCGGCGGTGACGATCGAGCCCAGCGACAGCACGGCGAGCTGGGTCGCGGCGGCCCCGCACACCATGACCATGGTGGCCTCGGGCTGTTCGACGGGCAGACCACACCCGACCGCGGCGGCGATCAGCGTGTCGACCAGCTCGACCCGGCGCGCCCCCAGCCCCACCAGCGTCTCGATCGCGGCGCGCTGCGCCAGCGGGTCGGCGTCGTGCGGGGTGCAGGCGGCGGCCCGCAGCCGCGGCTTGCGGCGCAGGGTTCGGCGCACCTTGTCGCCGAGCAGCTGACGCAGCATGCGCTGGGCCATCTCGATGTCGACGACCGTGCCACCGCTCACCGGCCGGACGACACGGATGTAGTCCGGTGTACGGCCCGTCATCTTCTCCGCGAACTCGCCGACCGCGATCAGCGCGCCCGTCTTCGTGTTGATCGCGGCGACGCTCGGCTGGTCGACGACCAGACCCGCGCCCTTCACGTACACACGGGTCCGCGCCGCGCCCAGGTCTACGGCGAAGTGACAGCGGCGCAGCTGCTCCAGACTGTCGGTCATGGCAGGTCCTCCCGAGAGCGCAGACCGTGGGGTCCCGCCGGGCGGCGGTCCTCTCTCGCATCGTGCGGTCCCCGAGGAGATGTCGCCTTTTGTGGGGGGCCGGGCGGGGTGCGGCTGAATGGGTGGTCTTCGGACGGGATACGCGTCTAGGAGGTACGCACTGCGTCGAGTACCGGTTCCAGGGACGTGATGATCTGCTCGCAGCCCGCCCGCGTCAGCCGTCGCTCGACACCCGTCTGCCGGGTGAGGCCGACGAAGGGGAGACCGACGGCGTTCGCGGCGGTCAGTTCGGCGACGGTGGAGCCGATGAGCAGCGCCTGCGGGGCGGCGACCGCCAGTTCGTCCAGGGCGCGGTGGAGACAGTCGGGGTCCGGCATCAGCAGGGTGAGGTCGTCGGACCGTCCGTGCACGCCGCCGGTCACCGAGTCGGCCAGACCCCTGGACGTCAGATAGGACAGGACGGCGCGCTGCGAGGCGTCCGTGACGACGGCGGGGCCCCGGCCGGTGGCCGCGAGGGCGCTGACCAGGGAGTCCGCGTACGGGACGGGTGACGCGGAGGCGACGGCTGCCGCCTCCAGCCGGTCCAGCCGCCGCCGCAGTTCGGGTCCGAACCGGTGGTCCGCGAACGCGCGCAGCAGGTCGTACGGATTGGCGTACCCCTCCAGGGGGGCCGTGGGCGCGCCCCCGGCCGGCAGGGAGGTGCCGCTCAGGGCGTCGTCGGGACTGCGCAGTTCCACGAGGAGCGTGGCGAGTTCGCGGTTCACGCGCTCGCGTTCCGCACCGCCCCACAGCCGGGCCAGCGTGCCGTGGAAGCCGAGGAGCACGCACTCGGCGTCGCCCAGGAGGGACTCCACGGGGAGACGCCCCGCCGACCCGCGCCGCACTGTGGACTCCACCGGCTCGGGAGGCGGGGCCTGCGACGCGGGTGCACCCTGGCTCAGCCGTACTGAGCACACCACCGACAGTCCCGGAACCGGCCATCTGCGCAGCCCCTCGTGCACCGCGCGCTGGGCGGCGCCCGCGCGCTGCAGGGGATGGTGGCGGGTGATGCGCCCGGCCTCCCTGACGAGGTGGTCGAGCAGTTGCCCGGACACGTCGGCGGTCTCGCCGCGGACGAAGGCCACGGGGTCGTCGACATGCCAGGACAGTTCGACCGACGCGGCGAAGGTGCTGCGTCCGTAGCTGGGCAGGAACAGCTCGTGGGTGGCCCCGTGCGTGGTGAGGTCGACCTCGTAATACGTGATCAGGGACCGTGGAGGGCGCTGGCCGAGCGGACGGTCGAGGTTGAGGCGGGTCAGTGAGCTGTCGGGTTCCGTGTGCACGATGGCGGTGCGGCCCTGCTCCGGGACGCGAATCCGGGTGAGGTCACGGATGGTGAACGGGCCGCGCACCAGGTCGCGTGGGACCGGTTCGGGCTCCGGGGCGCGCTCCGGCAGGTCCAGGGGGCAGTACCAGGCGAGGGGCGGTCCTTGGGGCCGCCCGCGCAGGGGGAGGAAGCGGGCCGGAGCGATGGCGGTGGCGCCGCTCATGAATTCCTGGTGCAGGGCGGGGGAGAGGACGACGATGACGTCCCCGTCGGAGTCAGCCAGACCGGTCAACAGGTCGGTGGTGGCCGGGCGGTCCGCGCGGGCGAACCGGGCGGTGTGCCAGAAGGTGATTCGGATCCTCGGTGGGTCCTCCAACTCCACCAGCGCTCCTGGGAGTTCTCGCAGCACCGAGTTCAGTGCCGTCAGTACGGATGCCTCCGGTTCGGTGATGACCACGTACCCGTTGTCCCGGCCGAGCAGCTCGTACTCGTTGGGGGCCATGTCGCTCAGGGCGAGCAGCCACGTCAGGATGCGGCCGACGGTGCTGTGGGTCCGGGGGTGCTCGCCGGGGGCGATGTACTCGACAACGATGGTGGGGCTGCCGCGTTCCGGAGCGGCGCGCAATGCGTGGTAGAGCTCCAGCATCGTGGGGTTCGGCTCGCTGTACTGCTTTTCCTGGAGCTCCTGGTAAGCCTCGTACGACTCGATGGCTTCCGCGATGCGGCCCAGCCCTTTGAGCGCCAGGATGTGCAGCCGCCGGAAGTCCTCCCGCTTGGGGTGTTCCCGGAGGAGCTCTCCGAGGTCGGCTGCCGCCTGCTCGAAGTTGCCGAGTTCCAGGTCGAGTTCCGCACGGGTGAAGCAGAGGGTCAGGCGTAGGGCGCGTAGGCGATTGCGGGCTGCTTTGGCGGCGGGGCCGGGGACGGCGTCGAGGGGGTCGCCGTGCCAGAGGTCGAGAGCGTACTGGATGGAGGTGCGAGCTCCCGCCGGGTCGCCCTCGGCTCGGCGGGACCTGGCTCTGGCGACGAGTTCCGGGCAGCGGTGGACGTCGATGGTGGAGGGAAGGGCGTACAGCGCGTAGCCGTCGCTGGTGGTAGCCAGGACGCCCGGGCCAAGGGCCTCGCGGAGCGCGGCGGCGTGGGCGGACAGGGCCCGGAGATGGTGACCGTCGGAGGAGCGATCCTCCCACAGGCCTTCGACGAGTTCGTCGTACGTGACCGTCCTGCCGTGCTTGAAGAGCAGCATGGCGAGCAGGGCCTTCTCCATCGGCGGGAGCGCGGGCAGCGGCTGGTTGCCCCTGCCGATCCGCACCTCGCCGAGCAGGCGGTAGCGGAGGCGGTCCGCCGTGACGGCGTCCAGGACCGTGTCGAAGGAGGGCGGCAGGAGAAGATCCATGCCGACGCGCCGGGTGTAGGCATCCAAAGAGAGCAGGCAGCCGACGGCTTCGGCGAACGGTGACCGGAACTCTTCGGGTACACCCGGGAGTTCCTCCGGGGACGTGCCGCCGGTCAGTCTCACGAGCAGGTGTCCGAAGTCGTTCAGGTCCTTCGACCTCTCCTGCTCGCGGGCCTCCCCCAGTACGAAGCGCATCACGAAACCGGTGAGCTTCACGGTACCGTCCGGGCACAGCAGCAGACTGTTCGGTGTGAGGCGGCCGTGCGCGGTGTCGTGGTCGTGTACGGCCTTGAGGCCGCGCGCGACCTGCTGGGCGAGCGGCGCGAGCATCGTGAAGGGCAGCCGGAAGCCGCCCTGGGCGGTCAGCTCTGCCAGGGTGACGCCCTCCACGAACTCCGTGACGAGGTACGGGACGCCGTTGTCGACACCGAAGTCCTGAACCGCCGCCACGTTCGGGTGGCTGACCACGGAGAGGAGGCGCGCCCTCTCCGTGAACCGTTCGAGGTTCCGGCCCACCGAGTACTCGTACACCGCCACGACCCGGCCGAGCTGGGTGTCCTGTGCCCGCCAGACCTGCGGAGAGCCCAGCCCGAGCCGCTGTACGAGCCGATACCGCCCCAGGATCAGGGAGGATGCTTCCTCCGAGCCCCCGCGGCCCCCCAATCGCCGCACACTCTCCTCCCGCACCGCCGCGAACGGCTCGCTCCCGGCCCTCGCATCCCCCGGGCCAGGGGCCACTACGGGAAACTCCCCGGCGGCCACTCCCGCCCGGGCGTCGATCAACGCACCTACTCGGGAGAGGAGTTCGGCCGTACGGGTGTGCGCGGTGCGCGGCAGCGTGCCCAGCAGGAGCTCGCGGACGCCGGGACGGAAGGCATACGAACCGGGCGGGCCCGGTGTGCTGCTGAGCACCCCGCTGAGGATGACCTCCGCCAGGTGCTGCGGCTGCGGGCTGGGCTCGATCGCGGCCTGGACCAGCCGCATGACGGGCAGTTCGGCCCGCCCGACGGCGAGATGCCCCGCGAGGCGGAAGGCCTCGGGGGAGGCGATGGAGCGGAAGCGGAGGACGAGCTCCTCGGGGGAGAGCTGCTCGACGTCGCTTCGGCCCTGGTCGTCCAAGGGCGCGGGCGGTGGGGTGGGCTCCAACAGAGCGACGGAACCTGTGAGTTGACCTGCCCGCCCCACCAGTGACGACCAGTTCGCCAGCCAGGGCGCGGACGGCTCCAGGACCGGCAGGGGGAGCACTCCCGGGTCCGTGAGGCCTCCGGTGAGGTAGGAATCCACGGTGTACGCGGAGTTGGGCGCCGCGGGCCACGGCGCGGCGATCTGCCCGGTCGTGGCCGGCAGGGCGGTGGTGCGCCACAGGCGTTCGGGCAGCGGCTGGAGCACGGCCACCGGCATCCGGGCCGCCCAGCGCCGCAGCGTGCGATACCAGCGGGTGCCCGCCGGTCCGCCGCCCCGCCACTGCGGGCCCATGCAGTCGCTGACCAGGAGGGTGACCGTGCGTCCGTCGGCGTACGACTCCTGCGAGCCGGGGCGCCGTACCGTTCCCTCCGCGGTCAGCCGGTGCAGCTCCACCGTGCGGAAGACGCCCGACTGGGCGAGCGCGGTGTGCAGCTCGCGGACGAGCGGGCGCCAGACCGGCATGGTCGGCCCGGCGTCGTACAGGAGGTGCAGGGTCAGCCAGCGTTCGGTGGCTGGGCGCAACACGGGCACCCACCACTGCGGCGCCGCACCGAGCCCCGCGATCCGGTGCGCGGTCGCCTCCTCGTCGAGCTCCTGGCCGACGGGCGCGGGCACCCGGCGCTTGAGGGGACGAAGGGTCCGCTGGAGTGCGAGGGGGTGCGCCAGCATCGGGGGAGCGGGGGCGAGGAGCGTGGTGTACGGACCGGTGGCCCGGTCGTCCGCCGCATCGCCGTCGTCCCCGGTGCCGGACGCGGGGAGCGACAAGGGGACACGGTGGTCCGGGCGGTGCGGTTCGGCGGGCGGATTCCCAGGCGGCGCGTCCGGCGGTACTTCCTGCGGCGCGTGCGCCTGCCCGGCCGCCTCCGACGGCCGCGGGGCCGCGTCGTGACGACCGTCGGAGCGGGGCTCGTCGGCGGCCCCCTCGTCCGGCCCCGCCACGTGCCCCGCGAGCCACAGCAACTCGGCCAGCTCGACAGAGGTCGGCGCCTCCCCACCGCCCAGCCGCGCCAGCAGCCGGGCGAGTCCGGCAGGACCGGAGAGCCCCGCGCCTCGGTCACCCGCCCCCTCGGCCTCAGAACTCATCGTCGTCCTGAGTCCGGCTCAGATACGGCATCAGCTGTTCCGCGAGATCGTCGCGAGACGCCGCGTCGATGCCGGCCGCGCCGGTGAGGTAGATGGCGTTCAGGAGCTGGTCCGTGGCGAGTTCGCCGCCGGTGCCGCGAGAGAGGAAGCGGGTGATCAGTTCGCGGCCGTAGGCGTCGGGCTCGCCGAGGTGGGCGCGGACGATGCTCTCGAGGTGGGCGTCGCGCGGCTGGTGGAGTTCGAGGCGGACGCAGCGGCGGAGGAAGGCGGGCGGGAACTCGCGCTCGCCGTTGCTGGTGAGGACCACGAAGGGGAACGCGCGGCAGCGGACCCGGCCGCGGGAGACGGTCACGCGGTCTTCCGTGCCGGCGATCATCACCTCGGCCGCGGGCGTGTGCCGTGCGGCGCGGACCAGCTCAGGGATCTCGTACTCGCCCTCCTCCAGGATGTTCAGCAGGTCGTTCGGCAGGTCGAGGTCGCTCTTGTCGATCTCGTCGATGAGGAGGGCCCGGGGGCGGCGGTAGGGGAGCAGGGCCGTGCCGAGCGGACCCAGGCGCAGATGGTCCTGGAGCTCGCTGTCCGGGGGGAGTTCGCGCGCGGCGGCGCGCCCGGCGGCGTACAGGCGCGAGAGCGGGTCGTACTGGTAGAGGCCGTCGTGGAGGGTGGTACGGCTGGTGATGTTCCAGCGCAGGACCGGGCCGAGCCTCACCTCACGTGCCACCGCGTACGCCAGGCTCGACTTGCCGCTGCCGGGCGGCCCCGTCACGAGCAGCGGGCGGCGCAAGTACAGGGCCGCATTGACGAGTTGGACCGCGCGGTCCGTGGCGCGGTAGGTGCGGGCGCGGTGCCTGCGGTCCGGGGACGCGGCCGAGGTGTCGCCGTCCTCGGCGGGGGTGTCCAGCTCGGGGCCGCCGTCGAAGTCGCGCCACGGTGGCGGTGCGGGGAGCTTCGCGATGCCGTCGTGGGGCTCGCTCCCACCCGTGTAGACGGGCCACAGGGACATGGTCTCTCCTTGCCGATGCGTGCCGGTCGCGTGACCGACGGGGTGCTCAGAGCCTCAGGCGACGGGCGAGTGCAGATAGCCCATGGGGTCGGGCAGACATCTGGGGTCCTCCCAGAGCAGCGCCAGGTCGTACGCCCAATGCGGTTCCGCCGCGTCGGAGGCGTACGCCGTCTCGCGCAACTCATGGATGTGGGAAGGGAGTTCACTCGGCGGCAGGCCCGCCAGATGCTCGGCCAGCCGGTCCAGGAACGCGGCGCCCGTGCAGTCCTCGTGCGCCCCGCCGCGGTGCTCCCCACGGCAGCCGGTGCGCGGCCAGAGCATCACCGGCACGGCCGCGTTCAGACCGGCACGGAACAGCTGCCGAGTGCTGTCGGCGCGCGGCGGCGAGGCGAAGCCCACCACGTCGGCGCCGCGCCGCAGCCCGATGGTCAGCCGCACCGGATCCTGGCCCACGGCCCCGCAGCCGATCCGGTGCAGCCGTGCCGTGGGCTGCGCGTCGAGCCGCTGCCACTTCTGCAGCAGCTTGTGCTGCAGTCCGCCGCTGCGCCGCCGCTCCAGGTCCATCACGACCAGCGGCGCGAAGGAGCCGAGCGGGCTGTCGTCGTCGGCGCTGCGCTGCCAGTGCGCCACGTCGGCGTTGAGCCAGCGGCGCGGCAATACGAAGGCGATCAACTCCCGTGCCCCCGGCTCAAGTTCGTGGTACGCCTCGTCGATGCGCTCCAGCGCGTAGCCGCGCACGCGGTCGGCGGGAAGGGCACGCGAGCCGACCACCCGTCGGTGCCGTCCGTTGTACGCGGACACCTCGACCAGGAAGTGGTGGTCACCGCAGCCGCTGGGCGCGATCTCGACGAGGATCGGCGACCAGGGCTGGGTCCCCGCCGGGGGCCGGTACACCGGTGCCTGCGGGCGGTCGTACGGCCGCCGGGGCCAGGCCCGCAGCGCGCCCCTTGTCTGCGCGTCCTCGGTGAAGTCCGCGAGCCGCGCCACGAATCGCGCGACGGCGCCCGTGTCCGGCACCTCGGAGAGCAGATACCAGGCCGCGTCCCACAGCGACCCGAACCGCCGTGCCGGCAGCGGCGGACCGAACGGGCCCACGGCATCGCTGTAGAGCCGCTCGGGACTGCACTCCGGACTCCCGTCGAACTCCGGGCCGCGCTCCTCCACCAGCTCCCGCAACCGCTCCTTCTCCGCCCGCCCGTACTCCGGGGTCGGTATCAGCTCGCCGAGCCGGGGCCAGTACCTGGCCATGACCTGCGCGGGCAGCATCCGTCCGTTGCGGATCCCGGGATCCCGCGCTGCGGCCGAGACCATGCCGACCACCCGACCGGTGTCCGCGAGGGTCACCGCGGCGCCGCTGAAGCCGGGCACGAGGGGCTGCCCGTGCGCGGCCCACGCCTCCAGCTGGACCCACTCCCCGGCGATCAACTGGTCGGCGGTGGCCCGGTATTCGGCGAGCGTCCCCTCGTCGTACCGCTTGGGGAACCCGTACGCCAGCAGCCTGCGCGGCGGATCCCCGTAAGCGTCGGAGGGGGCCGCGAACTCCGCGGGTTTCCTCGGTACGGAGCGGTCCAGTTCAAGGACGGCGACATCGCCCGGGTGGGTGTCCTGCCCGTCCCAGCCGCCGTGCGCGACCACCTTCGCGTGGAGCGCGTCCTCGCCCTGCGCGAAGGAGACGTTCACCGCGTCCGTAGCGCTGCGCGCCACCACGTGCGCGCAGGTCAGCACGTGCCGCTCGGTGACGAGGAACCCCGCGCCCGTCTCCCGCCCGCAACTGATCCTGGCCTGCCAGGAGGCGCTCGTCATGGCCGCGTGGCGGTCCCCGGGGAGCCGGACCCGGACCCGTCGGACCGCGGCCCCGGCCGCTCGGGCGCCCAGGAGAGCTTGACCACCAGATGGCCCTCGACCGCGCTCTTGGCGATCAACGCGCCCGCCTCCGCGGTGAGTTTGACCCCGAACTCGATCTCCACGGAGTCGGGGCGCAGGCTGCCGTCGCGGAACACCCGCAACGCGGACTCCGCGGCGGCCCGTACACCCTCCAGGGAGCCCTCGAAGGTGCGGGTCGCCTGGACCGCGCCGTCGTCGCCCCGGGCGACGAGGCGAGAGCCGGACTCGTCCTCGATGCCCTCGACGACGATCACGGCGCCGTCGTCGGTCTTGAACTCCACCAGGCCGTCCATGAAGCCGAGACCCCCGTTGTGTGTGACGTTCACTCATCTTCATTGTCGGGGACGGCACTTGGCACTGTCCCGGTTTCCGTCGTTCGTACCCGCCCGTCCTGGCGGGAAGCCGCCAGGGCGCCTTCCCGCCAGGTCCCGTCAACTCCCCCGCAACACAAGCCCCCCGACACTCTTCGCAGCGCAGCAACACAGCAGAGCCCGGGCGCCGACGAAGAGAGGGCACACATGACCAGAGGACCAGCGAGACGCGGGACCGCGCTGTTGTCGGCCGGGCTCGTGCTCGCCCTGTTGCCGATGGGTCAGGCAGGCGCGCAAGAAGCCGGTTCTGTGCCGGCCCGGGCCGCCTCCGCAGCCCGCACCGTCACCCTCGTCACCGGCGACAAGGTGACCGTCACCGACCTCGGCGGCGGCAAGAAGACCGTCACCGTCGAGCGCCCCGAGGGGGCCACCGGCGCCGTGCGCACCCAGGTGGCGAGCGGCGCCGTCAGCGTCGTACCGGACGAGGCGCTGCCGTATCTGCGGGCGGGCACCCTGGACCGGCGGCTGTTCGACGTGAGCGAGCTGATACGTCAGGGGCTCACCGACCAGAAGACCGACGAGCTGCCGCTGATCGTGACGTACGGGAAGAAGAGCGGCACAGCCACGCCACGCGGGGCCGTAAGGACGCGCGCACTGCCGAGCATCCGCGGTGCCGCCCTAGACGCGCACAAGGGGCGGACGTTCTGGAAGGCCATGACCCGCCAGCACGGGATCGGCAAGGTCTGGCTCGACGGGGCCGTCAAGGCCGACCTGGCAGAGAGCAACGCGCAGATCGGCACGCCGAAGGCCTGGGAGGCCGGGCTCACCGGGAAGGGGGTCACCGTCGCCGTCCTCGACACCGGTGTCGACACCGGCCACCCCGACCTGACGGACAGGGTCTCGCAGACCAAGAGCTTCATCGACGGGCAGGAGGTCGCCGACCGCAACGGGCACGGCACCCACGTCACGTCGACCGTCGGCGGCAGCGGTGCCGCCTCCGGCGGTACGGAGAAGGGTGTCGCCCCCGGTGCCACGCTCGCCGTCGGCAAGGTGCTCAGCGACCAGGGCTCGGGCAGCGAGTCGCAGATCATCGCCGGTATGGAGTGGGCCGCGCGCGATGTGCACGCCAAGGTGATCTCCATGAGCCTCGGCTCGACCGAGGCCAGTGACGGCACCGATCCCATGGCCGAGGCGGTCGACACCCTGTCCAAGGAGACCGGCGCCCTCTTCGTCATAGCCGCCGGAAACACCGGCGCCCCCTCCTCCATAGGCTCGCCCGGCGCCGCCGACTCCGCGTTGACCGTCGGCGCGGTGGACTCCGAGGACCAGGCCGCCTACTTCACCAGCGCCGGACCGCGCTACGGCGACAACGCGCTCAAGCCCGACCTCTCCGCCCCCGGTGTCGACATCCTCGCCGCCCGCTCCCAACTGGTGAGCGGCAACGGCTACTACACCTCCATGAGCGGTACGTCGATGGCGACGCCGCACGTCGCGGGCGTGGCCGCGCTGCTCGCCGAGAAGCACCCCGACTGGACCGGCGACCGGCTCAAGGACGCGCTGATGTCGACGTCGAAGCAACTCGACGCGTCCGCCTATGTGCTGGGCTCGGGGCGGGTGAGTGTTCCGGACGCGATCGACGCTGCCGTGACCGCCACCGGGAGCGCCGACCTCGGCTTCTACAGCTGGCCGTACGACGCGAACAAGCCCGTCACGAAGACGGTGACGTACAGCAACTCCTCCGACAGAGCGGTCGAGTTGAGCCTCGCCGTGCGGGGTGCCACTGACGGGGTCGCGACCCTCGCCGACTCCACGCTCACCGTGCCCGCGCACGGCACCGCGTCCACGACGGTGACGGGTGACGGCTCCAAGGCGCCCGTGGGCAACACCTCCGGGCAGATCGTCGCGTCCGTGGCCGGCACCCCCGTCGCGCACACCGCGTTCGGGCTGGTCAAGGAGGAGGAGCGGTACACGCTCACCGTCCATGTCAAGGACCGGGAGGGCGCCGCCACGGCAGCCGACGTCGTGGTCCAGCAGCTCGCCCAGGGTGTGGACCCGTACCCCGCGCCGGTCGGTGACTCCGGCACCCTGAAGCTCCGGCTGAAGCCGGGCACGTACAGCCTCACGTCCTTCCTCGACGTGCACGGCAGCCACGGCGCGGACTCGCTCGGCCTCGGGTTCCTCGCGGCGCCCGAGATCACGCTGGACCGGAACCGCGAAGTCACGTTGGACGGGCGGCAGTTGAAGGAACTCAAGGCGAAGGTCGACCGGCGGACCGAGACCCGGCAGCTGCTGATGGAGTACGACCGGAACGCGGGCGGCTCCGACCTGTTCGGAGCCGTACAGGTGCCCGTCAAGTACGACAGTGTCTTCGCCGCGCCGACCGCGAAGGTGACGCAGGGCAGCTTCGAGTACCGGACGGTGTGGCGGCTCGGCAAGCCGCTGCTGGAGGTCGACGGCATCGGCGAGGCGGTCGTCCAGCCGGGCGGCACGCTGATCGAGGGGCGGAGCAGGCTGCCGCTGGTCGATGCCGGTGACGGTGTCTTCTCGGGGAAGGACGTGCGTGGCAAGGCCGTGCTCGCACGGCTCGCCGATGGCGTCGAACCCGCCGCTCTCGCCCAGGCCGCCCAGGACGCGGGCGCCAAGGCCATGTTCGTCACCGACGACACGGCCGGGCGGTTGAACGCCTGGTTCGGCACCGACGACAACACTGACCGGCCGCTGCAGATCGCCACGGTGAACGCGGCGGACGCGGCACGGCTGCGGGCGGCCGAGCAGGTCGAGATGAGCGGAACGCGTAACACGCCGTACGTGTACGACCTCTCGCAGGGCCACCGGGGCGCCGTCCCGCGCGGAGACCTCACCTATGAGCCCGGCAAGGGTGAACTCGCCGTGCTGGACACCAGGTTCCACGCCGTGAAGCCCATGTCGGGCGGCGAGTTCCGGTACTCGATCAGCGACGCCTTCCCCATCGGGATCGGCTTCCAGGAGCGGATCGACTACCCGGCCGAGCGGACCGACTACGTCTCCACGGGCGCCGGGCAGCTGTGGCACGAGTCCGTGAGCGTCGGGCCGGGCACGCTCGAGGAACGCAGCGGACTGATCGCCTACCGGGGCGGCACGCACTCGACGCTCAACTGGTTCAAGCCCGTCTGGCACCCCTGGCTCGGCACCGGACTCGGATGGGGTCAGCAGCGCGCGGGCAACCAGATCCAGTTCAACACGCCGGGCTGGGGCGACTCCGGGCCCGACCACACCGGCTTCGGCGACGTGTGGAGCGACGACACCGGGATGACCCAGTTCACGGAGGTGTACCAGGACGGTTCCCTGGTCGACCGGCGGATGAGCTCGGGCGCGTACGTCTGGGACGCGCCCGCCGACGAGCACACGTACAAGGTCGTCACGGACACGGCTTTGGACGCGGACCGATGGAAGCTGTCCACGAAGGGCCACACCGAGTGGACCGTCAGATCGGCGGCCACCCCCGAGGACCGCTTCACGTTCCTGCCGCTCCTCAACCTCGGATACGACGTCGACACCGACCTCGCGGGCGATGTGCCCGGCGGCAGCCGGGTGTCGGTGGGCATCCACGCCGAGTATGTGAAGGGCGCACCGGACACCGGGACCATCGGGGGCGGGAAGCTCGAGGTGTCGTACGACGACGGGAATACGTGGAAGGAGGTGCGGGCGGTCCAGCTCTCCGGTGGCAAGGCGTCCTGGACGGGGACGCTGAGCGTGCCGCGCGGCGCGGAGTTCCTCTCGCTGCGGGCCTCGGCGCGTGACGATCAGGGCGGCTCGGTGAGCCAGGAGATCATCCGGGCGGTGGGAGTGCGGTAACCGGTTCGGGTGCCTTGTGCGGGTGGTGCCGGCTCCGCTTGGGAGGGGGGAGCCGGCACCACCGATCCGTTCATGTTCCGGGGATTTCCGTGATGCCCCGGATCACCCCCAGGTCCAGCAGGTCCTGGGGACGGATGCGGAGTTGGCCGGCCGTCGCTTCCACCTCCCCCGGGGTCCGCTTCAGGATCGCGGCCGCGAGCTCCGGTGCGATGACCGAGAAGTAACTGTCCGGCGCGGCCCAGGTGTTGCCGGGTGCGGCCAGCGCGAGCGCGCCGCCCGAGCCGCCCTCGCCGATCACCAGCGTGGTGACCGGCGTACGGGCGGTGGCCACCGCGGCGAACAGGTCCGCGATCGCCGCGCCGGCGCCCTGGCGCTCCGCGTCGGCGTCGTTGGCGGCACCGGGCGTGTCGACCAACGTCAGTACGGGGATGCCGAGCCGGCCCGCGAGCCGGATCAGCCGGGCGGCGGTGCGGTATCCGGCGGGCCGGGTGGCGGTGCCGCACTGGGCGGCGTAGGCGAGGGGCCGTCCGTCCCGCCCGAGGCCGAAGCCGCACAGCATGCCGTCGTCGGTGCCGCCGCAGCGGTCACCGCTGATGGCTGCCCGATGGGTGAAGTACGCGTCCAAGTAACTCTCGGCGCGGGGACGTTCGGCGGAGCGGGCGCGCCGCACGGCGTCCCAGCCGGTGGCGGGGAGCTCGCGTGCGCCCAGGGCGGGCGGGACCCGCGCGGCCTCGGCCGACGGCTTGGTGAGCAGGCCCAGCCACTGCGCGAGCGCGCCCCGCAGCTCCTCGGTCCGTACGACGGCGTCCACCGCCCCCGCCGCCAGCTGGGCCTCCGCCGTGTACGCGGCCGGGTCCGCGTCGGGCGGGCGGACCCGGGAGCCCGCGAAGCCCACCTGGACGCCGGGCAACGCCAGGGTCACGTCGGCGCCCGCGCCCAGCGTGGCCCAGCCGCCGCCCGTCGTCGGGTCCCGCAGCACGGCGATCTGTGCGAGCCCGGCCTCGCGGGTGAGCGCCGACTGCCGGGCCACGCGCTGGAGCTGGGTGAGCGCGAGCATGCCCTCCTGCATCCGGCTGCCGCCCGTGGCGACGAGCGAGACGACGGGGAGGTGGTGCTCACGGGCGTGGGTGTACGCAGCTTCGAGGCGGTCGCCGGTGCGCTCGCCGAGAGAGCCGCCGAGGAAGCCGAACTCGAAGGCGATCAGCAGGGCGGGGGTGTCGCCGATGACCGCGGTGCCGCAGACGACGGACTCGTCCTCACCGGTGCGAGCGGCGGCGCGGGCGCGCGAGTCGTCGTAACCCTGCCAGGAGAGTGGGCCGTCGGGTGGGAACTCCCTTATGGGCGAGGGGAGTTCCGTGAAGCGGTCGGTGACCAGGGCGATGGTCTCGCGCGCCGAGAACCGTTCAGTCACGCGGCAGCGCCCGCTTCAGGATCTTGCCCATGTCGTTGCGGGGCAGGGACTCCAGGAAGCGCACGGTACGTGGCCGTTTGTGCGGGGCGAGACGGCGGGCCACCTGATCGGCCAACTCGTCGGCGGATGGCGGTGATTGGGGATCGGAGGGCACGATCCAGGCCACGATCCGCTCGCCCAGGTCGTCGTCGGGCTCACCGGTGACGGCGGCCTCGCGCACCGCCGGATGCTCGAGCAGCGCGTTCTCGATCTCCCCGGCGCCGATCTTGTAACCGCCGCTCTTGATCAGGTCGGTGGCCTTGCGGCCGACGATGCGTACCGAGCCGTCGGGGTCGAGGACCGCCATGTCGCCGGTGCGGAACCAGCCGTCCTCGGTGAACGCGGCGGCGGTGGCGTCGGGCCGGTTCAGGTACTCGGTGAAGAGGTTCGGCCCGCGCACCTGGATCTCGCCGACGCTCTCGCCGTCGTACGCGCCCGTGGGGGTGCCATCGGTGTCGTACCCGGCGATCGTCGTCCCGTCCTCCTCGACGAGCCGCAGGTCGACGCCGGGCAGCGGCACGCCCACGGTGCCGGGGCGCGCCGCACCGTCCACCCTCACGCTCGTGTTCATCAGCGTCTCCGTCATGCCGTACCGCTCGACGACCCGGCCCCCGGTCGCGGCCGTGATCCGCTCGTGGTCGTGCACCGGCAGCGCGGCGGATCCCGACACGAGGAGTCGCGCCCGGCCGAGCGCCTTGGCCAGCTCCACGTCCTGGGTGAGCGCCTCGGCGAGCCGGTGGTACATCGTCGGCACCCCGAACAGCATCGTCGCGCCGCCGTTCAACTCGCGCGCCACGCCCTCCGCGCTGAACCGCCCCAGATGCCGTACGGAGCCGCCGCGCCGCAGCGGCCCCAGCACGCCCAGGATCAGCCCGTGCACATGAAACAGCGGCAGCCCGTGCACCAGCACGTCGTCACCGGTCCACTGCCAGGCGTCGGCCAGCGCGTCCAGCGTCGAGGCGATCGAGCGACGCGGGATCACGGCGCCCTTGGGCGGGCCCGTGGTGCCGGAGGTGTAGACGATGAGGGCGGGGGCGGCGGGGTCCGGCTCGGCGGGCGGTACGGCCGTTCCGGGGCTGTGCGTCTGGATGTCGATCCGCTCCAACGCCCGCACGGTTTCGGGAAGTTCGTCGCCGGGACCGGCGAGCAGCAGCGACGGCGCACTGTCGCCGAGAATGTGGCCCAACTCGCCCTCTCCCGACTTGGGGTTGAGCGGCACGGCGGGCACTCCGGCGAGCAGCGCGGCCACGACACCGACGGCCGTCTCCAGGGTCGGTGTCGCCCACACGGCAACCCTCCCGGCACCGACGAGCCGCCCGGCGAGTTCACCCGCCGAGGCGGCGAGCTGCGCGTACGTCAGGGACCGGTCACCGAAACGCAGCGCGGGCCGCTCCGCGACCGAACCGCCCACCAGGGCCGGGAAAAGGGAGGACACGCGTACTCCTTGGCAGTAGGGAGCTTTCTACGGGCACCGTCTCAGCCGTTCCTACACCAGCGCGAGGGAAACCGCCGGAGCGCGAGATTGATTTCGGCGACCGTGCCCGCAGGCACGTCATAAGAGTGTTACGTCGGCGAAGGCGCGGTGTCACAGTGATCGCTGAGGCTGTTGTAGCCGAACAGCCCAGGATTCATGGGTTGTTCGATGTACGGACAATCCGGTCCTCCCCCCACAGTCCGAACAGGATGGGACCATACATATGCACTCCGAACTGAGGCGCTCACCCGTGCCCCGGAACTCTTTAGGCTGCCCTCCGACCGGGACGGCTCCTCTGGAGTCCCACGGTCACGTCCTCGCCGTCGGCACCCCCGGGCCGAGACGCGATCAGCTCACCCGCACGCTCGAAGCGACCGGGTACGAAGTCACCCACGCGGTGCCGGGCGGGGTGAACCGGCAAGTGCGGCAGGCGCCTCCCGACGTGATCGTCGCCCTGGACGACGTTGGCCAAGGGATCGAAGGGATCGAGGTCGTACGGGAGATACGTACCGCCCCCGAAGGACATGCCCTGCCTCTGCTCATGGTCACCGCGGGCCGTGAACCCGCCGATGTCGCCGACCTGTTGCGGCACGGCGCCGACGACTGCCTGCCCGAGGCCTCCGACCCCGTCGAGCTCTCGGCACGCATAGCCGCCAAGCTCCACCGTGTCCCGGTCCCCGTCGAACGGCTGCTGCTCGATCCGCGCACGGGTCTGTACTCCGCGCCGCACTTCCGTGCAGAACTCGACCGTGAGCTGCGACGCCCCGGCGCCGGACGGCGCGACGGTGTTCTCGCGGTGGTCGGTGTGGCCGAGATGGCCGCGCTGGAGGAACGGCTCGGGGTACGGGTGCGCCGTGAGGTCGCCGAGCGCCTCGCGGGCGTCGCCGAGCGCCTCGGCAATGTATGCGACCGGCTCGGCTGGGACGACGACGGGCATCTGCTCGTCCTCATGCCGGGGGTCGAGGAGGAGGCCGCGCGCCGCGCGCTCCAGGAGTTCGCGACCACGGTTGCCGGTACGCGGTTCGTCGTCGCGGACGAGAATGTACGGCTGACCCCGGCCGTCGGCTGGATCCCGCTCGCAGACTCCGATGGCCACGACGACGGGCAGGCCGTCGAGAAGGCCGCCGACGCGGTCGCCGAGGCGCTGCGCCACCGGGATCTGCGGCCCGTCCGCTACCAGTCGTGGATGCGGGCCAGCGCACCCCATCGGCACCGGCGCGCCCGCGCGGTCGTACGGCCGTTGCTCCTGGCGCTGTCCCCGCTGCTCGCGCTGCTGATCGGCGCGGGCGTGCCGTTCGTGCTCTACGAGCAGGCGTACGAGGTGCTGGGCTGGGACATCGCGTCGGTCGTGTACTGGGTGGTCGTGGCCGGGCTTGTGCTGTCGGCCTCGCTGATCCTCGTCGAGTGCCTCTTCTCGCTCGACGCGTCTCAGCGACCCGCCGCTCCGGCGCACCGTTACCCGCCCGCGAGCGCGGTCATCGCCGCGTACCTCCCGAACGAGGCCGCGACGATCGTCGACACCGTCGAATCGTTCCTGCGTCTCGACTACCCGAACGATCTGGAGATCGTCCTCGCGTACAACACGCCCCACCCGCTGCCTGTCGAGGACACGCTCCGCGAGATCGCCCGCCGCGACCGGCGGCTCGTGCTGCTCCCGGTGCCGGGCAGCACCTCCAAGGCGCAGAACATCAACGCCGCCGTCACGCGCGTACGCGGCGAGTTCGTCGGGATCTTCGACGCCGATCATCACCCGGCGCCGCTCGCCTTCCGGCACGCCTGGGACTGGCTGTCGAACGGCTACGACGTAGTGCAGGGCCACTGCGTGATCCGCAACGGCGACGGCTCGTGGGTAGCCCGACAGGTGGCGATCGAGTTCGAGACGATCTACGCCGTCAGCCATCCGGGCCGGGCCCGGATGTACGGCTTCGGCATCTTCGGCGGCTCCAACGGTTTCTGGCGCACCGACCTGCTCGCCCGGACCCGGATGCACGGCTCGATGCTGACGGAGGACATCGACTCGACGCTACGCGCGTTGACGGAGGGTGCGCGGATCGCCGTCGACCGGACGCTGATCTCACGGGAATTGGCGCCCACATTGCTCAAGCCGCTGTGGAACCAGCGCTCGCGCTGGGCACAGGGCTGGCTCCAGGTGTCGCTGAAGCACCTGTGGCAGGCGCTGCGTTCCCCATCCTTCACACGCCGTCAGAAAGCGGGCCTCTTCGCGCTGTTGGGCTGGCGGGAGGTGCAGCCCTGGCTATCGCTCCAGATCCTGCCGATCCTCCTGCACTCTGCCTGGCGCGCGGGCGGCGCGGACAGCATCGACTGGGCCGTGCCCGCGTGCCTGCTCGCCGCGGCGTTCACGCTGTCGGCCGGGCTGGTGCAGACGGCCTTCGCATGGCGGCTCGCCGTGCCCGAACTGCGGTGCAGGCGTGGATGGTTCTGGCGCTACCTGCTGGTGTCGACGTTCTTCTACACGCACTTCAAGAACATGGTGGCCCGGCAGTCCCACCTCAAAGAGCTGCTGGGGGACCGACGTTGGCGGGTCACCCCCCGGATCGCGGCGAAAGCGGTGAGCCGGTGAGTAGCACACTGACGGCGCCAGGGGAGGGCAGCGGTGGGCCGGTGAGCGGCACCGTGACCGCACCGAATGCGGCGCCCAAGGCCGTGCCCGCCCGCGCCCGTACCCTCGAACTCCAGGGCTTCCGGGGCCTCGCCGCCCTCAGCACGGTCGTCTTCCACGTCTGGCAGCAGTACTACGTGTACGACGCGGACGGTGCCCACCCGCCGATCGAGAACCCGTACGTGGGCGCACTCGTCTCCCTGGAGGTCATCGACCTCTTCTTCGTCATGTCCGCCTACCTGCTGACCCTGTCCTACGCCCGCGCGGCTATCGACGGCGACGACACGACGCGTCCGGGCCGGGTGTTCCTCTTCCGGCGGGCGATCCGGATCCTGCCGCTGTACTTCACGGCGGTGCTGATCATCTGGGCGAGCCGGAACCCGGCCCTGCCCGGGGATTGGCGGGACCTCGTCGAACACCTCACGTTCACGCACATCTTCGACCGCGACCGAATCTTCTACACTCTGGGCCCCACCTGGTCCCTGTCCCTGGAGATCGCGTTCTACTTCGCGCTGGTCGCCCTCGGCCCCCTGGTGATCCGCGCCTGCCGCCGCCTGCGCACCCGCCGCGCCCGCGTCGCGCTCTGCGCCTCGGGTTGCGCGGCGCTCTACCTGGCACCCCTCGCCTGGATCGCCGTCGCCCACTACGCCCTCGGCATCCCGCACACCGACTGGCCCGTGTACTTCGGCCCGCAGGCCCGCTTCGGCGGCTTCGCGGCCGGGATGGGCCTCGCGGTGCTGCTCGTCGCCCTCGGCGAGCGGGGCCGGATCGGCGCGAGGTGGGCGGTCGCGATGTCGGCGGCCGCCGCGACGAGCCTGTACGCACTGTCGTACCTCTCCGAGCCGGAGAACGTCTGGCACACCTTCTACCACCAGCTGGCCGCCATGCTGTGGTTCGCGCTGCTGTACTGCGCGCTCCACCTGCGCGGGTCTCAACCACCCCGCTGGCACGGCCTGTTGAGAGCCCGTTCGATCACGGCCGTCGGTCTGGTCAGCTACAGCCTCTACATCTGGCACGAGCCGGTCATGCTCTGGCTGTACGACCTCGGAGCGCTGCCGTCCGGCCAGGCGGGCTTCCCCCTGGCCGTGCTGATCGTCCTGTTGGCCGGGGTGCTCGTCGCGACGGTGAGCTACTGGGCCGTCGAGTACCCCGGCAGCCTGCTCGCCCGTGCCCAGGACAAGAAGGGCCGGCCGCGCGAGTTCTATCCGGAGCCGACGGCGCGAACTACCCGATGACGCTCCGGTAGTGGGTGGTCAGTCTCCCGTCCGCGTCCAGCAGATGGAACGCGAGCGCGGGCGGGAGATCGAGGTGGACATGGTCCTCCGCGTGCGCGCGGTGTTCCCACGGGAGCCTGAGGGTCGAGACGACGCCAGGGGCCACGAGGAGGGGGCGGCCGGCGAAGGTGGTGGCGGCCGGGGTGTGGGCGTGGCCGGTGAGGAAGGCGGTGAGGTGGGGGTGGCGGGCGGTCAGGTCGGCCAGGGGCTGCTCGTCCAGGAGGCGGATGCCGTCGACATGGGGGGTGTTGAGGGTGGCCGGCGGATGGTGGAAGGCGACCAGCACCGGACCCTCGGCCCTCGCCAGTACGTCGTCCAGCCAGGCCAATGTCTCGTCGTCCAGGTGGCCGTGGTCCTTGCCCGGCACCGACGAGTCGCACAGGGCGAGGGTGAAGCCGGGCGCATGGTGAACCTGGTTGACCGGACCCGGTGTGGTTGGGCTGCCGAGCAAGTGCTCGCGGAACGCGGCACGTTCGTCGTGGTTGCCGGGGCAGACCAGGACCGGGTGCCGGGAAGTGAGGAGCCGACGGACCTCCTCGTACTCGGACGGCAGGCCGTGGTCCGCGATGTCTCCCGTGAGGAGGACAGCGTCCAGGTCGTGGGGGAGGTCCTCGAGGTACGCCATGACAGCCTCGGCGCGCTCGACGCTGCGCCGCCCGCTGTCGATGTGGAGGTCGCTGATGTGGGCGATCACGATCACCGCGAGAGTCCTTTCGGGATCCGGTAGGTCATGCCATGAACGTAGAGGCGGTCCGGACCACGAATAAGATCCAGTCCCATGCCCGAAAACTGGTCCAGTTCGCGGCTCGACCTGCACCTCGACCTCGCAGGGGAGGGCGGTCACCGTGCTCGCCTCGAGGCGGCGCTTCGCGAGGCGATTCGTGCCGGACGGCTGACGGCGGGGACGCCGTTGCCCTCGACGCGGGGGCTCGCCCAGGAGCTGGGCCTGTCGCGCGGAACCGTCAGCGCCGCGTACGACCAACTGGCCGAGCAGGGGTACGTGACCACCCGGCCGGGGGCCGCGACCCGCGTCGCCGACGTGTCGCACGCGAGACGGCCCGAACCCCCGCAGGACATCCCGCCGAACGGTCACGTACGCCACGACCTGCGGCCGGGCCGCCCCGACGTCAGCGCGTTCCCCGCCCGCGGCTGGCTCGCCGCCACGCGCCGCGTCCTGGACCGGGCCCGACCCGAGGCGTTCGGCCCCGGCGATCCCCAGGGCCGTATCGAACTGCGGACCGCGCTCACCGACTATCTCGGCCGCACCCGCGGGGTGCTCACCACCCCCGACCGGATCGTGATCACCTCCGGCTACTACCAGACGGTCCAGCTGCTGTGCCGGGTGCTACTGGCCGAAGGTCGCGATGTCGCCGCCCTGGAAGACCCCGGCCACGACTTCTACCGTGACACTGTTCGCCGCGCGGGCTTCACCACGTACGGGCTGCCGGTGGACGCGCACGGCGCGGACACCGGGACCCTGACCGCCCGCACCTACGCGGTCTTCCTGACCCCGTCGCACCACTACCCGACCGGCGTGCCGCTGCACCCGAGCCGTCGCCAGGCGGTGTGCGCCTGGGCACGCGCCACCGGCGGGCTCATCGTCGAGGACGACTACGACGGCGAGTTCCGCTACGACCGCCGCCCCGTCGGCGCGCTCCAGAGCCTGGCGCCGGACCAGGTCGTCTACTGCGGTACGACGTCCAAGACGCTCGGACCCGCCCTCCGCCTGGCCTGGACCGTCCTGCCACCGGACCTGGTGACCCCGATGGTCCGGGCCAAGGAGGCGGACGACCTGTACACCGAGACGCTGGGCCAGATGGTCCTGGCCGACTTCATCGCCACGCACGCGTACGACCGTCACATCCGCGCCGCCCGGCTGCGCTACCGCAGACGCCGGGAGCTGCTCATCGACCGCCTGTCCGCGTTCCCCGCCGTCACGGCCCACGGCGTCCCGGCGGGCCTGCACACGTTGGTCACCCTGCCGCCCGAAGGCCCCGCCGAGGCCGCCCTCCTGACCACCTGCGCCGACCGGGGCCTGGCCCTGCGCGGACTCACCGAACTCCACCACGACCCCACCGACCGCCCCGGGGGTCTGCTGATCGGCTTCGCGGCTCCGTCCGAACGCGCGTACCCGGCAGCCCTCGACGCGCTGTGCGCGGTGTTCGCGGGCTCTTCTACGCGACCGGGTACTCGTTGCCCCGGGCTACAGCGACTTTGAAGACGTTGCCTCGCGTACGCCTACGGACCGTCACAACAGGTCTGAAGAACACCAGCCCAAGGCAGAGCCCGCACCCGAGTGGCTTCGGGACGAAGATCCAAGCCAGGTCGGGCCAGGAACTCTCAGGCCCGAGCGCGAACCTGAACTCCCACTTCCTGCCTGTATGTTCGAGGCGATCATTGTCGCAGGGACGGGATCGCGGAGGACGAGGGTCGCATGGACACGGTTACCGTCACGGCACGGCTGGACGAGGCTCGTACGGCTGATTCCAGAACGCGCGACCGTATCTGCGACGAGGTGGCCGCGGAACTGCTGGCGGCGGAGGCTCCGCCTTCCTTCGAGGTGCGTTCCGCCGACCTCCGCCTCGACCCCTATTTCATGTGCGCGGACCGCTACTGGCGTCAGCGGTTCCTGGAGCGGCCGACGGCCCGTACGGCTCTTGAGTGCGCTCGATGGATGTCGGACCACGTGGGGGACGGGAGTTGGGGTGCCGTCGCCGAACAGTGGGGCCTCGGCAACGGGTTCCTCAACCGGGGGAGCGTGGAGTCGGTGGACCAGATCGCGGGGGCAGTGGGAGAGGCCGGCACCGGTACCGAAGCGGAGCGCGTCGCGTTTTTTCTTGCCCTCTTCCATGCAGGGAAATTGCGGGCGAACTTCTGCTTTGACGAGCTGCACGCGTTCCTCGTGTCTTCGCCCGTGTCCCTGGCCGCCAACTCGCTTCGTCAGGCGCCCGTGTTCCTGGCTCTTCGGTCGTTTGCCGCATTCGGCAGTCGGGCGCTGACCGTCGCGTACGCCGCCGAGTTGTTGGAACAGGCTTGGTCTTCGTCCGAGCGAACTCGCCACACCGTGGACATCTGCCTCAACGGGCTGGCGTTCGCTACCCCCTTCGAGGAGCAGGGGGAGCTACTGCGCAGCCATGCGGAGGAGGCGGTGGAGACGTATCCGGGCGACCATATGTTTCACGCCCGGCTGGCCACGGGGTTGCACATGTGCGGTCGGCACGATGAGGCACTGGCGAGCATCGATACCGCCCTCGCCCTGCTCGCGGCGAGCCCCACCGCCAGTCTCAGCGTCCTGCAGGACCAGTACCTGACCAAACGGGACGCCATTCAGGAGGGACGGCTGCGAGCTGTACGGGACGCGGAGCATCAGCGCCGCTGGGAGCAACAGGCTGCAGCCAACGTCCAGTTGGAACGCTCCCTGCACACTTCCTCCGTGCGCGCCGTCGAGGTCGTAGCCGTCTTCACCGCCGCGATCGCGTTCGCTGTCGGATCCCTCCAAGTCACCCTGACCGGCAAACTTCCCCTCACCGACCGCTTGTGGCTGCTGGCCGCACAGGGTGCAGGCCTGGCGCTCTTCGCGCTGCTGATAGTCGGTGGAACGTGGCTCATCACCCGAAGTCACCAACAGGTAAACAGTGGCGGAGAGTGACCCCACCCGGCGCAGACTCCGGACCTGCACACACGCCTGTGATCTGAAGGCCCTCCGGAGCCGTGTGTGCGTCCCCGTATCGAAGACCGCTGACAGCCCCGCCTGACCTGGTGGGCGCGGCGAGCCTGAAGGCTGACCGGTGAAGAAAACTGTTGGCCGTCCATAGGGGCCCTGGCGATACTGCCGCCATGGATCCGGTGACTTTCGCGACCGCCCGCCTGCTGTTACGGCCCTTCACTCCCGCCGACGCGGACGCGGTGTACGCGGCCTGCCAGGATGTGGACATCCAGTACTACACGCCGGCGCCCACACCGTTCCGGCGTGAGGACGCCGAGAGATACGTCGAAGAGACCGCTCCCAAGGGCTGGGCCACGGACAGCGACCACATCCTCGGCGCCTTCCGCACGGACAACGGCGGGCTGGTTGGTTCCTTCTGTCTGACCAAACGTGACCGGGGTGTCTACGAACTCGGTTACTGGGCAGCCAAAGAGCAGCGCGGCCACGGGTACTCCGCAGAGGCCGCGCGGACGCTGTGCGACTGGGGCTTCACCGCGCTCCATGCGCATCGAATCGAGTGGTGGGCGATGGTCGGGAACGCAGCCTCCCGCGCACTCGCCGAGAAGCTCGGCTTCACGCTGGAGGGAACCCTCCGCAATCGCAGCATGGTCAACGGCCGACCGCACGACTGGTGGGTGGGCGGACTCCTGAAGCCCTGACTCCACGCGACCGCCGGCCGAGCCCTCCCCGCCCGTGCAATGCGGGCTGCCTCCAGACGCGGGCGCATATCTGCTGGCAACGATCGTTCTTGAAGCGGGAACGATCGTTCGGAAACCGTGGCGCGGGCCGACCCGGCCACGTAGTCTCGGCCACCGCGACAATTTTATGAGTCAACTGCCGGGAGCCCCTTGGTGAGTGAGTCCCCGCCGCCTCTTCCCGAGACACTCGCACGCCTCGACACGCAGATCGCCGAGAAGCGTCTGAACCGAGGCGAAGTCCTCGACACACGCGCCCTGTCGGGGCGGACCGCCGTCCCCGAGACGGACATCCGGGCCCTGCTCGACGGCGAGGCGCCGCGCGAGGACAAGGTGGACGACCGGGTCCGGGAGCGGGTGCGCGCGCTGTACGAGGCGTATCTCGCCGAGAGCGGGAGGAGGCCCGCCGATGTGTGCCGGGAGGTCGCCGCCCGGCTGGGGATCAGCGAGAAATGGGCGCGGTCCCTCCTCAACGGCGACAAGATGCCGAACGTGCCGGACCTCACCCGGCTCGCGGAGTTCTTCCACATCGACCAGGGCACCAAGTTCTTCACCGACCCGGCCGTCGTCGCCCTGAACGAAGCCCTTCAGCGCACCCTCCAGGAACTCGAAGGCGGCGCGGAGGGCGGCCCGCTGCTCAAGTTCACGATCAAGCACGGGGTCGTGACGCTCGCGCTGCGGGGCAGGCGGCTCACGCCGCGCAAGCAGGAGGCGCTCGTGCTGATGCTCGAAGGCCTGCTGGGCGGCGAGGAGGCGGAACGATGAAGCTGGTCGGCAGGATTCGTGGGCTCGCGGCGGCGCTGCGTGCACCCAGGGCCGACTCCGAGATGCGCGCCCTCGCGGTGGAGCTCAGCCGGGTACTGCGGAAGAGGATCGACACCCCCATCGACATACGGGAGTTGGCGGACGCCCTGTGCGAGGAGATGAGCAGGCGGCGTGACGGCCGTCCCGTCCAGCTGCGCTTCGAGCGCTTTCCCGACGAGATCGAGGTCACGGGGCTGTGGATGGAGTTTCACGACTTCGACCTCGTCATCATCGAGGAGCGTGCCGAGACCGTGCAGCAACTCGTCATCCTGGGTCATGAGTTGTGGCACATGAGGGAAGGACACCGCGACCATCACGTGGACGGCGCGGCCGCCGCCGCACGCGCCCTCTCCGAGAACCCCGACTGGCAGGAGATCGCCCTCACCGTCGCCGCCCGCAACGGATCCCACGAAGCCGACGAGGCCGAGGCCGAGGACTTCGGCCTGCATCTCGCCAGCGTCTTCCGCTCCTGGGTGACCGGCCCCCGTACCCAAGGCCCCGTCGACCCGGTGGGCAGGGCCATCCAGGCATCCCTGGGCTATCGCGGACCCCAGGACTGACCGGCGATGAATCCTTCCCGCTTCTTCGACGGCCTGTACATCTCCTTCTGGATACCGGCGGCGGTCCTGACCGCCGCCTTGGCGATCAAACTGCCCAGCATCATCAAGCTCTGGAAGGACCCGCTGCTCAGAGCGGTGGGCGGTCTGCTCGTCCTCGCCTGCGGCGTCTTCGTCTTCGCGGCGCCGCCCACCATCGCCTGGACCAACCGCGTCACCGGCGTACCGAACATCTCGGCACCGCTGGTCTACAGCCTGATCACCGCGTTCTGCGGATCCTGTCTGCTGCTGATCACCGCCTGGCGCAACGGCATCTCCGACCGCTCGCGGACGACCCGCCGCGCCACAAGATGGGTGGTGAGCGTCTACTCGGGTGTGATCGTCACGCTGTGGGTGCTGTTCGCACTCGCCGACGCACCTGTCGAGCGGGTGCGGGACCTCGACACGTACTACGCCACCACCGCCTTCATGCGCGAAGAGATCGTGCTCTATCTGCTCGCGCACACCGTGGCCTGCCTCATCACCTACCGGCTGATCCGGAACTGGATCCGCACCGACGGCCTCGACATGTGGCTGCGCAGCGGCCTGAAGTTCCTCGGCATCGGCTACGCGATGAACCTGATCTACGACGCCTCGAAGATCACGGCGGTGGTCGCCCGGTGGACCGGCCACGACCTGGACTGGCTGAGCACGGCCCTGTCGCCGCCCGTCGCCTGTCTCGCCGCCATCCTGATCGCGGTGGGGTTCATCCTTCCGCACGCCGGTCAGTACCTGCACCGCCGTGCGCGCACCCGGCTCAGCCACTGGCGCCTGCGGCCCCTGTACCTGCTGACCCGCACCGTCACCGGCGGACGCGTCCCCTTCAAACTGCGGGCCACCCCCGAACTGCGCCTGACGCGCCGCGAGACGTTCATCCGGGACGCGCTGCTCCACCTCGCCCGGTACATCGACGAGGACCTGGAGCGGCGGGCGTACGACGCCGCGGCCGGCCTGGGGCGCGAGCCCGGGCGGGCGAGGCCGCTCGCCCAGGTCGTGGCGATCCAGGACGCCGTCGAGGCCAAACGACGTGCCCGGAAGGACGACGCCGACGCCCCTCTCGGCAGCCCGGACATCGAAGACCTGCTGGAGGGGATCGAGGCCGTGTCCCGGGCCCTCCGCCACACCGACGACATCAGGACGGTCCGCGAGCGCGCGGCCGCCGCGGCAGAGAGCGTGCCCGCCCCATGAGTGCCAGCCCCACGAGCGACCGTCGCCCGAGCGATCGCCCCCTGAGGTCCGCCGTCGTCCTCGGCGGCAGCCTCGCCGGACTGCTCGCGGCCCGCGCCCTGGTCGAGTTCGCGGACGTCGTCACCGTCGTCGAGCGTGACGTCCTGCCCGATGGGCCCGAGCGCCGCAAGAACCTGCCGCAGGCCCAGCACGCCCACCTGCTGTGGTCCGGCGGCGCGAAGGCGATGGAGGAACTCGTCCCGGGAGTGCCCCGACTGCTCGCGGAAGCAGGCGCACACCGGCTGCCGGTCCCGACGGACATGGTCGCGCTGTCGTCCCAGGGCTGGTTCCGCCGCTGGAACGAGTCCCACCACATGATCCTGTGCAGCCGTGACCTCCTCGACGCGACGGTCCGCGCGCAGATCCTCGACGACGACCGCATCGAGCTCGTCGAGCGCGCCGAGGCGCTCGGACTGGAAGGCACCGCGACCGCCGTCACCGGAGTGCGTGTCCGCAGCCGCGACGACGCGGAACGCACGTTCCCCGCCGACCTGGTCGTCGACGCCACCGGACGTGCTTCCCGCGCACCGGAGTGGCTGGCCGCCCTCGGCCTTCCCGAACCGGAGATACGGCAGGTCAACTCCGGTCTGGCGTACGCCAGTCGGGTGTTCCGCGCCCCGGAGCACGCACGGCACGGCTTCCCCGTCCTCAACGTGCAGCCGGCCCCGCGCGAGGGGCGCCCTGGCAGGGCGGGTGTCCTGCTGCCCATCGAGGGCGGGCGGTGGATGGTCACCCTGTCGGGCACCCGGGGCGGCGAACCCTCCGCCGAGGAGGGCGACTTCGAGCGGTTCGCCTTCGAGGAGCTACGGCACCCCGTCATCGGCGAGTTCATCGCGGGCGCCGAGCCGCTGACCGGCGTGGCGTTCACCCGTACCACCGCGAACCGCCGCTACTACTACGAGCGTTCACGCCAGTGGCCCGACGGCTTCCTCGTCATCGGCGACGCGCTCGCCGCGTACAACCCCATCTACGGTCACGGCATGTCGGTCGCGGCCCAGAGCGCCGTCGCCCTGCGCGAGGTGATCCGCCGCCGGGGCTGGGGCACGCCCCGGCTGGCCCGCGCCCTGCAGAAGGCGGTGGGCCGCCCGGTCAACGCGGCCTGGGACCTCGCCACCGGCCAGGACGTCTTCTTCCCGGGCGCGACAGAGACCGGTCCCACGCTCAGAGACAGGATCCTGGCCGCGTACGTCGACCGGCTCCTGTACACCGCCACCGGCAACGGCCGTGTCGCGCGCCGCTTCACCGACGTGTCCTCCCTGGAGCGCGGCGCGCAGGTGCTCCTCTCCCCCGGCGTGCTCCTCGCCGCCGTGGTCGGCCCGCTCAAGCCGCAGCTCACCGGGCCGCCGCTCACGGACGAGGAGTGGAAGGCGGCGGACGCCCGCTCCAACTGACCCGGGAGGCGGTCGGGTTCATCGGGTTCACCGCTGTAACGCTTTCCGCGCCTCGGTCCAAGAACAGGTGAAGTGCCTTGAGGAACTCCGGGGACCTCCGACGAGGCGGCCCTGGGAGCCTCCGACAAGAAGGAGACGCCTGTGGATGGCGCGGAACGGATACGGGGTGGACCCGCCGCGGCGGCACATGACCCACAGCTTTTCGAAGAGTTCTACCGACGCCATGTGGACGCGGTCATGCGTTTCGTGGCCCGGCGTGTCGACGACCCGCACACCGCGGCCGACCTGACCGCCGAGATCTTCCTCGCCGTCCTCGACTCGGCCCGCTCCTACCGGCCGCGTCTCGGAAGCGAGACGGCCTGGCTGTACGGAATCGCGCGCAACGTCGTGTCGTCGGAGCGCCGCCGGGTCGCCCGGGATGCCGAACGCGATCTGCGCATCTCCGGGCGGCGGTTACTGGAGGTCGACGACATCGTCCGCCTGGAGGACAGGCTCGACGCGGAGAGCCCGGGGCGGCGCGTGCTGGCCGCGCTCGCGAGGCTTCCCGAGGGCGAGCGGGCCGTCATGGAGCTGATCGCGGTGGACCAGCTCACGGTCCCGGAGGCAGCGGCCGCGCTGGGCATCCGCCAGGTCACGGCCCGGGTCCGACTGCACCGGGCGCGCAAGGCCCTGCGGGGGGAGGCGGACTCCAAGGCCGCGGAGACGGACCCCACCGCCGCACAGGCGAGTTCCGCGGGAGCGGAGACGCCGGACGCAGCACGGTTGTACGTCATAGGGGGAGAGGCATGAGCACGAGGACGACGTTCGAGGACCGACTGCTGGACGAGCTGAAGAGGGAGATCGAGCTGCGCGAGGCCGGGGTGTGCGAGACCGGGTCGGCTGAGGTCGCAACGGGGGGCAAGGCGAACGCTTCCGTGCGCCGTCTGTTCACTCCGCGCCGGATCGCCGTCGCCGCGGCGGCCTGTGCGGTGGCCGGGCTCGCCGCGGTGGTCGTGCCCGGCTCGCCGGCCGCCTCGAAGGCGTACGCGGTGGAGCGCCACGGCGACGGCAGCGTCACGCTCACCGTCAAGGACCAGGACATCGACGTCGACGCCCAGCGCGAACTCGCGAGGCAACTGCGCCCGAACGGCATCCAGGTGACTGTGAACGTCCTCGCCCCCGGCTACATCTGCGAGCACGACCCGGTGCTCTGGGGGATCAACAAGCAGGGAGACCGTGTGCCCGTCCTCACCTTGCAGTGGAACCGTGAGATCACCCTGCGCCCGGGCAACGTGCTGGTCTTCGACAACCTCAGGGGCAACCCCCAGCCGCACAGGGTCAACGCCTACGCGGCCAAGGGTGAGGTCAAGCCCTGCGTTCCGGTGAAGCTCGCCATACCGGACGACTAGCCGACGGATTCCACATCCGCGACCACACAACTCACGTTGTCCGGCCCACCGGAGTCGTTCGCCGCGTCGACGAGGGTCCTAACGGCCTCCTCGGGTACGGCACTTGAGGTGAGAATCCGCGCTATCCACTCATCCGGTACGACACCGGAGAGGCCGTCCGAGCAGAGCAGGTAGCGGTCGCCCGGCCGGGCGTCGTGCAGCCGCAGATCGGGGACGGGGGCGGCCGAGCCGCTCCCCAACGCCTTCAGGAGCAGGGAGCGTTGGGGATGGGTGGTCGCCTCCGCCGGTGTGAGACTGCCCTCGTCGATCATCGACTGGACCACGGTGTGATCGTGGGTGATCCGGAACAGCTCCCCGTCGCGCAGCAGATACGCGCGCGAGTCCCCGATGTGGACCAGCGCGAGCTGGGAGCCGGTCCACACCATCGCGGTGAGGGTGGTGCCGGCGTCCTCCCCGTCGGAGGCGATGTCCTGGACGGCCTGGGTGGCGCCCTGGACGGCGTCCTCAAGGAGATTGAGCACACTTCCGGCCGGGAGCGGCTCGTCGTCCAGGAACTTGAGGGCCTCCACCGCCGCCGTACTGGCGGGCGCCCCGCCCGGCCCGAAGCCGTCGGCCACTGCGAGGACTCGGGTGCCCGCGTAGGCGGTGTCCTGATTGGCGGTGCGGACCAGACCGGTGTCGGAGAGAGCGGAGTAACGGAGCTCCAGCATGCTGGTGTCCTTCCTGGGGGACGGCGAGAGATGGTCCACGAGGAACGCCGCCAGGTCCCGGCGGGCGACCGTTTCGGCCTCGACCTGGGCCCAGTACGCGCGGATCTCCCGCGCGGCCGGCCCCGGCGCCATGGCGCACACCCGCCGGATCCGGGCGAGCGGCATCCCGAGCCGCCGCAGCCACGCCACCAGGCGTGCCTGCTCCAGCTGCCCGACCGCGTAGTACCGGTACCCGGTCTCCGGGTCGACCCGGGCGGGCCGCAGCAGCTCCAGCTCGTCGTACAGCCGCAGCGCCTTCGGCGACAGCCGGCACGCCTTCGCGAAGGCCCCGATCGTCAGCATGTCCATGCGCCCACCCCGTGGTCCGGTCGTTCCTCGTTCCGCCACCGATGCTGCGGCTTCACCAAAGGTGAAGGTCAAATGGGTTGCCGCGGTTGCACGGGTGGTTGTTACCCTGCGGCGGGATCGTCCCGAGATGTGCTCCGAAGAGGGAGACCGCAGTGGCCCGTGTCGCGCTCGTCAGCTACAACCCGGGCGAGGAGCCCGGCGCGGACCGGGATCTGCCCGTGCTGAGGGCGGCCCTGGAGGACGCCGGAGCCGAGGCGGTCATCGCCTACTGGGACGACCCCGAGGTCGACTGGGCGGGGTTCGACCTCGCCGTGATCCGGTCGACCTGGGACTACAGCTGGCGGGTGGCGGAGTTCGTGGCGTGGGCCGAGCGGTGCGGGGGGCTCACGCGGCTCGCCAATCCGGCCGGAGTCGTGCGGTGGAACACCGACAAGCGGTATGTCGGGGACCTGGCGGCGGCGGGAGTCCCGGTCGTGCCGACCCGGTATCTCGCGCCTGGGGACCCCGTCGAGCTGCCCGAGGACCAGGATTTCGTCGTGAAGCCCACCGCCGGTGCGGGGGCCCGGTACGCCGCCCGTTACACGCCCGGGGAGCTGGAGACGGCCGTACGGCAGCTCGCGCGGATGCACGCCGAGGGGCTGACCGCGATGGTGCAGCCGTACGTGAAGAACATCGACGTCCGTGGTGAGCGGGCGTTGCAGTTCTTCGGCGGGCGGCTGCTGCACGCCAGCCGGAAGGGTGCCGTGCTGGAGCCGGGCACGCCGTTCGACGGGGACAAGGTTCCCCATCCGCGGCTGGAGGCCTGGGAGCCGACGCCCGCCGAACTGGCCGTGGCGGAGCGAGCGTTGGCCGCGGTGCCGGACGGCTCGGACGCCCTGCTCTACGCCCGCGTCGACCTCGTCGACGGCGACGACGGCCGGCCCCGGGTGATGGAGCTGGAGCTGGTCGAGCCGAATCTCTTCCTCTGGCTGCACCCAAAGTCGCTGCCCGCCGTCGTGGAGGCGATCCTCAAGGCTGCTGCCCTTTGACGCCCACCCGTTGCAGCAGCCCCCAGGTGAACTCCGCCGCGCATTCCCGTCGTACGCCCGACGCGTCCGGCGCCGTGAAGGCCAGACCCCAGCGCGTCGGGGCCGTGCCCTCCAGGGGGCGGGCGGGGGCGAAGGCGCGGGCGGCCTCGTCGACCGTGCAGGACCAGGGGGTGAGGTCGTCCAGGGTTTCCAGCACCGGGCCGGGCGCGCCGGGGGCCCGCACCAGCCACTCGTTCCAGGCCATCCCGTTGGGTGCGACGAGGACCTCGAAGCGGAGGGCGGGCCAGAGGGGGACGGGCCACAGAAGCGCCTCGCAGGCGAGGTCGCCGATGTGGCGGGGAGTGACCGACTCCGGGACGCCGAGGATCGATAGGTAGCGGGAGGCGGCCGCCCGCGAACGCGGGGCGTGCAGCATCGCCTGCCAGCGGCGGTTGGCCTCTCGCATGTCGGCGATGGAAACGCCCAGCTCGTGGCGGGCGTCCTCGACGAGGTCAGGGTTGTGGTCGGCCATGCGGCGCAGCAGGACCAGCTGGAAGTCGAGAGGGGTGAAGGGGGTGGTGGGGCGTTTGGCCGGCATGAGGTCCATGGTCGCGTACGCGGGCCTCGCCCGGTCGGCGCCCGTCGGGCAGGAACAAGACCGAGTTGACGTAACGGGGGCCGTGCGGCGAGAGCACCCGACGTAGCAGGCCCTGCGAGACGACGTGTGACGTCTGCGCCTGGTGGGCCTCCAGAGGGAAGGCGGCCAGAGGCAGCCAGGTCGCGCCGGGAAGCACCCAGCCGGCGTAGCCCTGCTCGGCGAGGTATTCGACGACCGGGGTGATCGGCTGGATACGGGACTCCAGTTCGATGAACAGGGCCGGGCGGTCGCGGGTGAGCAGGGCCTGCGCGCCGCGCAGCACCGCCGGCTCGTTGCCGTCCACGTCGATCTTGATGAAGCCGACGTCACGCAGGTCCAGGCTGTCGAGGGTCAGACAGGGAACCTTCAGTGCGCGGGCGTGGATGTCCCTGCGGACGAGGGAGGACACACCTCGGTCGCCCGCGTCGTCCGGCGGCAGCCACAGGTGGGCCGTGCCCCGGTGGTCGGAGGCTGCCGCGCGGATGACGCGCACGTTCCCGGGGCTGACGGCGGAGAGGAGTCCGGCCAGATGCGGGATCGGTTCGACGGTCACCACGCGGCGGGCTCGGCCGGCGAGGCGGCGGGTCCAGGGGCCGTACCAGCCGCCCACGTCCACCGCCGTGCCGCAGCCGGCCGGGCAGAGGTCGGCGAGCCGGGCCAGTTCGGGTTCGAAGCGCGGGTAGACGAGCCGGGCGGTGGCGGCGACCAGACGGGTGGGGAGGAAGGGGGCGAGGCGGGCGGCCAGGGTCTTTTTCACACGAGCGGTCCTGGGGTCTGTCATGGGGCCATCCGTTTGAGGAGCTCCTCGTGCTCGTCCTCCGTGACCTGCTCCCCGGAGGACGGCAGCAGCTGGGGGATGCCGTCGACGATCGGGTAACGGCGGTGCAGCCGTGGGTTGTAGAGGGCCTCCTCGGAGGTCAGGGCCTCATCCGGGACGAGCAGATGCAGCGGGCCCTTGTCGAGCGGGCAGGCCAGGATCTTCAGCAGCGGGTCGTCGGGGTTCATGGGGGTGTCAACTCCTTGGCACCGATGGGGGGTTGGGGTGCTTCATCGTGCTTGGGCATGGCGAGCAGGACCGACACCGCGAGCGCGGTGCCCGCGAGGCGCAGGGCGAGCCGCACCGGTTCGTGCGGCAGCGCCTCGCCGAACGCGAGCGTGCCGAGCACCGCCGTGAACAGACAGGTCACCGTCGTGCAGACGGGCACGATCAGCGAGGCCCGGCAGCGCTGCAGCGCCGCCTGCGACATGACCAGGCCGAACGCGCCCGTGAAGACAAGGAGATAGGGGTACGGGGAGCGGAGGAGGCCGACCACCGCTCCGCCCAGGTCGCTCGTCGTCAAGTAGCTCGACACGCCCTTGATGGCGAGCGAGCTCACGCCGTACAACAGGCCCACCGCCACGCCGTACTCGACACCCGTGGTCGGCATGCGGTGCCGGTGCCTGGAGCGGCGCTCGGCGGCTCCGTACAGCCACACGCCCAGCGAGAGCGACGGCAGACAGACGGTGAGGATCAGCGGCACCGGGGCGCTGCGGCTCACCGTGTCCGTGCCCTCGCGCAGGGACAGCACGACCATCAGCAGGGCGGCGAGGATCGCGCCGAGCGCGTACCGCTCGCGACCGGTCGTCTCCTCGCCGAGCAGCCGGGAGGAGAGCAGCACGAGCAGGACGAGCCCGGAGACGAAGATGCCCTGGGCCGCGGCGATCGGAAGGGTGCGGTAGACGGCGAGCTGGGCGCCGAAGCCCGCGGCGAGGGCCAGCGAGCCGCCGATCCACAGGGGGCTGCCGAGGACCAGTCGCAGCAGCCTGGCGGGACGGCGGATGTCCACCTCGGGCAGGGCCGCCAACGCGCGTTTCTCCAGGACGAATCCCGTGCTGTACAGGACGTTCGCCAGCAGGGCGGCGGCCACTCCCCACCACATGGGCTACGTCCTTCGCGCGTGCAGGAGCAGGATGGAGGACAGGGACGGCGCGGCGCAGGCCAGCCGGTCCAGGGGGCGCAGCGGGCGCGGTACGCCATGGAAGGGCGCACCCGCCAGGCGTACGACGTCGAAGCCCGACGCGGTCACGAACTCCCGCAGCGCCCGGGCCGTGTAGAGCCGCAGATGGCCCACGACCTCGCTTCCCGGGCGGCCGTGGATGGCGCGCAGGCTCACCTCCGAGAAGACGGGCTGGACGCCGGCGAGCAGCAGGGCTCGGTTGTACCAGGCGGCCAGGTTCGGGGTGGAGAGCATCAAGTGGCCGCCGGGGCACAGGACTCGGCGGATCTCGTCGAGCGCGCCGTCCGGGTCCACGAGGTGTTCGACGACCTCGCTGAAGAGTACCGCGTCGGCCGATGCCGTCCTGAACGGCAGCCCGCCGTCGCTGAGTTCGCCACGGATCGCGTACGGCACATGGGCGTGGGCACGTCTGAGGGCGTCCTGCGACCAGTCGACGCCGATCAGGCGGTGGCCGGCGAGGAGGGGGGCGGCCGTCGCGGCCGCGGTGCCGTCGCCGCAGCCGATGTCCATGACGGTCTTCGCGCCCGCCGTGGCCGGGCCCAGCGCGGCGGCCAGCATGCGGGCCTGGCGCAGGCTGCGCGGGGTGCCGGAGGCGACGGGAACGGCGGGGTCCTCGTAGAACTCGCGAAGTCCGCGCCGTGCGGGCGCTGTCGTGGTCATGGGGTGTCCCCCTCCGTCGCGTGCAGATAGTGCTCGAAGAGGTCGCGCAGGTGGGCGCCGTCACCGTGGCTGAGCAGGGTCCGGGACCAGCGCAGGGCGAGGTGCAGGCGGCCCGCGGAGGACGCGGTCGTGACGGTCAGACCGCGGGGCATGCGGGCGGGGGCCGAGAACCACACCGCGTGGGCGCGGCCCGCCGCCTCGCCGAAGTCCAGGGGGTACGGGATGCGGCCGATGTTGCTCAGCAGCGTGGTCGAGGTCCAGGGGCCGGCCGCTCTGCGCAAGCCTCGGGTGACGGCCGCGCGCCACGCCACAGGGACCACGGGGGCGGTCAACAGAGCAGCGCCGTGGCCGAGTTGGGGGCGGTCGAGGGACTTCAGTGCGCGCGTGCGGTGGGCCGTGCGGCGCAGCAGTTCGCTCATCCTGTGCGCGTCCACCTCCTCGGGGGTGAAGGTGACTTCCACGAGCCGCGTTCCGTTGCCGATCGGCATGTCAGCGTCGCGGGGGCGGTCGTCGACCGGCATCGTGATGCGCAGGGGGCGGGGGCGGGCGCCGTGTTCCCTGTTCCAGTGGGCGAGCATCAGGGCCGTGGTGGCCATGAGCTGGTCGTTCACCGTGTAGGGGGAGCTCTTGGGGCGGCGCGGGACGTTCAGCTCGGTGACGAGCAAGCCGTTGCCGGGGGAGGGCTCGGGGGCGCCGGGGGCGACCCTGGCGGGTGGGGTCCAGGTGGAGGGGGTGTCCACCTGGGGGGTGTCCGTCGCGTCGGGGGTACGCACCGGGGGCGCGGCGGGGGTGTTGTCCTTGCCTCCGTACAGCTCGGCTGCGGTGGCCAGGATGCGGAGGCAGGCGGGACCGTCCAGGGCGGTGTGGTTGATGGTGAGGAAGAGGACTGTGCCCTTGGGGGCCGGGTGACCGGGGGTGGGACCGGCGCCGGGGCGGGACGGCGAGCCCGCGCCTTGCGGGGTGCCGGTCTCTTCGGGACGGGCGCCGCCCCCAGCGGCACGCAGGGCCACAGCTGGGTCGGTTGCGGCGGTGCCCGCTCCGGGTGCCGCCGAGCGTGGAGGGCCGCTCCTGGCGGCCTGCGGGCCCGTGGCTGAATCGGCGCGCCGGCCCACGGTGGCTTCGCCCACCGCGTCTGTCGCCTCGCTGCCCACCGCCCGGCCCGCCCCCTCGACCACCTCCAGGCGTATCGGTGGGGACAGGGACAGGGGCGGGGCCTCCAACAGGGCCCTGGTCCGGGCATTCCGGAGTGCGTCGGAGTCGGCGGAGGTGAACGACACCACCTCCACGTCCGGCCCCGGCGTCAGCTCCCACTCGTAGCGGCGGCGGTACCAAGGGCCCGGGGCCTCGCGCATCAGGATGCGGGGGTGGCGGCGGAGCGCCTGTGTGAACGCCGTCCTCAGCCGGTCCGGGTCGAGGCGGCCCGGCAGATGGACCTCGATGTGGACCGTCTCCGGTTCCTCCTCCTGGAGGCAGTGCCGGGCGACCTCGTCCACCACCGGGAACGGGACGCGGACGGGGGGCCGGATCGGCCCGTCCGTGCCGTCCCGTGCCGGGTGCTCCACCGCTGTCACGTGGCCTCCCCCCTCCCCGTGTCCTCCTGGATGCCGGGTTCCTCGGGTGGTGTCGCCCTGAACCTCGGCTTGCGGAACGTGAGGCGCGCGGTCGGGGGCTCCGGCTCGGGCTGGGCCGATCCGGGGCCGCGGGCGGAGACGGTCGGGCCGGAGGCGACCGGTGCCCCGGCCTCGGCCTCGGACGCGTCGGGCTTCTCCCCGGCCGACTTGGCCCCCGCGCCGGGCCTTCCCCCGGCCGGCTCGGCCCCCACGCCAGGCTTCTCCTCGAAGCCTCCGGGCAGCGCACCGGGCAGGACTCCCGGCCCGCCGCTCTCCCCCCGCACCCGTCGCGGCAGCGTTGCCGTGGGTGCCTCCGAGGAACCCGGTGGTGCCTCCCACCGCGAGACCGCCGCCCCGGAGTCCGGCTCCCGTACGCTCACCAGAGCGGCGAACAAGCCGATCAGCGCCAGCAGTTGGGCCGCGGGCCCGAACGCTCCCTCGTCCGCCGACACCGGCGAACCCGCCCCCGTCGCGGCGGCGATCCCCGCCCCGGCGAGCGCCAGGAACGCGATCGGTACGAGCAGGGCGTGCCGCCGCCGGGCGAGCAGAGCCAGCGCCGGGACCAGCAGGGCGAAGAAGCCCGCGATCACGACGCCGACCAGGGTCAGCGCGACCAGGCCCGGCCACAGCCCGGGCAGCGGCGGCACCGGCTGGGGCTCATCGGGGTTGGGCGAGCGGCGGCGCCACAGGACGAGGCCCGCGAGGGCGGCCACGGCCACCCCGCCGCCGATCAGCCCGGCCTCGTACGTCGTCGACGGCTCGTACGACAGCTTGACCGTGCCGCCCGCGCCGGACGGGATCCGCCAGCCCTGCTGCCAGCTGTCGAGCCGTACCGGCGTGAGTTCCTTGCCGCCCAGCGTGGCCTTCCAGCCGTCGTTGTAGTTCTCGTACGTCGTCAGGTACGAGGCCGCGCCCGAGCCGACCGACACCTCGCGGCGGTCGCCCAGCCAGTCACGTATCTTCAGATCGCGTCCGGCGGTGGTCGCGTCCGCCACGGTCCCGCGGGTCAGCGTCACATCCGTGAGGGCCAGCGGGCCGGCGTCGCCCGCCTCGACGCGGTGCGAGCCGTCGGTGAGCTCCAGGGCGGTGTCCGTGCGCCCTTCCTGGCAGAGCGTCGCATCAATGGCCCGGCGCTCCACCAGGTCCCGTACCGTCCCCGTCGCGCTCGTCCCGTACAGCTTCCCGTCGACCGCGACGACCGGACCCTTCCCGCAGGGGAGCGAGAACTTCCGGGCGCCGGACGGCTGCGGGGTGCGGTACTGGTCGAGGCCCGGGATGTAGGCCTCCGTCAGTCCGACCGGCAGTTGCAGGTCGTCGTCGGCGACCGGGTTGTGGACGGTCAGGGGCGCGGTCTCGGTGATGGTGATGTCGAGGTGGTCGGTGGTGATGGGGTCGAAGCGGGCCCAGCCGTTCTCGTCGACCCCGACGATCGCCGCCCCGTCCGGGGAACTGATGTTCACCTTCGTCGGACGGGTCGACAGGCCGCCCGCCGGGGCCAGCACGATGGACGAGACCGGCTGTTTGTCGGGCCAGCTCAGATGGATCGTCGGGTTGTCGCCCGCGATCCACGCCGTCGTCAGGTCGCCGTCCGTGAGGTTGCGCGCGGACAGGCCGGCGCCCAGCTTCGCCGTCGAGTCCGCCGTCGCGGTGATCCGGCTCTGCTGCTCGGGCGCGACCTCGTACAGCAGCTTGTCGAGGTCCTCGCCCGGGACCGGGACGGCGCTCGCCTTCATCGCGTACGTCCCCGCCGTCGAGGTCGAGAAGCTGCGGTGCAGGCCCGCCTCGGTGCCCGTCGGGGAGAGCCCGGTGGGGTCGGCGGTGCGGTGCAGGGAGACGATCTCGGAGGAGGCGTCCGAGCCGGAGGCGTCCGTCGGAAGCCGCAGCAGGCGCGTCACCTGGACATCCGGAAGGTCGATCTCGGAGAAGCCGGCACCGGTGAGACCGGCGTGCCGCTCGGTGGAGTCGACGATCGTGATCTTCAGCCAACTCGTCGACCCTGGGCGGGCCTTGATCGACTGGGCCATGCCGTTGGGCTGCAGGTAGCTGGTGACGGAGCCCTTCTCCGTCTCGACCCGCACCCGCGTCGCCGCCGACCGCACCCCGTCCTGCGGCAGCGGAGTCACCTTGAACGACGACGGCACGTCCACGGACCCCTCGAAGCGGATCCGCAGCCACTGACCGTTCACCGAGCCCGCCGCGCCCTCGGCCCACGCCGTGTCGGGGTTGCCGTCGAAGGCGTTCACGGGGTCGTACTGCGGGAGGTGGAAGAGCCAGTTGCCGGTCGACGACGCCGTCACCGAGCGGGCGCCGCGCAGCTCCGCCACCGTCTGGTGCCCGATGCCTTTCGTCGGCAGGATCTGGTGCGGCTTCCTGCCGGGGTCCTGCACGCTGTCGCTGTCGTTGCGCTGGTCGCGCGTGTACGTGTATGAGGTGTTGGAGTTGACCAGGCCGAACCGGGTGTCGGCGCGGCGCAGGCCGTCGCCCACCACCTGTACCTCGGAGGTGCCCAGGCCCGGATGGTTGTCGCCGGTCAGCACGGCGGCGCGGCCCCGCATCGACGGGTCGGCGGCCAGCGGGAGGAGCGACTCGGGGCCGCCGGACACGACGGCCGTGTCCGCGATCGGCTTCAGCCCGGCCTGTCCGGGCCTCGCCACGTCCTTGTCGGTCGGCTCGTAGATCTCGACGGCGCGCTGGCGCGGATACAGGCCCTCGACCTGCAAGGGGGTGTCGTTCGCGATCCGCCCGCCGGTCATGACCGGCCCGAAGCCGGTGACCCGCTGGTACCCGGACTGCTCCAGGGTCCGCTTCACGGTCGCCGTCGGGACGTAACCGAGCTGATCGGGGTCCAGGTCGTTGCGCACGACGACGTAGTAGAGGCCGGCCCGGCTCAAGTAGTCGGCCAGGCCCGGGACCTCGCCACCCGTCATCAGCGACTGCTCGACCGCGTCCATGGCGCGCCGGTTGCCCGCGGTGCCGAACGGGACGTAGTCACGTTCCGCCCAGCGGGAGTCGGCGAGCACGTCGAGAGGCTCGTCGATGGGGGAGCCCCAGGTGTAGATGCCGTGCGCGGTGGCGGGGACGACGAGGGCGCGGGAGTCGGGGGAGTACTTCTTCAGCCAGTCGGCCGTGGTCTGCCAGTACTTGGGGAGTTCCTGGAAGGAACCCGGTTGCAGGATCGACCCGTTGAGATACGGCCAGGCGAGCCCCGGCAGTATCAGCACGGCCGCCACGAGGGGCGCGAATCGACGGCCGCGTACCGGACGGGCGCCGCGCGTCTCGGAGGCGACACCGACCAGATGCGCGAGGCCGAGGACGAGGGCGAGCGCGAGCCCCGTCTGGAACTTGTAGATGTTGCGGAAGGGGACGAGCCCGCCGTTCAGCCAGTCCTGGACCACGCCGTGGAAGGGTGCGCCGAACGAACCGCCGTACCCGGCCAGGGTGATGAGCGCGACCGACAGCACGGTCAGCACGAGCCAGCGGCGCTCGGGCATGTCCCGTCTCGCCAGGCCCGCGAGACCCAGCCCGGCCGCCAGCGACGAACAGACGATCACGACGACCGAGGACGCGACGGTCCAGCCGGCGGGCAGCCAGGCCTCGCCGAAGTGCAGATACGCCACCCAGTTACCGGCGCCGCGCAACGACTCGGTGGCCGACATCGTGGCGGTGGTGGTCTGCGAAGTCTCCACGTAGGGAAGGAAGTTCTCGCCATAGATGCCGAGCATCAGCAGGGCGATCCACCACCAGGCCGTCGCCAGGATCACGCCCGGCACCCACCAGCCGATCAGTTTGCGCTGCCGGGGCCCGCGCGGGCGGGAGAGCAGATACAGCCCGACCGGGAGCAGGGATGCCAGGGTCGCGGCCGCGTTCACACCGCCCATGAAGGGGACGATCAGCGCCGAGCGCAGGGCCGCGATGCGGGCACTGTAGCGCTCGTCGGTGAGCGGCAGCAGGACCCAGGGGAGGAAAGCACCGGGCAGCGCTGCGGCCGAGGTGGAGCCGACGACGACGGTGAAGACCGGCCACAGCGCGTACGCGACGGCGGCGAGCAGTCGTGCGGAACCGCTCCCGACCCGCAGCCGCTCGGCCAGTCGCAGTGCGCCCCAGAAGGCGACGGAGACCACGATCGACAGCCACAGCCGCTCCGCCAGCCACACCGGCAGATGGATCAGCTTGCACAGGCCGTAGAACGGCAGCATCGGCCAGACGTAGCCGACGTACTGGTCCTGGATGCCGCCGAAGCCGCCCCGGTCGTGCCACAACTGGCCCAGATCGGAGAGGAACTGCCAGGGGTCGAGCGCGACACCGAGCTTGGTGTCGAAGGTCGTCCGCCCGGGGTGCACGGCCAGGAACAGCACGAACACCACGGCCCAGAAACCCAGCAGCCACCGCCGCGAGCGCGGCCCCTCGGGGGGTCCTGAGGCGGTCGCGGCGGGGCGGACGGCTGCTGGAGGAGGAGCCTGGACCGTGCTCGTCATGGTGGACACCGCCGGAGGATGAGGAGGAGGTTCCAAGTGGCGAACTCGCGCAGCACCGGTGTCTTGGTGACAGCGGAGGCGAGGAACGGCCAGTAGCGGGAGCGCGCCGCGACGACCGTGACGTCGTCGCGGGCGCGCACCTGCCGCAGGGTGGTGCCGATGTGCACGGCGAAGAGGTTCTCGCCGAGGGTGTGCTTGGCGGCCTTACCGGTACGGCGCCGGTAGCGGGCCCGCGCCCGCTCGGCGCCGAGGTAGTGCCAGGGCGCCCACTCGTGACCGCCCCAGGGGGACAGCCAGTTGGTGAACGAGACGTAGATCAGCCCGTCCGGGCGGGTCACGCGCACCATTTCGCTCAGGAACGTCTGCGGATCGGCCACGTGCTCCAGGACGTTGGAGGAGAAGCAGACGTCGGCCACCCCGTCCGCCAGCGGCAGCAGATACCCGTCCGCGACGACCGTCGAGTCGGGTGGCTTCGGCCCCAACTCCCTTACGTCCGGCTCGAAGAGATACGCGTTGGCTCCGCGCCGCCGGAACTCCTGGGTGAAGTAGCCGCTGCCGCCGCCGACGTCCACGACGGTACGGCCCTCGACGGCGCCGCCGTACGTCTCGACCTGGTCGGCGGCGTCCCGGGCGAGCAGCGAGTAGCAGGACCCGGGGTCGTCCTGCTCGTGCAGGAAGGCACGGAAGAGGGCGAGAGAGCGGCGTATGGAGGGGTCCTTGAGGCCGGTACCCGCACCCTCACCGGGGGCCCTCACGGCGTCCAGCCCCTCACCGCCTCCGCGGCCACCGCTCTGAACTGGCGGACCGTGTGGTTCCAGCGGTATCGGGCCGCGCGGTCGCGGGCGGCCTTGCCCATGAGGGTGCGGCGGTGGGTGGACAGGGCGAGTGTGCACCAGGCGGCCGCGAAGGAGGACTCGCCGCGGGCCAGCAGACCCGTCTCGCCGTCCACGACGGAGTCGCGCAGTCCGGGTACGTCGAAGGCGATCGCCGGGGTCTCGCGCGCGGCCGCCTCTGTGACGACCAGGCCCCAGCCCTCGACGGCGGACGGGTGCAGCAGCAGCCAGGCGGCGCACAGCAGACGGTGCTTCTCGGCTTCGGAGACATGGCCGGTGAACTCGACTCCGGGGCCCGCGAGTTGCTCCAGGCGCTCGCGCTCGGGACCGTCTCCCACGATCACCAGCCGGCCGCCGGTGACCGGGCGGACCCGCTCCCACAGCCGCAGCAGCAGATCGATCCGCTTGTACTCGACGAGCCGCCCCATCGCCACGAACAGCGGCTCCGGCGAGCGCGAGGCCCGCGGCCCCGGCTCCTCGACCCCGTTGTGCACGACCCGGATGCGGTCCCGCTCGACCCCGATCGCGCGCAGGGCGTGTGCCGTCGACGGAGAGACGGCGACCAGCAGATTGCGGCGCTGCGCGCCGGCCAGCGCCCAGTGTTCGAGTCTTCGGCCGAGCCGGGCGGCAGGTGCCAGCGGTCCGCCGAACCGCATCTTCCACAGGTCCGTGTGGACGTGGTTGACCAGACACAGGGTGGGGCCGTGGTGCCACAGCGGCGCCAGGTAGGGCAGTCCGTTGCACACCTCGACCAGGAGGTCGCAGTCACCGACCTGGCGGTGCAACGCGGGGCGGGCGCGCAGAAAGTGGCCGAGGTCGCCACCCGCCGAGACGACCCGGTAGTCGCGGTAGGCCGCGGGGCCGCCGCACAGCAGGGTGACCTGGTGACCGAGCTCGGTCAGCCCTTCGGCCAGACGGTCGACGAGCAGTTCGGAGCCGCCCGCCGCCGGGTTGCCGAGATCACGGCGGGCGAGAAAAACGATACGGCGCGGCTGTGGGGGGAGCGCCGGGGGGTGCTGCGCGGGGCGGGGGAGCGCGGCGCGCAGCGAGGAAGGCACGTGCTGGGGCATGGGTGCTCCAACTCGTCTCAGGGTGCGGAACTCAGCGTGGGGGGTAGGGCGCGGTGCGGATCTCTGCACCGGTCGGTCGATGGGTGGCGTTTCGCGCGGGTCTCTTGCCTGTGGGGTGGCGCGTCTGCGGTCTTGCGGTGGCGCGTCTGCGGTCTTGCGGTGAGGCGGCGCTTCTCCGGTCTTGCGGTGGGGTGGCGCGTCTGCGGTCTTGCGGTGAGGCGGCGCCTCTCCGGTCTCTCGGTCGGGCTGCGCTTGTGCGGTCTTTCGTCGGACGGCGCTTCTCTGCTCTTTCGACGGGACGGGGCTGAGAATCTGCCCAGCTGTGGGGTTTTTGGGCATTCGCCGTGACGGGGATGTGGGCGGGCTGTGCTCGGGTGGGGTTGGACAGTTTTCGCCCAGCGGTTCGATGCGGCTACTCACCGAGGTGACAATTTCCGGGCTTTGTGGAGCTGACGGCACATCACATCGTGAGCGTAGGCTGGGACGACTCGGACGTATCGGGATCCGGCCGCCCGCGTACCACCAGAACGACCCCCACCGCGGCCAGGACGAAACCGAGCACACCGGCACCGATCGGCAACGTCTGTCCCACCATGCGCAGTTGCCCGCTCTCGGTCTTCGCCTGGTCCACCTGGTCCTTCTGCGTCGCGGCTGTGAAGGCCAGCTTCCGGCTGTCCAGGAGTACCGTCACGTCCTTCTTGGCGCCCGGGGCGCGCAGCGTCCTGCGCGGGCCGACCTGTGCGTAGATCACCCGGCCCGTGCGCTGGTCGGCGACGAGCTCGATCAGATGGTTGGCGTACCACTCCTCGGCGAGCACCTGGCTGCGCTTCGGTTCCCCGACGATCGCGCCCGGCACCAGACGGGTCCCGGTCCTGGTGGCGGGCACGGACCCGGTGAACCGGTAGCCCTCGTACCCGCGGATCTTCTTGGTGCCCCGGTAGTTCAGGGTGACCGTCGCGCCGAGCGAGTTGTCCCACCAGCGGTACGCGCGTTTTTGCACGTCGAAGGGGAACTTGAGGTAGGCCTCGCCCTCGAAGTACGGCTTCTCCTGGCAGCAGTGCGCCGGAGTGTTGGTCTTCCGGTTGGTGACCCAGCGGCCCGGCATGAACTCCAGGGCGTCGTGCGGGTCGGCGGCCGGCAGCGACTTGTCCGTGTCGACCGTGGTCGTCACGTCCCAGACGGCCTTTCCGCTGCGCTCGCTGTCGGCGACGTCGCCGCGTACCTGCTGGGTGACGGTGATCTTCTGGTCGGACACGGTCGCGACCTTGTCGACGTCGAAGACGCTACCGGTGCCGGTGTAGACGGCGGTGGTGTCGATGTCGATCGGGTTCACGGCGGCCCGCGGTTCCACGTACCACGCGAGCATCGGGGCCAGCACGAGCAGGAAGGTGCCGAGGCCGAGAAGGATCAGGGAGACGGGTGAGACTCTGCGACGCATCCGGGCACTCCAGGGGCGTGAGGAGGCTCGACGCACGGGTGATATCGGGTGGTACGAGGTGATACGGATGCGTCGACACCAGGAGGGAAAGTGCACGTGCGGTATGGGCCGGGAACCGTAGGCGCACCCTTGACGGGGTGTCAATGCATTGTCGAGACTGTGGACTTGCCGGACGGGACCGGTGAACCGTCATGGGTCGGCGCCGGTGGACAGCCACCGGACACGACCGGTGAACGGGAACGGGCAGGGGCCGCGCAGCCGCATGACCACGGCCGCGCGGAGTGCCAGGGTGGGGACGACCTCCGACAGAGAGGCTGACCCTGCGATGTCCAGACTGCTCGCCGCCGCACTGACCGTCGCGGCCGCCGCCGCACTCGCCGTGGGCGCCGCGCTCGGTGTCGTCGCGCTGCTCGACGCGACGCCGGACCAGCCGAACACGCCGCTGATCACCTATGAGAATGCCGGTCAGGAGCGTTGACCGTGACCGCTCGTCCGGGAACCGTGGCACTGCACTCGGCCTGGCACGACGTTCCCCGCGTCCAGGTGCGGCAGTTCGCGGCGATCGCCATGGCCGAGGCGCCCGCGCTCGCCGAGGAGATCCTGCGCGAGATCCGCCGCGAGTACCCGCATCTGCCGGTCGTCCTCGACGACTCCGGAGAGCCGATGGCCCTGGTCGGCATACGCCGCGCGATCGAGGTCTTCGTGCAGCATCTGGAGACGGCGGAGGGTCGTCCGCGCGTCCACCCCGAGGTGTTCCAGGAGTTCGGCCGGGGCGAGGGGTTGCACGGCCGCAGCCTCGACTCGCTGCAGGCGATCTACCGGCTCGGGGTGCGGCTCGCCTGGCGGCGGTTCGCCGAGATCGGGCAGCGGGTCGACATCCCGCCCCCGGCGATGTACGAGCTCGTCGACGCCGGATACGAGTACCTGGACGGCCTGGTGGATCAGTCCGTACGGGGTTACGCCGAAGCCGCGGCGCGACAGGCCGGGGAGCGGCTGCGCCTTCAGCGACGCCTGATGGAGTTACTGCTCTCCGAGCACCACCGGAGCGACCCCGCCGAGGCGCTCGTCGAACGCGCCGCCCGGATCGGCTGGCCGCTGCCCGACCGGGTCGCCGTCGGGGTGCTGCTGCGGCCGGCCCGGGAAGCCGTCGCGCCCGCCGTCGGACAGAGCGTCCTGCTCGACATGGAGTACGAGCAGCCCCGCATGGTCGTGCCCGAGCCGGACGCGGCCGGGCGCCCTGAGCTGCTGCACCGGGCGCTGACCGGGTGGGCCGGGGCGATCGGGCCGCCGGTGCCGCTGGCCGACGCGGCGAAGTCGTTGCGCTGGGCCGAGGCGGCGGTACGGCTCATGGAGCGGGGGCTGCTTCCCGCCGGTGAGGTTCTGCACTGCACGGAGCACACCGAGGCCCTGGTCCTGCTCCAGCCCGAGGAGCTGATCGACGATCTCGCGTTGCGCTGTCTCGCGCCGCTGGCCCACTGCGGGCCCACGCACGGGCGGCGGCTCGCGGAGACGTTGCTGGCGTGGCTGGAGACGCGGGGTGGCGCCCCGGAGGTCGCCGCACGTCTGGGGGTGCACCCCCAGACCGTCCGCTACCGCCTCCGGCAGATACGGGAGCTGTGGGGCGACGAGGTCGACGACCCCGACCGGCGCTTCGAGCTGGAGCTGGTGCTGCGGGCGCAGCGCCTCCGGGGCGAGCTGGGAGACCCCCGCTCGCGGCGCTGACCTCCCGTCGGGGCCTGCCCGAGTCCACCCCCGTCCCTCGGGCACCCCGAGCTGCCCTCGCGCCGGGCTTGTCCGAGTCCACCCGGTCCCTCGGGCACCGGGAGCTGCCCTCGCGCCGGGCCCTGGGCGAGTGCACCCCCGCTCACCAGGCACCCGGCGCTCCCCTCCCGTCGGTTTTCCGCCCGCCCACCCGTCTCGGCCCACCCGTCGGCCCGCCCACCGGTCCCCTCGATGAAAGGTGCCCCCGTCCCCGACCATTGCCCGCTCAAGACAGCCATGAGTAACCTGTGTTCGTCATGCCGATCGTCTGTTGAAATTTCGAACACAAGGGAGGGGGCCGGTTGTGGGACGCCTCGTACCTGCCGTGACCCGGGCTCTCGACATACTCGAGCTCTTCCTGGACGGGGACGGGACACTCTCCGCCCCCGACATCGTGCGCAAGCTGCAGCTGCCGCGCACGACAGTGCACGAGCTGGTCACCACGCTCGCCGCCCGGTCGTACATCGTCCAGGTGCCCGGCCAGCCGGGACGCTACCGGCTCGGCGTACGCCCGTACCAGCTCGGCAGCAGGTACGCCGAGCAACTGGACCTCGCCGCCGAGGGCCAGCAGGTCGCCCGCTCGGTGGCCGAGACCTGCGACGAGACCGTACACGTGGCCATCCTCGAAGGCACCGACGTCATCTACATCGCCAAGGTCGACTCCACGCACGCCGTGCGCATGGTGTCGGCGGCGGGCCGGCGTCTGCCCGCGCACTGCACCTCCGTCGGCAAGATGCTGCTCGCCTCGCTCCGCGATGTGGAGCTGACCTCGCGCATCCCCGACGACGCCGAGCTGGTCGCGATGACGCCCAACAGCATCACCGACCCGACCGCCCTGCGCGAGGCCCTCGCCGAGATCCGCCGCCGCGGGATCGCCGTGGAGAGCCGCGAGTCCAACCCGGACGTCAGTTGCGTCGCCGCCCCGGTGCGCGACCGTACGGGACAGGTCGTCGCCGCGCTCTCCATCTCCGTGCCGATGATCCGCTGGAGTGACGAGCGCCGCGCCGAACTGGAGCAGCTGGCCGCGAAGGGCGCCGCCGAGCTGTCCGAGCGGCTCGGCCACCGGAGCGTCGGATGACGGCCCCCGAGGTCGCCGTACGCGCGTACGCGACCCTCGGCGAGGGCCCGACCTGGGACCCGCACGCACAGCGGCTCATCTGGGTCGACATCCTCGGCTCCCGGGTGCACACGTACGACCCGGTCTCCGGACACCGCACGGTCATGGCCACCGAACAGCACGTGGGCGCCGCCAAGCCCCGCGCGGGGGGCGGCCTGGTCGTCAACCTCCGTGATGGCGTGGGCCTTTACGGGCCGAAGGGGCCGGAGGGATCCGGCGAGCCCTTCCGGTGGCTGCACCGCGAGCCCGTCCCGGGCCGCCGCGCGAACGACGCGGCGGTCGCCCCCGACGGCTCGCTCTGGTTCGGCACCATGCGCTACGACGAGGCTCCGCGCGGCGGCACGCTGTCCCGGCTCGCCCCGGACGGAACCGTACGCACGATCCTCGACGACGTCGCCGTCAGCAACGGCACGGGCTGGAGCCCGGACGGCCGGCTCATGTATTACATCGACTCGCCGACGCGCCGGATCGATGTCTTCGATGTGAGCGGTGACGACCACCTGCCCTTCAACAGGCGGCAGTTGGTGGCCATCGAAGAAGGCGCCGGCTTCCCCGACGGCCTCACGGTCGACGCCGACGGCTGCGTATGGGTGGCCCTGTGGGACGGCGGAGCGGTCCGTCGTTACACCCCGTCCGGCGAGCTGGACCGGATCGTGGAACTGCCCGTATCGCGCCCCACGGCCTGCGGCTTCGGAGGCGCGGACCTGACCGATCTGTACATCACCACGGCCCGCACGGGCCTGGACGCACCGCACCCGCTCTCCGGCTCGCTGCTCGTCGTCCCCGGCGCCGGGAAGGGCCTGCCGCAGCCCGCGTTCGCCGGGTAGCAGCGTTCAGAAGTCCCCGTCCAGTTGCTTTCCTGCTGGACGGGGACTTCCGACTTTTGCGCAAACCATTGACGAGTAAGCGCTTCCTATCTACGGTCCCGTTCGAAGTTGCGATCGTCTATCGAAATCTCGAACAGTAAGGGCGGGGAATGGGACGACCTGGCCTGAATCGAAGGCAACTCCTGGCCGGAGTGGGTGGGTTGACGGTCGCGGGCAGCCTTGGCTTTGCCGCGCTCGGCACCGGCGCGGACGCGCTCGGGTCCAGTGCGAGCACCCGCGTCCGCTACTGGAACCTCTTCAGCGGCGGCGACGGCTACAACATGATCGCGATGCTGGACGCCTTCCGTAAGGCGAACCCCGGCATCGCCGTGAAGGATTCGACCCTCCAGTGGGGCAACCCCTTCTACACCAAGCTCGCCATGGCGGCCGCGGGCAACCGCGCACCCGACCTCGGCGTCATGCACATGGGCCGGGTCACCGGTTTCTCGCCGGGCCGCCTGCTCGACGCCTGGGACGTCGACCTGCTCGCCAAGTACGGCATACGGGAGCAGGACTACAACCCCAAGCTGTGGCAGCGCGGCGTCATCGACGGCAAGCTCTACGCCCTCCCGCTCGACATCCACGTCCAGCTCTGCTTCTACCGCAAGGACGTGCTGAAGAAGGCGGGCCTGCTCGGCGACAACGACCGGATCGTCCCCATCACGTCGACCGACGACTGGTTCGACGTGCTCAAGGAGGCCAAGACGGCCACCAAGAAGGGGCTGCAGACCATCGGTCTGTGGATCAACGACCAGAACTTCCAGTGGTGGTTCTTCGTCGCCTTCTACACCCAGCTCGGCGGCACCTGGTTCAACGACGCCAGGACCGAGGTCACCTTCGACACCGACAAGGCCACCCAGGTCCTGGAGTTCCTGCGCCGGCACGTCACCGACGGGTACGCGAACCCCGGCATGGGCTCCGTCGGCGCCGAACAGTTCATCAACGGTGCCCCCTTCGCCTGGGAGGGCAACTGGTCGGTACCGGTCTACGACGCGGCGAAGCTCGACTACGGCGCGATTCCGCTGCCGCCGGTCTTCGGCAGGCAGGCCACCCACGCCGAGTCGCACTCCTTCGTCCTGCCGCACCAGTCCGACCGTGGCGGCGCCACGAACGAGGCCGCCCACCAACTCGCCGCCTACGTAGTCACGCACGCCCAGCAGTGGGCGGCCGGCGGCCACATCCCCGCCTACACGCCGACCCTGTCCACGGCCGCGTACAAGAAGCTCTACCCGCAGAACGAGTACGTGTCGGCCATGAACCACCAGGCCACCGAACCGAAGGTGTGGTTCGCGGGCTCCACCGGCATCCTCGCCCAGCGCGTCGGCCCGATCGTCGTCTCCTCGACGATGGGCTCCGCCAAGCCGGACGCCGCCGCACGCCGGATGAAGAGCGAGCTCACCACGCTGCTCGCGATGAAGAACCCCATGGACGGCAAGACCGCAGCGCAGGGAGGTGCGGTCGCATGACGACCAGCGCTCAGACCGTCATCGCACCGGCGCGCGCGAGGACCGCCACCGCCAGTGCCACCCTCCGCCGCAAGCAGGGCTTCCAGCACGGCGGCTGGTTCGTCGCGCCCTTCCTGGTGCTCTTCACCCTGTTCGTGATCTGGCCGCTGCTGCGCGGCCTCTACCTCAGCTTCACGGACGCCAACATCACCGGCGACGGCGAGAGTTTCATCGGCCTCGACAACTACCGCGAGGCCCTCAAGGACCCGCTGATGTGGGACGCGCTCGGCCACAGCGCGTACTTCACGCTCCTGGTCGTGCCCTGCATCACGGTCCTCGCCTTCCTCCTCTCGATGCTCGCCCACCACATCGAGCGCGGGAAGTGGCTGTGGCGGCTGTGCTTCTTCGCTCCGTTCCTGTTGCCCTCCACGGTCGCGGGCAACCTGTGGCAGTGGCTGTTCAACCCCGGCACGGGAATGATCAACTACGTCTTCGGCATCGACACCCCGTGGCTGACCGACAAGTCGTACGCGATGCTCGCCATCGTCATCGAGACCCTGTGGTGGACGGTCGGCTTCAGCTTCCTGCTCTACCTCGCCGCGCTCCAGTCCATCCCCGACCACCTCTACGAGGCCGCCAAGCTGGACGGCGCCAACGCCTGGCACCGCATGGTCCACATCACCCTGCCGATGCTGCGCAACATCACCGGACTCGTCATCGCCCTGCAGATCCTCGCCTCGCTCCAGGTCTTCGACCAGGCAGTGGTGATGATGGACTTCGGCCCCGGCCCCGAGAACTCGACCCGCACCTTCGTCCAGTACACCCTCGAAGAGGGCTTCACCAGCTATCGCGTGGGCTACGCCTCCGCGATCTCCATCATCTTCTTCGTGATCATCGCGGCCGTCGCCCTCGCCCGGATGTGGCTGCTGCGCAACCGTGAGGAGAGCGCCCGATGACCACCGCCGTACAGACGAAGCGCCGCCGTTCGTCCTGGACGCCCAGCCAGGTCGTCCTCACCCTGCTCGGCGCGGCGGTCTCCGTCGTCTTCCTCGCGCCGTTCGCCTGGGGCCTGTTCACCTCGCTCAAGTCCGAGACCGAGGCCGTGGAGGTGCCGCCGCACTGGCTGCCCAAGGACTGGACGGGCCAGGCCTGGAAGGCCCTCTTCGAGAGCGGCAACATCACGAGCTGGTTCGTCAACTCCCTGGTCGTCTCGGTGTGCGTGACGTCCCTGGTGGTCCTGGTGAGCGCGCTCGCCGGTTACGGATTCGCCCGCACCGAGTTCCGCGGGAAGGCCGTCCTCATGGGCGTCGTCATGGCGGGTCTGATGGTCTCCCCGGCGGTCCTCGGCGTCCCCCTCTTCACCACCGTCCAGCAGATGGGGATGGTCGACACCTACTGGGGCATGATCCTTCCGCAGTGCGCGCCCGCCGCGATGGTCTACATCCTCTACAAGTTCTTCCAGGGCATCCCGCGCGAGCTGGAGGAGGCGGCCTTCATCGACGGCGCGGGCCGCTGGCGGGTCTTCTTCACCATCGTCGTCCCGCTCTCGCGTCCCTCGCTCTCCGCGGTCGGCATCTTCACCTTCATCGCGTCCTGGAACAACTTCCTGTGGCCGTACATGGTGACCAACAACCCCGACCTGATGACCATGCCGAACGGCATCGCGACCGTCATGAACTCCTACGGCATCCAGTGGGCCCAGCTCATGGCCGGCGGCCTGATGGCGGGCCTGCCGCTGATCATCGTCTTTGTCTTCTTCCAGCGCCAGATCGTCGCCGGTGTCGCGCACACCGGCCTCGCGGGCCAGTGATCAAGGAGATCGCCAAGTGACGCGCCTCAGACTGGCGGCGGTCCTCGCCGCAGCGGCCCTCGCCCTCCTGCCCACCACCGCGCAGGCCGCCGAGTATCCCGACCCGCAGCCCATCACCGGCCAGCAGATCATCCACGACCCCACGGTCATCGGCCTCAAGTCCGGTGGCTACGTGGCCTATTCGACGGGCGGGATCATCGGCGCCCGTCTCTCCAAGGACCGCGTCCAGTGGGACGACGCGGGCAACGCCTTCGCCGCGCCGCCGAGCTGGTGGTACGAGTACAACTCGACCGGCGACCCCTGGGCCCCCGACATCTCCTACCGCGACGGCCGCTACTGGCTGTACTACGCCGTCTCCTCCTGGGGCACCAACCACTCCGCGATCGGCGTCGCCACCTCCCCGAGCGGCCTGCCCGGCACCTGGACCGACCACGGCAAGGCTTTCACCTCCGGGACCAGCGACGCCTGGAACGCCATCGACCCGGCGGTGACCAGGGCCGACGGCAGGCTGTGGATGGCCTTCGGCTCGTACTGGACGGGCATCCGCATGGTCGAACTGGACCCGAGGACCGGCAAGGCCGTCGAGGGCGCCACCGTCCACCACCTGGCGACCCGTCCGGACGAGCCGTACGCGGTCGAGGGCCCGTACGTGGTCAAACACGGTCGCTACTACTACCTCTTCGCCTCGTACGACGCCTGCTGCGCGGGCGTGAACTCCACCTACAAGATCAGGGTCGGCCGGTCGACGAGCGTCACCGGCTCCTACGTCGACAGCAGCGGCACGCCGATGCTCGACGGCGGCGGCGACCTCGTTCTCGCCGGACACGGCCGCTTCGTCGGTACCGGTGGCGAGTCGGTGTTCCGCGACGAAGGCCAGGACTGGCTGGCGTACCACTACTACGACGCGGACGACAACGGCACGCCCAAGCTGGGCCTGAACAGGCTGAGCTGGCACAAGAACGGCTGGCCCGGGGTGGGTTAGGGGCGCGGGGAACTGCGCGACCAGCCACAGACCACCTGCACTCGCCCAAGAACCGACAGCACCCCCACCGCACACGCCCCGAAAGGACACCATGCGTACCGCCCGCTTCGCCCTCGACCCCGCCTTCGCCATCGGGGAGGTCAACCCCCGTCTCTTCGGATCCTTCGTCGAACACCTCGGCCGCTGCGTCTACACCGGCATCTACGAACCCGGCCACCCCTCGGCCGACGAGACGGGTCTGCGCACGGACGTGCTGGAACTGGTCCGCGAACTCGGCGTGACCACGATCCGCTACCCCGGCGGCAACTTCGTCTCCGGCTACAACTGGGAGGACTCGGTAGGCCCGGTGGAGGAGCGGCCCCGCCGGCTCGACCTCGCCTGGCGCTCGACGGAGACCAACCGCTTCGGCCTCTCCGAGTACATCGCCTTCCTGAAGAAGATCGGTCCGCAGGCCGAGCCGATGATGGCGATCAACCTCGGCACGCGCGGCGTCGCCGAGGCACTGGAACTCCAGGAATACGCCAACCATCCTGCTGGCACGGCCCGTTCGGACCTGCGGGTGGCGCACGGCGACAAGGACCCGTTCGGCATCAAGCTGTGGTGCCTGGGCAACGAGATGGACGGGCCCTGGCAGACCGGCCACAAGACCGCCGAGGAGTACGGCCGACTCGCCGCCGAGACCGCCCGCGCGATGCGGCAGATCGAGCCGGACCTCGAACTCGTCGCGTGCGGCTCCTCCGGACAGTCCATGCCCACCTTCGCGGAGTGGGAGGCGACGGTGCTGGCCGAGACGTACGACCTCGTCGACCACATTTCTCTGCACGCCTACTACGAGGAGACCGACGGCGACCGCGACTCCTTCCTCGCCTCCGCCGTCGACACGGAGTCGTTCATAGAGAACGTCGTGGCGACCTGTGACCACATCGGTGCCCGCCTCAAGTCCAAGAAGAAGATCAACCTCTCCTTCGACGAGTGGAACGTCTGGTACCAGAGCCGCCCGAACCCGCACCCCGTCGAGGACTGGCAGGAGGCCCCACGCATCCTGGAGGACGTCTACTCCGTCACGGACGCGGTCGTCTTCGGTTCCCTGCTCATCGCGCTGCTGCGGCACGCAGACCGCGTCACCGTCGCCTGCCTCGCCCAGCTCGTCAACGTCATCGCGCCGATCATGACGGAGCCGGGCGGCGCGGCCTGGCGACAGACCACGTTCTTCCCCTTCGCGCAGGCCTCGAAGTACGGACGCGGTCAGGTCCTCGACGTACGCGTGGACTCGCCGACGTACGGGACGAAGAAGTACGGCGAGGCGGACCTGCTGCACGCCACCGCCGTGCGCGCCGAGGACGGCTCGGTCACCGTCTTCGCCGTCAACCGCAGCCAGAGCGAGCCGCTTCCGCTCGAAGTAGCCCTGAACCAACTGGGGTTGACGACGATCGTCGAGCACAGCGCACTGGCCGACGCCGACCCGGACGCCACCAACACCGTCGACGACCAGCAGCGGGTCACCCCGCACCCGGTCGAGGGCACCACCCTCCAGGACGGCACGCTGAGCGCCGTCCTGGAGCCGCTGTCGTGGAACGTGATCCGGTTGCGTTAGTGCTTGAGCGCGTGGCCGGGGGAGTCCACCGCCGTCACCGGTACTCCTCCGGCCGCGCTGCCCAACAGTGTCAGTGCTACCTTGCCCGGTCCTGCCGGTGTGGTCCCGTCGGACAGCACCGCGAGGGCCAGCGTGTTGAGCCCACGTGTGCGCAGCAGTCCGTTCGGCAGGACGAAGGTGTGTTGGGGGCCCACATCATTGATGTACTGGCCTGTGTTCCAGCCGTTCAGGAAGATCTGGACGCGGTAGGCGCGGGCCGGGTCGTCGGTGAGCGTCAGCCCGATCGAGGCGTCCACGCTCGCGTCGACGGCGAGCCGGAAGTCGGTGCGATACCAGGTGACGCCCTGGCGCCGCTCGTCGCGCGGGAAGTCGACGACCTTCCAGTCGGTGTCGGCGAAGCCGGGCAGATGCCAGCCGTGCCGCTCCCCGAACAGACCCCCGTTGTTGACCGGCCCGCGGACCGGGTCCGGGGCCACCTCGCCCTGGATCCGCCAAGTGACGGCCGGAGAAGCACCTTTGAGGGTCACGCCCGTCAGTCCCCGGGCCACCTTGTGGGTGTCCTTCGCGGCCCCGTCCTCGTCGTGCTGCATCCGACGCACGAGGACGGACAGTACACGCGGTCCCGTCTTCTCGGGGACGGGGAACGTCGCCGTCGCCGACCAAGTCCCCTGCCGGACCGTCTTCTTGTCCGGCACCGGCATCCGATGCGTCCCCAGCGGCTTCCCGTCCAGCCAGGCCATCAGCAGCCCCTGCGCGCCCGAGATGTAGGAGAGGGACACGGACTCCGCTTTGCCCGCGTCATCGAAGTGCCCCCGGTACCAGACATCGCCGTAGTGGTATCCGTAGTCGTCGGCGAACAGTACGGGCTGCCCGGCGGGTACAGGGGTAACACTGTGCGAGGACCTCTTGTTCGCGACCTTCCAGCCGCTGTCGTCGAAGTCGGCGGCGGACTCCTGGTTCTCGGCGGACCGGCGCCAGTTGGTCAGGGCCGGGAGCCGGACGACGGGTGCGCCGGGCAGCCGCTGCTCGGCCCGCAGGCTGCCGGACTTGGTGGCCACTGCCTTCAACGTGCCTTGGTTCCAAACGACTTCACTCATCCCGCGAGGTCCCCAGACCTCCAGGTCCGCCGCCTTGATCGTGTCCCCGGTGAGATGGACGGTCGTGCCGCGCAGGACGGCGGTGCGCAGGAGTGCGGGGCCGCGTACCAGCACGGGGCCGGACGGGGTGTCGTAGCGCCACAGCCGTCCGGACATCTCGTCGGCGGCGAGCAACAGCAGGAGAGGCGTCGAGATGCCGCCGCCCTCCACCAGCACCCTGGTGAGCGTGTTCAGTTGAGCATCGATCCGCAGGACGCCGTCCGCGTACTCGTGCCCCGCGTTGCCCTCCAGCACGGTGACCGTCGGCTTGCTCGCGCACTCCAGCGCGGTCTGCGTCGACTCGCCCGCCCAGCCGGTGAACACGGCGATGTCCTGGCGCCCGGTGGCGAGCCACAGCATCGGCTGGGCGGTGGAGTAGCGCAACTTCCGGTGTCCCAGGACGATTCCGGTGGCGAGCAGCCGGGCGTCGAGGCCGGGGACCGGCACGGAGACAGTCGTTCCGGCAAGCGGGACGGAGGCGACGGACTCGGTGGCGCTGTCATTGCGCAGGACGTAGAAGTGCGCCTCCGTGTCCGGATTGACGAGGTGGTACGCCTTGATGCCGGTGTCGCCGACCGTGATGTCCCCGGCGCGGTCCAGCTTCGCCAGGTCGGGCACGCAGTGCAGAAGTTGCCCGATCTGGTGCATCGGGATCAGCTTCGCGGTGGGCTGCCGGGCCTCGTCGAGGGCGGCACCGTAGTCGTACGAGGTGTAGACGATCGGTGCCGGCAGCCATCCCCAGGAAGTACCGCCGAAGGTCATGTAGACGTTGTGGATCTTGATGCCGTTGGCGAGGTTGGTGAGGTAGAAGCGCCGCTCGTACGCCGAGTCCCGGGTCCGGCGCGACTCCGCGTATCCCTTGCCGTCGAACTCCGCCCCGCCCCACGGATCGAACCAGCCGCCCCCGAACTCGGCGATGAATCCTGGGGTTTCGGGACTCGCGGTCGAGCCGCCCTTCGTCCCGCCGACGCCGAAGTAGCCCCAGTCGGGCGGGGTTGCGAACGGCGACGGATAGCCGTCGAAGCCGTACAGGTAACGGCCCTTCTCGCCGCCCGTGTCGAAGGTTCCCGGGGCCCAGTGTCCGTTCCTGCCCTTGTCGTTGTGGAAGAGCGGCACGTCGATGCCGTCCGCACGGACCTTGGTGTACAGGTGGGTCATGTAGTCGCGGCCCAGGGAGCTGCTGACGTTGTTCGCGTACTCGTTCTCCAGCTGGTAGAGGACGATCGTGCCGCCGCCCTTGGTGTAGAGGTGCTTCGCGGCGATCCGGTCGACGGCGGTCAGCCACTCGTCGACGTACTTCAGGTACGTCGGGTCGGAGGTGCGGGCCGTGCCCTTGGTGACGGTCAGCCAGCCGGGGAAGCCGCCCGCGTCGACCTCGGCGTTGATGTACGGGCCCGGCCGCAGGATGACGTACAGGCCGGTCTCGGCGGCCGTGCGCAGGAACAGGTCGAGGTCGCGGACGCCGGTGAAGTCGTACTTCCCGGGCGCGGGGGAGTGGTAGTTCCACGACACGTAGACGCTGATCGTGTTGTAGCCGTGGGCGCGCAGCTTCTCCAGCACGTCCCGCCACAGCGAGGGGCTCGGCAGACGGAAGGGGTGGACCTCGCCGGACCAGAGCACGAGGCGCTTGCCGTCGATCAGCATCGAGTAGCGGTCGAAGCCGACGGTGTGCTTCTTGCCGTCGGCCGCGGGCGGGCCGGGCGCGGGCCCGGTGGGAGCGACGGGCGCCCTTCCGGCGGCGCACGCCTCATCGCTTCCGCTGCCGCTCAAGGAGAGGCCGAGCGCGGCGGTGCCGGCGAGTGCGCTGAAGGTACGTCTGCTCAACACCATGCGGGGTCCTCCCGGGGACAGGGCGCGGGTGCGGCCATTGTCCACAGCGAAACCTCCCACACCGGTCATATGAGGATCTCGGCGCGGGCGGATTACGCGGTACGGGCGGCATCGGAGCTCGCCGTACGGCAGGACGGCGGCCCGGTGAAGGCGGAGGTCATCGCTGCAGCTCAGGGCATTCCGCACCAGTTCCTGGAGGGCATCCTCGGCGATCTCCGGCGCGGCGGACCGTCACCGGCCGGCGCGGCGGCAGCGGCGGCGACCGGCTCGCGCACGCCGCCGAGGCGTCACCGTCGCCGACGCCATCCCTACGGTGGACGGCCCGATCGTCCCCCTGCGCGGCGAACGGCCCACCCAGCCGGCGCACACCGGCCCGCCGAACCGCTGCACCCCCCTGCGGGCCGCGGTCCGCGCCAACGTACGGAAGATCCTTGCGGGCGGTTCGCCGGCGGACATCGCGGAGGGGGCGCCGGTGGCGTGGGTGAACCCGTCGCCCCGCACGATCCCGCTGTGAACGATCCTCATCCCGCCCTCAGGCTGTCCTCAGTTTCGGCATCTAGCGTCACCTCCCGTTCATCCCTACCCAACCGGTAGGAAAGCCGGGCAACGACGGGACGGTCCTCCCCATGCGCACGCTGATACTGCTCGCCCTCGCGGGCCTCGGCGCCCAGTTGGTGGACGGCAGCCTCGGCATGGCATACGGCGTGACGTCGACCACGCTGCTGCTCGCCATGGGCACCAACCCGGCCGCCACCTCGGCCACGGTGCACCTCGCAGAGATCGGCACCACGCTGATGTCCGGCGCCTCGCACTGGCGGTTCGGGAACGTGGACTGGAAGGTCGTCGCCAAGATCGGCGTGCCGGGCGCGGTCGGCTCCTTCCTGGGCGCGACGGTCCTCTCGAAGCTCTCGAAGCTCTCGACGGAGGTCGCCGAGCCGGCCATGTCGCTGATCCTTCTCGGGCTCGGCCTGTACGTCATGTCGCGCTTCACCTTCCGCGGCATGACGAAGGGGCAGCTGGGCAAGCCCCTGCGCAAGCGGTTCCTGGCCTCGCTCGGCCTGGTGGCCGGCTTCCTCGATGCCACCGGCGGAGGCGGCTGGGGGCCGGTCGGCACCCCGGCGCTCCTGGCCAGCGGCCGGATGGAGCCGCGCAAGGTGATCGGCTCGGTCGACACCAGTGAGTTCCTGGTCGCCGTCGCCGCGATCCTCGGCTTCCTCTTCTCGCTCGGCTCGCAGGGCCTGAACTGGGGCTGGGTCCTCGCGTTCCTGCTGGGCGGCCTGGTCGCCGCGCCCGTCGCCGCCTGGCTGGTCCGCCTGGTCCCGCCGCGCGTACTGGGCTCGGCAGTCGGCGGCGTCATCATCGTCACCAACGTCCGTACGCTCCTGAAGAGCGACTGGCTCGGCGCGTCCGCGGGGCTCAGCACCCCGGTCTACGTCCTCCTGTACGCGCTGTGGGCCGCCGCCCTCACGTACTCGATCCGCGCCTACCGCAAGGAGCAGGCGGCGGAGGCGGAGGCAGCGGTCGAGGAGCGGCAGCCCGTGGCGGCGTAGGCGGTCTTCGCGCGCGGCCTGACGAGAAGGGTCGGGGCGGGGCGGCCCGCGTCGATGCGGGCCGCCCCTTTCTCCGTGGGGGGAGGGTCTGCTGGTCAGCTCTGTTCGACGCCGAGTGTGAGGGTGCCGGCGTAGCCGGAGGAGGCGGGGCTGCCCAGGGTCGTGAGGGTGAGGAGGCCGGAGGCGGCTCCTCCGTCGTCGAAGGTGGAGTCCTGGGCGAGGGTGGTGCGGGTGACGGTGTTGGTCGAGTACGGGGAGACCTTGGCGACGGCGGTCGTGACCGTCTCGCTGAAGAACAGCTGGCCCGTGTGGAGTTCCTGGCCGCCGGTGAACGAGCCGTCGGACGTCAGCGTGACCCCTGTGTGCACCTTGACGTGGATGTGCACGCAGCGGCCCCGGTACCAGCCGGGGTAGATCGTGGTGATGTTCGCGACGCCGCTGGAGTTCGTCAGCACGCCGCCGCGCAGGAAGGTGCCGTCGTCCGGTTCGGTGTGGCCGTTGTTGCCGACGAAGCCGGAGTACTCGCCGAGCGCGTCGCAGTGCCAGATCTCGACGAGGGCGTTGCCGAGCGGGGCGCAGGTGTCGTCGTCGACCACGGTGAGCGCCAGCTTGAGGGGGGCGATGGCCTTGCCTTCGGTGATGTCGGAGCGGACGAGTTGTCCGTCGAGGTAGTAGGGGCCTTCGGTCATCTCCTTGGTGAGGGTGCAGACAGCCGCCGCGGCGGCGGGGCTCGCGTCCGCCGCGGCGGCAGGGTGGGCCGGGCGACGAGCGTCATCGGGCCGTACTACGACCGCAGCGGGGTCGCCATGCTCAACAACGGCGGCACGCCGGTGCTCGAGTCGCACGGCAGCGTCATCGGCCCCGGCGGCCAGTCCATCATGGCCGACTCGGACGGAGACCTGATCGTCTACCACTACTACGACGGCAACGACAGCGGGACACCCAAGCTCGGCATCAACCTGCTGAACTGGAGCACCGGGTGGCCCGTCGCGTACTGAACCCTCCTAGGGCCCGTCTTTCGGGTCACGGCCGGCCGCGGGGCTCACCGGGCAGTGGTGAGGGGCCGTAGCCCGAAGCCGGCGTGCTCCGAAAGGCAGGCCCTACCCCGCCTGGCCGTACAGCATGGCGCCCACGGCCGGCCAGCCGGTGGGCTGCTGCGGCTGGGGCTGGGGTTCCGGCTGGGTGCGGCCCCGGACCTGGGCGGCGGTCAGGCCTCCGTGGGCTCCCTGCGAGGCGGCGTTCGTCATCCCGGGCATGGGAGCCTGGGCGACGGGCTGGAGACCTGGGGCCTGGGCCGCGGCGGGCATCGCCGGCGCGGGTGCCGAACCCGGGGCCAGGCCCGGCATCGCCCCGGGTGCCTGGGCCGCGGCCGGCGCCGGCCAGGCGGTGGGCTGCGGGGTGGCGGGCCCCGGAGCGGGGGACGGGAAGTTCGACACCGCCGCGGGCTGCTGCGGGGACGGGTAGTTCGACACGGCCGCCGGCTGTTGCGGGGCGGGGAAGTTCGACACCTGCGCGGCGGGCAGACTCGGCATCGGTCCGGGCTGTGCCGCCGCGGGCCCCGGCCACGCGTTCGCCTGCGCGGCCAGGCCCTGCATGCCCGCCCCGTTCGTGGCGCTGACCAGGCGGTCCACCGCCGCCGTACCCGAGCTGTAGCTGGTCCCTGTGCTCAGCTCGGGCACGGCGGCTCCCCTCCTGGTCCCGTAGAGCACCTGTTCCAGGCCGGACACCAGGCGACGCACGTCCACCTGGGGGCGCACCACGAGTCTCAGGAAGCGACTGGACGAACCGATCTTGTTGCCGCACTCGCGGACCAGGACCCGGTGCTCGGTCAGCAACCGGTCCCGGACCACGGTGCCTTCGGCGCCCACGGGGAGGCGCACGAAGAGGAAGTTGCCTTGCGAGGGGTAGACCGTCAGACCGGGCAGCTGGGAGAGCTGTTGAGCCATGTCGAGCCGGTCGCGGCGGACCATGTGCAGGCTCTGCGTGTACTCCTGACCGTGTTCCTTGAGCATGAACACCACGGTCTCGGCGAAGGAGTTGAGGTTCCACTTGGGCAGCATGGAGCGGACCCTGCCGGCGAGGGCCGGGTTGGCGACGAGGTAGCCGAAGCGAATGCCGTGCAGGCCGAAGTTCTTGCCGAGGCTGCGCAACACGATGACGTTGGGCCGCATCACCGCGTCCTCGACCACGCTCGGTTCGGACTCGGCGTCGGCGAACTCCAGGAACGACTCGTCGATGACGATCAGGTCCAGGTCCGCCATGGCGTCCATGAACTGGATGACCGACTGGCGGGGGAGGAAGCCGCCGTCGGGGTTGTTCGGATTGCAGATGACGGCGACACGCGTGCCGCGGGCGCGGATGAACTCGGCGTACTTGGCGAGGTCGAGCGCGAATCCGGTGGACTCCTGGAGCGGGAACATGTCGACCCGCTTGCCGGTCTCCATCGGCTGGTCGGTCCAGCGGCCGAAGGTGGGGACGGGTATCGCGAGGGACTCCCGGACCAGCAGGTGGTCGATCCAGGTGATCAGTTCGGTGGATCCGTTGCCCATCGCGACGCACTGCGGCGGGAGCTGGAGCAGCGAGCACAGCTCGCCGGTGATGGTGTCGGCGCTGCTCGGGTAGTACGTGATGATCTCGCGCAGGCGGCCCGCCAGCTCGTCGAACATCGCGGGCGTCGGAAAGTACGGATTGCACGGGATGCAGAAGTCCACCGGACCGGCCCCGTCACTCTCCCGCGTCAGTGCGGCCATGGACGGGCTGTGCGCCGCAGTGCCGCGAAAGAGCGAGGTGACATTGCCGGCCATGGAACCTCCGTATAGGGCGGGCCCGGTGGGGAGGACGGGCCCTCCGTCTGGGTGGCCCGTGCGGGGGAGCACGGGCCGCCCTGTCATACGGATACGGAGGTGGCGCTGTTCAACTCGTGTGAATTCAGTGTGGGTTCGCCACCCGGGGCAACCGGGGGTCCGGCAAGGCCGTCGAGGGCCTCAGGCGCTGAACGAGTGCACCGTCGTGCTGCGGTACGTCGCGCCGGGTCGCAGCACCGTCGTGGGGAACTTCGGCTGGTTCGGCGAGTCCGGGAAGTGCTGCGTCTCCAGGCACAGCGCGTCGCCCTGCCGGTAGATGTGGCCGCCGGTGCCGACGAGCGTGCCGTCGAGGAAGTTGCCGGAGTAGAACTGCAGGCCCGGCTGGTCGGTGGCGATCTTCAGGGTGCGGCCGGAGGACGGGTCGCGCAGGGTGGCGATGTGCTCGGGCTTCGCCGTGATGCCCTTGTCGAGCACCCAGTTGTGGTCGATGCCCTTGCCGTACAGCAGCTGCTGGTTGGCGACCCGGATGTCGGCGCCGACCGTCTTGGTGCGGCGGAAGTCGAAGGGCGTGCCCGCGACCTTGGCCAGCTCACCGGTGGGGATCAGTCCCGAGTCGACGGGCGTGTAGCGGGAGGCGGCGATCTTCAGCTCGTGGTCGTAGATCGAGCCGCTGCCCTCGCCCGCCAGGTTCCAGTAGACGTGGCTGGTGAGGTTGACGACGGTGGCCTTGTCGGTGGTGGCCTCGTAGTCGATGCGCCAGTCGCCGTGCCGGGTGAGGGTGTACGTGACCTTCGCCTTGAGCGTGCCCGGGTAGCCCATCTCGCCGTCGACGCTGGTGTAGTGCAGCACGAGGCCGACGTCGGAGCCGGAGGTGAAGCCCTCCACGTCCCAGACGTGCTTGTCGAAGCCCTGGGTACCGCCGTGCAGGCTGTTCGCGCCGTCGTTGACGGACAACTGGTAGCTCTTGCCATCGAGGGTGAACTGCCCCTTGGCGATGCGGTTGCCGTACCGGCCGATCAGCGCGCCGAAGTAAGGGGTCTTCGCGACGTAGTCCTCGATGTTGTCGAAGCCCAGAGAGACGTTCTTGTAGCGGCCGTGCCGGTCCGGGATCTCCAGGGACTGGACGACGCCGCCCCAGGACAGGACCTTCAGGCGCGTGCCGCCGTTCTCCAGCGACCAGCGGTAGACCTTCGTCCCGTCGGCGAGCTTGCCGAAGAGCTCCTTCACCGGCTTCCTGCCTCCCGTGGCGTGTGCCGTTCCCCCGAGCGTGGTCGCGGCGATGCCCGCGGCCGCGGCCCCTGCGATGACCGTGCGTCTGTTCAGTTCCATTTGCGGCTCCCGTAAAGGGTGGGGCCCCGCCTTGGCGGCGGGGCCCAGCTGACTTACGAACCGGACTTGCGCTTGTTCCACACGTCGAAGCCGACCGCCGCCAACAGGGCCAGGCCCTTGATGACCTGCTGCCAGTCGGTGCCGACGCTGAGGAGGTTCATGCCGTTGTTGAGCACACCGAGGACGAGACCACCGATGATCGCGCCGAGGACGGTACCGACGCCGCCGCTCATGGACGCGCCACCGATGAACGACGAGGCGATCGCCTCGAGTTCGAAGTTGAGGCCCGCCTTCGGCGAGGCCGCGTTGAGGCGGGCGGCGACCACCAGACCCGCCAGGGCCGCGAGCACGCCCATGTTCAGGAAGACATAGAAGGTGACCTTCTTGTCCTTGATGCCGGACAGCTTCGCCGCCGGCAGGTTGCCGCCGATCGCGTAGATGTGGCGGCCGAAGACGGCGTTGCGCATGACGTAGCCGTAACCGACCACCAGGACGCCGAGGATGATCAGCACGGTCGGCGCGCCCTTGTAGCTGGCGAGCAGCATCGTGACGACGAGGATCGCGGCGACGATGGCGACGAGCTTGAGCAGGAAGATGTTCCTCGGCAGCACGACCAGCGAGAACTCCTGCTGGCGCTTCCGGTCGCGGATCTCCTGGAGGACCGCGAAGACGATCAGCGCGAGGCCGAGGAGCAGCGTGATGTTGTGGTAGTTGGTGTTCGGGCCGACCGCCGGCAGGAAGCCGTTGCCCATCTTCTGCAGCCCGTCCGGGAACGGGCCGAGGGTCTGGCCCTTCAGCAGGATCTCCGTCAGGCCGCGGAAGAGCAGCATGCCGGCGAGGGTGACGATGAAGGACGGTATGCCGAGATAGGCGATCAGGAATCCCTGCAAGGAGCCCGCCACCGCGCCCACCAGCAGGCACAGGACCAGTGCGACAGGCCACGCAATACTGTGCTGAACCATCAGCACGGCAGCGAACGCGCCCACGAACGCGGTCAGTGAACCGACCGACAGGTCGATGTGACCCGCGATGATCACCAGCATCATGCCGATCGCGAGGATCAGGATGTAGCTGTTCTGCAGCACCAGGTTGGAGACGTTGCGCGGCAGCAGCAGGTCGCCGTGGGTCCAGACCGCGAAGAGGGCGACGATCAGGCCGAGCGCGATCAGCATGCCGTACTGGCGCATGTTGCGGCGCAGGCCGTCCAGCATCAGCTGCAGCAGGCCGCCGCCGGCGGCCGAGCTCCCGCTCTTCCCGGGCGGCGCCGGGGCCGGGGTCTTGGCGGTTACGTCCGTGCTCATCGGGATACCTCTTTGTCCTTCGTCATCTGGCGCATCAGCACTTCCTGCGTGGCCTCGGCCCGCGGGACCTCGCCCGTGAGCCGCCCGGCGGCCATGGTGTAGATGCGGTCGCACATGCCGAGCAGTTCGGGCAGCTCGGAGGAGATGAAGACGACCGCCTTGCCCTCGGCGGCCAGCTGGTCGATGACCGTGTAGATCTCGTACTTGGCGCCGACGTCGATGCCGCGGGTGGGCTCGTCCAGGATCAGCACCTCCGGCCCCGCGAAGATCCACTTGCTGAGCACGACCTTCTGCTGGTTGCCGCCGGACAGCTTGCCCACCGGCTCGAAGACGGTCGGCGCCTTGATGTTCATGGACTTGCGGAAGCGCTCGGCGACCTGCCGCTCCTCGTGCTCGTCGACCACACCGCGCTTGGCCACCTTGTTCAGGGCGGTCAGCGAGATATTGCGGTTGATGGTGTCGATGAGGTTGAGGCCGTAGTGCTTGCGGTCCTCCGTGACGTACGCGATGCCGTGCCCGACCGCCTCGGCGACGGACTTCGTACGGATCTCCGTGCCGTCCTTGAGGACCGTGCCGCCCGCGTACCGGCCGTAGGTGCGCCCGAAGACGCTCATCGCCAGCTCGGTGCGGCCGGCGCCCATGAGCCCCGCGATGCCGACGATCTCCCCGCGCCGCACGCTGATCGACACGTCGTCGACCACCTTGCGCTGCTGGTCGATCGGGTGGTGGACCGTCCAGTTGCGGATCTCCAGGGCCGGGGCCGCGCCCACCTCTCCCTCGTACGCGGTGCGTTCGGGGAAGCGATGGTCGAGGTCACGGCCGACCATGCCGGAGATGATCCGGTCCTCGGTGGTCTCCGGCGCCTTCACGTCGAGGGTCTCGATGGACCGCCCGTCGCGCAGGATGGTCACCGAGTCGGCGACCCTGCGGATCTCGTTCAGCTTGTGGGAGATGATGATCGAGGTGATGCCCTGCTTCTTCAACTCCAGGATGAGATCAAGGAGTTTGCCGCTGTCCTCGTCGTTCAGGGCCGCGGTCGGCTCATCCAGGATGAGCAGCTTCACCTTCTTCGACAGCGCCTTCGCGATCTCCACGAGCTGCTGCTTGCCCACGCCGATGTCGGCGACACGGGTCTCGGGGTGATCGTCCAGACCGACCCGGCGCAGCAGCTCGGTGGCGTGCCGCAGGGTCTCGTTCCAGTTGATGAGCCCGCCCTTGGCGTGCTCGTTGCCGAGGAAGATGTTCTCCGCGAGGGAGAGGTACGGCACCAGCGCCAGCTCCTGGTGGATGATGACGATGCCGTGGTGCTCGCTCGCCCGGATGTCCTTGAAGCTGCAGACCTCCGACTCGAAGAGGATCTCACCCTCGTAACTGCCGTGCGGATGGACGCCGGAGAGCACCTTCATCAAGGTGGACTTCCCGGCGCCGTTCTCACCGCAGATGGCGTGGACCTCGCCCTGGCGGACGGTCAGTGTGACGTCCGACAGCGCCTTGACGCCGGGAAAGGTCTTGACGATCGAGCGCATTTCCAGGACGGGTCCCGCCATGGTCGTGCCTTCCAATCACTAGGAGCCGGCGGTTACTTGAGGTCGGACTCGGTGTAGTAGCCGCCGTCGACCAGCACCTGCTTGTAGTTGGTCTTGTCGACGCTCACCGGCTGCAGCAGGTAGGCGGGGACGACCTTGGCGCCGTTGTCGTACGTCTTGGTGTCGTTGGTCTGCGGCTTCTTGCCGTTGAGGACGTCGTCGACCATGGTCGAGGCGACCTTGGCCAGCTCACGGGTGTCCTTGTAGACGGTCTGCGTCTGCTCGCCCGCGATGATCGACTTCACCGAGGCCAGCTCGGCGTCCTGGCCGGTGACGACGGGCAGCGGCTTGTCCTTGGAGCCGTAGTCGTCCGACTTCAGCGCCGACAGGATGCCGATGGAGATGCCGTCGTACGGCGAGAGGACCGCGTTGACCTTCTTGCTCTGGTACGACTTGGTGAGGATGTCGTCCATGCGCTTCTGCGCGGTGGCGCCGTCCCAGCGCAGGGTGGTGACCTGGGTCAGACCGGTCTGGCCGGACTGGACGACCAGCTTCTTGCTGTCGATGTACGGCTGCAGGACGCTCATGGCGCCGTTGAAGAAGTACTTGGTGTTGTTGTCGTCGTTGGAGCCGGCGAACAGCTCGATGTTGAACGGGCCCTTGCCGCTCTTCAGGCCGAGCTTGTCGACGATGTAGTTGGCCTGCAGCTCGCCGACCTTGGTGTTGTCGAAGGACGCGTAGTAGTCGACGTTCTTGGTGCCGAGGATCAGCCGGTCGTAGGCGATGACCGGGATGTTGGCGTCGGCGGCCTGCTGGAGGACGTTGTTCAGCGACTTGTTGTCGATCGCGGCGACGATGATGGCCTTCACGCCCTGCGTGATCAGGTTCTCGATCTGCGAGACCTGCTGGTCCGGGTCGTCCTCGCCGTAGACCAGCTTGGTCTTGTAGCCCTTGGACTCCAGGTTCTTGACCACGTTCTTGCCGTCGGCGATCCACCGCTCGGAGGACTTGGTCGGCATCGCGATGCCGATGGTGCCGCCCTTGCTGCTGCCCTTGTCCTCCTTGCTGCCGCCCTCGCTGTTCTGGCCGCAGGCGGTGAGGGTCAGGGCGAGGGAGGCGGCTCCGGCTATGGCGGCGAGGGCTGCTCTGCGGTTGCGCATGGTCATCAGTCCTTGTTCGTCTCGTCGTTGAGAGGGGTCACAGCGGTGGAAAAGCGGTGGAGCGGGCCGGGCAGCCGGGAGCCGAGCGGCGCCATGTCGCCGTCCGCGCCGTGCCGGGCGAGCAGGTCGAGAGCGAGCCGGCCGCGCCGCACCCGCTCCCGGGCGGTGTCCAGGGTCAGGTCCCGCATATGGGTGCCGTAGGGGTAGATCCCGGGCGCCTTGGACAGACCGAACTTCAGATAGAGCGGTGCGCCGCGCCGGATCAGCTCGGCGACCTCGTACATCCGCACGTACCCGCCGAGGTCGTCGGGGGCCTCGATGTACATGTCCATGGGGGCGGCGGAGACCCGCCGTATCTCGGTGAGGTGATCGAGCGTCAGATCGCTCGGTACGTTGACCGAGTCGGCGCCGAGGTTCTCGTACACGGCGTACGAGGCCGGGTTGACCGGGCCGATCAGCGCCGAGACCTTCAGGGTCGTGTCGGCCGGGATGATCCCGGCGACACGGGCCCGGTGCAGCGTCCACAGCACTCCCTCGTCGGCGACGAGCAGGCACTTGACGCCCAACTCCGTTGCCCGGACGGCGTCTTCGACGCAGCCGGCGACCGCGTCGTGGCCCCGGGCGCGCAGCCCGGCGCCGCGCGAGTCGGTGCGTACGGAGGCGCCGATGTCCCAGGTGCCGCGCGGTCCGGTGAAGAGGCAGAGCTCTATGTCGCGCTCACCGGTGGCCTCGACCATCTCGGTGATCTCGGCGTCGGTCAGCATCCAGACACCGCTGCCCTGGCTGATCCGATGGATCGGCACATCGAGCCGGGAGGACTCCTTGAGGACCACGGCAACGGCCTCGGGGCCCTCGACGGACGGAACCTCGGTGCGCCAGCGGCCGCCTCCCGGGAAGGCGTGCGGCGAGGCGTCGGCGGGGGAGAGGTCGGGCGCGCCCAGGCCGAGCGCGGCGAGCGCCTGCTCACCGGGTCGACGGGCTGCCGTTAGGGAGGCGTCGGTCACAAGCTGTCCTTCGCGTTCGATATTTCGGACATGGTTCGTGTCGGTGGGTGTACGCCGGTACGGAGTGTCAGGTGTCTCCGTACCGGCGTACGGATCAGGGGCGCGGAAGAACCTGGCTCATGGACGGCTCATGGACGCAGAAGGACCTTTCCGACCTTGGGATCCCCGGATCCCACCAGCTCGATGGCCTGGGGGAACTCGGCGAGTGGCAGCTCGTGCGTGACCAGCGGCGACGGGTTCAGCAGCCCCGCGCCGAACACCCGCACCGTGTGCGCCCAGGCCTCCGGCGGCGCCCCGAACACGGTGTGCACCTCCAGCTGCCGTACGACGAGATCGGTGGGGTCCAGTCCCTCGGCGCCGGGCGCCGGGATTCCCGTCAGGACCAGGCGTCCGCCGCGCCTGAGCAGGGAGGCGGCGGTGCGCGCGGCGGACTCGGACCCGGCGGTCTCGATGACGACGTCGAAGTCGTCGGGGAGTTCTTGGTCCCTGGTACGGAAGTCGGTGGCGCCGAAGTCCCTGGAGAGCATGTCGCGATCGGGCCTGGTGCCCACCACGAGCAGCTCGGCCGGGGAGCCCGCCTTCAGGAACTGCACGGCGAACATGCCGAGCGTCCCCGTCCCCACCACCGCGACCCGCTCACCGGGCCTGGCGTTCGCCTTGAGCGCGGCGGCCGCGATGCAGGCGGCAGGCTCCAGCAGGGCGGCGGCCGTCAGGTCGGCGTCGTCCGGCAGGACATGGAGCAGCCGAGCCGGGAGGGTGAGCGTGGTGGCCATCGCGCCCGGCTGGGTGAAGCCGGTCTCCTCGTACCCCGCCGTGCACAGCGTGGTCTCGCCCGCGTGGCAGCGGTCGCAGACCTGGCAGTTGCGGAAGCCCTCACCGACGACCTTGCGGCCGACCAGGGACTCCGGCACTCCCGCGCCGACCCTCTCCACCGTCCCGGACCACTCGTGGCCGGGCGTGAGCGGGTAGCGCACGTATCCTTCGGGCCGGTTGCCCTGATAGACCTCGCGGTCGCTGCCGCAGATGCCGACGGCGTGGACGCGGACGAGTGCCTCGCCGGCCTCCGGCTCCCGGGGCTCGTGAGCGGTCAGCCGGTGCTCGCCCGGCGCCTCGATGACGACCGCGGTGCTCACTGCGTCCCTTTCGGCTTGCGCTGCTCCCAGCCGTCCGCCCAGAGATCGAACCGGGCCTGCTGCTGCGGGAATTCGGCCGCCGCGTCGACGTCCAGCTCGACGCCGAGACCGGGCTCGTGCGACAGCTGGAAGTAGCCGTCGACGACCTGCGGCGCGCCCTTCACGACCTTCTTGATCTCCGCGTCCGCGAAGTCGTTGAAGTGCTCCAGGATCTTGAAGTTCGGCGAGGTGAAGCCGACCTGGAGGGAGGCGGCGGTCAGGACGGGCCCGCCGACGTTGTGCGGGGCGACGAGCACGTAGTGCGTCTCGGCGGTGGCGGCCAGCTTCCGCGTCTCCCAGATGCCGCCGATGTGACCGACGTCGGGCTGGATGATGTCGACGGTCTGGGCCTCGAACAGCTCGCGGAACTCGATGCGGTCGTGGATGCGCTCACCGGTGGCGACCGGGATGTCGACCTTGGCGGCGACCTTCTCCAGGGCCTTGAGGTTCTCCGGCGGAACCGGCTCCTCCAGCCAGGCGGGCTTGAAGGGCGCGAGCTCGCGGGCGAGCCGGATGGCGGTGGCCGGGGAGAAGCGGCCGTGCATCTCGAGCATCAGCTCGGCCTCGGGCCCGATGGCGTCGCGCACGGCTTCGATGAGTGAGACGGCGTACAGGCTCTGCTCGTGGTCGAGCTCGAAGTGACCGGTCCCGAAGGGGTCGATCTTGAGGGCCTTGTACCCGCGGGCGACGACCTCCTGGGCGGCCTTGTGGTAAGCCTCGGGAGACCTCTCCGTGGTGTACCACCCATTGGCATACGCCTTGACCTTGTCGGTGACCTTGCCGCCGAGCAGCTGCCACACCGGTACTCCGAGGGCCTTGCCCTTGATGTCCCAGCAGGCCATCTCGATGACGGCGATGCCGGACATCACGATCTCACCGGCGCGCCCGTAGTCGCCGTACTTCATACGTCGTACGAGGTCCTCGACAGCGAACGGGTCGGAGCCGAGAATGTGATTGGCCTCCGCCTCCCGCAGATAGCCGATCAGTGCGTCGGTGTGGCCCAGCATGCGGGTCTCGCCGACTCCGGTGATGCCCTCGTCGGTGTGCACCTGGACGTATGTCAGGTTGCGCCAGGGCGTCCCGACCACGTGTGTGCTGATTCCCGTGATGCGCACGGCAGTTGCCCCCTGTGCTCTTCGGCTCTGTTCGAAATTTCGTCACACGTTCGAAATGCTGGCGTGACAGTAAGGACGTGGCCCCGGGGGTGTCAATGGGTCGAACGCATAACGGTTTCGACGCGATGGGATCGGGATGGCGGGGAATGTTCGGGGGTGTCTCAACTCGGCACGCCGGAACGGTCAGTTCCGCACACAACATTCACAGCTGTGCCTATGAACGTTACCCTTCAGGAACTTAGTCTTCCCGCGTCATGGACTACTGCCACCCGTGCCGACGGCACCTCAACGGCGCCCTTGCCTGCCCGGGGTGCGGCACCCCCGTCGAAGAGCTCCACGCGCATGCGGAGGAGCTCGACGCGCGCCCGGAGGCGGGCGCGGACGCGGCCGACGCCGACGCGTACTACGACGAGGACGACGACGCGGACGCGCGGCCCGGGCGGGCCGCGCGGCGGCGGGACCGGGGCCGGGGGCGCGGACGCGGGCGGGCCGCCGAGGTCGCTGGTGGCCCGGAGGGTCCGGATGCCCCCGGTGGTGCGAGCCGACGTGACCGCAAGGCCGCGGCGCACCGTCGGCGGCGGCGCCGGACCTTGCTCATCGCGGCGGGGTTCGTGATCGCCGCGGGTGGGCTCAGCCTCGCCGAACTGGGCATCGACGCGCCCGGGTTGAGCCCGAAGCCGGCGGCGGCCGGGGGCGAGTCGGCCGACGGCTCGACGTCCTCGGACGCCAAGGAGACGGCGCAGCCGCTGGGTGACACGTCAGGGGCGGGCGGCGCCTCGCCGACCGGCTCGTCCGACGCTTCCGCGTCGCCCTCCGACTCCGGGTCCCCGTCCGCGTCCGCCTCCGGCAAGGACAAGAAGCCCCAGGACGAAGAGTCCGCGGCCACCGGCACGACCCCGGGCCGCCCGACCTCGGCCCCCACCCACACCGCGGCCCCCGCGACGACCGCACCCGCCACATCCGTTCCGACGACGTCCGCGCCGACCCCGGCTCCCGCCCCGTCGGAGACGTGCAACCGGTTCTTGTGGTGGTGCACGTAGGGGTGCTTTTCGCCCCCGCCGCCCCCGCCCGTCCCGTGCGGGTTTGCTGCACAGTTCCCCGCGCCCCTTTTCAGGGGCGCGGGGAACTGCGCGAACGGGGTCCGGGGCGGAGCCCCGGGTCGGGGCGGGCAGGGGTGGAGGGGGCGAGAAAACTACGCCGTCAGCATCCGTCGCAGTAGATCCCGCAGCGTCAGCCGCTCCTCCTCGGACAGCCCCGCGAGCGGCTCCCGCGCGAAGTTGAGGGAGTCGCGCAGCCCTCGGGCGACCTTTCGGCCCTCGGCCGTCGCGGCGGCGAGCTTGACACGCCGGTCCGCCGGATCCGGGCGCCGCTCGACCAGGCCCCGCGCCTCCAGCCGGTCCACGATCCCCGTGACATTGGACGGCTCGCACTTCAGCTGCTGCGCCAGCCGCCGCATCGGCAGCGACTCGAGCGACAGCAGGCCCAGCAGCCGCGCCTGCGCACCGGTCAGCGCGTGCTCGGCCGCCGCGTCCTCGTACTCCTCGTGGTAGCGGGCCACGACCGTGCCGATCAGTTCGACGACCTCCACGGTCAGGGGGTCGATTCGGGGTGTCTTCTGCGTGGCCATGGACTCCAGGGTACCCGGTTACTTGACATCATGAAATATTCAGGAGCATTGTTGTTTCAGGTACTGAAGTATTAGCCCTCGCGGAGCCGCATCCAGGAACCCGCGGGAACCCGCACGAAACCGCAGAAAACAGGAAAGGCGCACCCTCATGACCGACACCCCCCAGCTCCCCGCCGTCAGCCGCGAATGGCACCTGGCCGCCCGCCCGGTCGGCTGGCCCAAGCCGGAGGACTTCGCTCTGGTCGAGGCCGAGGTCCGGCAGCCGGGGGAGGGCGAGGTCCTGGTGCGGAACGAGTACGTGTCCGTGGACCCGTACATGCGCGGCCGCATGAGCGCCGCCAAGTCGTACGTCGCCCCCTACGAGCTGGGCAAGGCCATGCAGGGCGGCGCGGTCGGTGAGGTCGTCGCCTCGAACGCCGAGGGGATCGAGGTCGGTGACCACATCCTGCACTTCCTCGGCTGGCGCGAGTACGCCGTCGTCGACGCCAAGCAGGCCGTCAAGGTGGACCCGGACGCCGCGCCGCTGTCGACGTACCTCGGCGTCCTCGGGATGACCGGGCTCACCGCGTACGCGGGCCTCCTGCGCACTGCGTCCTTCAAGGAGGGCGACTCCGTCTTCGTGTCCGGCGCCGCCGGTGCCGTCGGCAGCCAGGTCGGGCAGATCGCCAAGCTCAAGGGTGCCTCGCGCGTCATCGGCTCCGCCGGCTCGGACGAGAAGGTCAAGCTGCTCGTCGAGGAGTACGGTTTCGACGCCGCCTTCAACTACAAGAACGGTCCGGTCGGCGAGCAGCTGCGGGAGGCCGCCCCCGACGGCGTCGACGTCTACTTCGACAACGTGGGCGGTGACCACCTGGAGGCCGCCATCGGCTCGCTGAACCGGGACGGCCGCATCGCCGTCTGCGGCATGATCTCCGTCTACAACAGCACCGAGCCGGTCCCCGGCCCGAAGAACCTGGCCCGGCTGATCCAGACCCGCGGCCGCATCGAGGGTTTCCTGGTCGGCGACCACTACGACCTGCAGCAGCAGTTCGTCCAGGAGGTCGGCGGCTGGGTCCGCTCCGGCGAGCTCAAGTACAGCGAGACGGTCGTCGAGGGCATCGAGAACAACCTGGAGGCGTTCTTCGGCGTTCTGCGCGGCGACAACGTCGGAAAGATGATCGTCAAGCTCTGAGCCCACGGCGACCGCCGGAGGGCCTGTCGCTGGACTTCCGGCATACGGTAACTTCTTTCCGAAGTCGTCGCGATCGTGGGCGCGAGTCGCGACGGACCAAGGAGGAACGCACCGTATGTCCATCCAGCAGACCGACGTCCTGTACACCGCCGTCGCCACCGCCGAGAACGGTCGCGACGGCCGGGTCGCCACCGACGACGGCAAGCTCGACGTCGTCGTGAACCCGCCCAAGGAGATGGGCGGCAGCGGCGCGGGCACCAACCCGGAGCAGCTCTTCGCCGCCGGCTACAGCGCCTGCTTCCAGGGCGCCCTCGGTGTCGTCGCCCGTCAGGAGAACGCCGACATCTCCGGCTCGACCGTCACCGCGAAGGTCGGCATCGGCAAGAACGAGGACGGATTCGGGATCATCGTCGAGATCTCCGCCGACATCCCGAACGTCGATGCCGCCACCGCCCGCGCTCTCGTCGAGAAGGCCCACCAGGTGTGCCCGTACTCGAAGGCGACTCGCGGCAACATCACCGTGACGCTTGCCTGACGGCATTCGTTGCTCATGGCGGAGGCCGCACCCTAGGACGTGGGGTGCGGCCTCTGCTGTGTCACCGGGATCAGGACACCGTCAGCAATGCCCTCCCCACCTGCGGGAATTCCCCCTTCGGATGGTCACGGAAGAGCGGCTCGGTGCCGAACAGCACCGCGTCCGGTCCACTGACCACCGACGCCCGGCCTCCCGCCGCCGTGGGCCCGCCGGTCCCGTCGTCCAGCGGCCGCCAGTGCCCGGCGACAAGCGGATCACCCGTCGCGTACGACTGCTCGACACGGACCCCGGGCCCCAGATCGGTGAACCAGACAGGGGCGTACACGAAGCTGTGATCGGGCGCGCCCGCCGTGACCGGGCCGCCCGAATTCACCACTCTCACCACGCCGTTGGCATCCCCGTTGCCCTCGACCGGCCGCACGGCGAGCAGTCCGGCGGCGGCGTTGAGCGCGGCGCCCGTGGCTCCGCGGCCGACGAGACCGTGCGTGCCCAGGAAGGCGTCCAGGGCCGTCCGCGCCGACGCGGTCAGGGCCGAGTGGTCCAGTCCCGACGATACGAACAGCACATCCGCCGAGGACCAGTCGAAGCCGGCGTTGAGGATCGCCGTGGACACCGGGACCACGTCGAAGTTCATCTCCCGGAGGGCGAAGAGCTCACCGGCGGTGACGGCGGCGGCGACGCGGGTGGGGTGCAGGAGGGTGCCGCCGGTCGTTCTCGTCGCGTCGAAGACGACGTCGTACGCGCGAGCGAGGGCATCGGCCTTCGTACGGGCCGACGACGGCACGAGCGCACTGCCGTCGGCGCTCCGGCGTACGGAAACGCCCTGTCGGAGAAGGGAGTTGAGCGCCGCGATCTCCTGCGGGGTGTCGAGCCGCAGACGGAGGTCGCCGAGCGGAGCGACGTGTCCGACGTGCGCGGCGGCGCCGACCGCGCGCAGCGGGACGGCGGACAGACTTCCGCTGTGCACGCGCTCGACCGTCGCGCCCCACAGGCGGCCCAGGCTCCAGCCCGAGATGTCGTACATCGTCGACACCTTGTCGCTGATGTCCCGGCCGTCCGCGAGCATCACATTGGCGAGACCGCGTTTGGGCTGGTGCAGGTCGACGACGTACGAGCCCTTGGCGTACGACCGTCCCGCGAGGCGGAAGTCACGGGTCGCGCGCGAGACCCGTACGTCATTGGCGAGGAGGTGGTCGACGAGGCGGGCGGCGGCCGTGGCCGAGCGCTGTGCGGGGCCGGCCGGAAGGACGTACGCGCGCGGGAAGTCGGTCGTGTAGACGTCCTCGGGGCCGATGCCCGGGACGCCCGGGACCGTTGCGGCGGAGACCGGCACCTGGGCGGCGCCCGTCGCTCCGCGTCGGAATTCCTCGATCTGGTCGGCGATCAGCGAAGTCCGGTGGGACTGGGCGAAGTCGAGGGTCGCGCGCATGGCCGCGCCCGCGACGTCGACGTTGATGGCCGAGCGGCGCCTGAGCTCGTCCACCGGCAGGGTGTCGTACGCCGAGTTGTTCACCGGCAGCGGGATCTCGACGGTGTGCGCGGCGACCGTGCCGTGGAACGCCGCGTACTGGGGTGTGAAGATCGGCGGCCAGTCGTCCCAGCCCTCCTGCTGATCGCGGAAGGGGATCTGGGCCGGTTCCACGCCGTCCTTGGCGGGGGTGTAGCCGAGGTCGTTGACGGCGGCCTCCATGCCAAGGGCGTTGGCGTAGGTGTTCTTGAGGAAGAGGTCGTACTCGTAGTTCTCGCCGTGCGGCGGGGTGGTCGGTTCGATGAGGGTGCCGTTGACGTAGCCGTGCAGGTCGAGCATGACGGCCGGCTGCTTGTCGATCTCGATCTGCCGCATCGCGCGCGCCTCGGGCTGCGAGGCGGTGATGAAGTCGCGGTTCAGGTCGAAGCCGTTGGCGTTGGCGCGGGTGCCCGCGATACGGCCGTCCGGGTTCGCGGTGATGTTGAAGTAGAGGCGGCTGTGAGCGAGGAGATCGGTGGTCTTCGCGTCGTGCGCGGTCGCGAGCCGCTGGATCAGCTCGAGCGCGGCGTCCGTGCCCTCCCACTCGTTGCCGTGGATGTTGTTGTTGAAGAAGACGGGAGTTTTGTAGGTCTTCTTGACGGCCGGGTCCTTGGCGGCCACCTGGGGCGCGTTCTCGATGAGCTCGCGCATACGTTCCTGGTCGCGGGTCTCGTCGGCGCTCTCCGGGGCGGTGACGGTGACGAGGTAGAGCCGGTGGCCGCCGGCCGAGCGGCCCGCGACCTCGACGCTGACACGGTCGCCGAGCCGCTGCAGGGCGTTGAGCTTCGGGGCGATGCCGTGGTACGGGGTCAGGCCCAGCTTGATGGACTTGTCGGCGGGGTTCTCCGGGTCCGGGGTGAGGACCTGCTCGCGGGGGTAGCCGCCGGTGCCGACGCTTGCGGACAGGTCGGTGACGGGGGCGGTGAGGGCGTTGCGGGCGGCGCTCGCGGGGGCCCCGGCGGCGCCGTTCGCCGGAGCGGATCCCTCGCGGACCGGCGGTTTGCGGTCCGCCGTGGCGCTGGGCGGGACGAACAGGAGCGAGCCGGCGGCGGTGACGGTGACGGTGGCGATCAGGACGGGTCTGCGAAGACGCATCGGAAGGGGCTTCGGCAGGCGCACGCGTCGTACCTCCTGAGGGGGGTCCTGTGAGCGGTACGGCGAGGTGTACCTGTTCGACTCTTGCGCAACAAGGGGGCGTTGCCGTCACGGCGATGGTCACGGATGCCCCGGATGGCGCATCCCCGCAGGGCCGGAAGGGGCATGCTGGGTGCGGGCGCCGGCGCGAGGCAGGGCCGGGCCGCAGGTTCGGCCGAGCGGTTGCAGCGCGTGGCGAGGAGGGCCCATGTCCCCGGTTCCGTCGATCCCGTTGATCCCGTCGCTCCCCAGCAGGGAGGACGTGGTGCGCATGGCGCGCAACACGACCGACATCACCGGCCAACTGCTCGACACGGCGGGGAACATCACCAGAATCGCCGTCAACACGTTCGATCCCCGGGACGGGTCGGGGGCGGAGGTGCTGCGCGTCCTGCGCGAGACGACGGCCGAGCTGGCCGAGGCGAGCGCGTCCCCGCAGGCACAGGAGGCGTTCTACCGGATCGTGGACACGCTGACGCGGCTGGGTACGAGTGGGGCGCCGCTGGCGGTGCATCCCGTGAGCGAACCGGCGCAGGCATTGCTCGCCGCGCTGGGCGACAGTCTGCTGCCCATCCTCGACGCGGTGGAACCCGCCGTGGAAGAGGCGGCCGTCGCGCTGGGGGAGCTGGTGGAGGCGACCTCGCCGCTGCTGCCCGCGGCGGCGGGGGTCGCGGCGGGGGCGCTGCTCGCGCTGACTCCGGTGGTACGGGCCGCCGCGGACGTCCTGCGGAGTTCGTCGCCAGAACTCCGGCGCATCGCCGACGCGTTGACCGCCGCGCTGGCTCCCTTGCTGCCGTTGCAGGTGGCGCTGGCGGAGCGGGCGGCCGCGGCGGGGGCGGGGGTCGTGCGGGCCGGGCTGCCTCCCCTCGCCGATCTCACGGAGGCGGCGGCCGCCGCGATGACGGCGGCTCGCCCGCTCCTCATCGCGAGCGAGGAGCTCCTTGTCTCCGGCCTCGAACAACTCCAGCCGGTCCTCCTCGCCGGCGCCTCCCGCGCGGGGCGCGTCGCCCGGGCGGCGGCCGTCCGTGTCTCGGCAGCGGTGTCGCCCGCGGCGGAACGGGGCGTGGTGGTCGCGGTCACACCCGTGTAGTCCGCCCCTCCGCCCCTGCCCATTCCCGCCCCTTCAGGGGCTGCGCCCCTGAAGGGGCGGCGGGGAACTGCGCGACAAGCCCCCACCCACCCGCAGCCGAAGGCCGCTACGGGACGGGGCAGGGCGGAGGGGGCGAAAAACCCGCCCACCCGCACCCCCACCGACCGCCCGCTAAAGTTCCCCCCATGCGCGATCTTGGGGTGGGATTCAGCTACTTGGTGCAGGGCCAGCGATGGGTGTCCCGGCACGGGAAGCAGTACGAGTTCGGACTGGTCCCGGGGCTCATCACCCTCGTGCTGTACGCCGCGGCGCTCGTCACCCTCGCCGTGTACGGCGAGGCCTTCGTCACCTGGGCCACCCCCTTCGCGGACGACTGGACCAGCCCCTGGGCTGGCCTCTTCCGCGGCTTCCTCACCGTCGTACTTTTCGCCCTCGCCCTCCTCCTGGCCGTCCTCACCTTCACCGCGGTCACCCTCCTCATAGGGCAGCCCTTCTACGAGAAGCTCTCCGAGAAGGTCGACCGCGACGTCTCCCCGGACGGCACGGCACCCGAGTCGGGCCTCCCGCTCTGGCGGGAGCTGTGGCTCTCGGCGCGGGACAGCCTCCGTATCGTCGCAAGGGCGGCCCTGTGGGGAGTGCTCCTCTTCGGCCTCGGCTTCGTCCCGTTCGTCGGCCAGACGATCGTCCCGGTGATCGGCTTCTTCGTCACCGGGTTCTTCCTCACCGAGGAGCTCACCGCCGTGGCCCTCCAGCGCCGCGGTGTCGACCTCCGTGCCCGCCTCTCACTGCTCCGCTCCCGCAAGATGCTCGTCTGGGGCTTCGGCACCCCCCTGGGCCTTGCTTTCCTGGTTCCGTTCGTCGCGGTGTTCCTGATGCCCGGTGCCGTCGCGGGCGCCACCCTCATGGCCCGCGATCTGCGGGGCGAGGAGACGCAGACGACCGAGGACGACCCTGAAACCGCAGATGCCCCCGAGGAGGGAGCCACCCCGTGACCGAGATACTCGCCGTCGCCGTCATCACGGTCCTGGCCGTCATCGCCCCCGGCGCCGACTTCGCCATGGTCGTCCGCAACAGCTACCTCTACGGCCGGCGGACGGGGCTGTTCGCCGCCACGGGCGTCGCCGCCGGCGTCCTGGTGCACGTGACGTACACGATGCTCGGCGTCGGACTCCTGATCGCGTCCTCGACCGCGCTGTTCACCGTGATCAAGCTGATCGGCGCGGCGTACCTCGTCTACATCGGCGTACGGACCTTCCGTGCGCGCGGAGACGTCGAGGTGGACCTGGCCGGCAAGACGGCCCTGACCCCGTTCGCCGCCCTGCGGACCGGCTTCCTCACCAACGTCCTCAACCCCAAGACGACCCTCTTCGTCGTCTCGACCTTCGCCCAGGTGGTCAGCCCCGGCACCCCGGTCTACCAGCAGGTGGGCTACGGGCTGTTCATGTCCTTCGCCCACCTGCTGTGGTTCGGCGTCGTCGCGGTCTTCTTCTCGCACGACCGGATGCGCACGCTGATGCTGCGCGGCCAGAAGGTCCTGAACAAGGTCATCGGATCGGTCCTGGCCGGGCTCGGCATCAGCCTCGCGTTCGCTCCGTCGCACTAGCCGGAGCCGGAGCCGGAGCCGGAGCGGGCGCCGAAGCGGTGGCAGTCGCGTCCACCGCCACCGTCAGGATCGCCCGTACCTGAGCGATGATGTCCAGCCGGTTCCGCACGAACTCCGGATCGGTGATCGTCCCGGTCGCCGGGTCCGTGTTGCCCGTGCCGAACTGCAGCACCGGCGTGTGCACATGCCCTCCGGGGAGTGTGGAGTGCAGCCCGAGGCGGTCGCGGAGCAGCGTCGCGCGGTAGGCGATCTCGTTGGAGAGGTAGTTGCCGCCGCCCCCGGCGCGGGCCGTGGAACCCGGGGTCGGGCCGTCGGGGCGTACGACCGGATCCGTCCGGCCCGCCGGGATCTCGGTCACCGGTGTGTTGTCGTACACCGGGAAGCGGCCGGTGTCCGCGGCGACGATGTCCTGGTACGGGAGTGTCGTCGACGTCCACTGCGGCTGCGAGGCCGGGTCGGTGACCGGGACCGTCTCGGTCACCGAGAGGTTCAGATTGTCCGGGTAGCCGCCCCGCCAGGCCCCGTTGGTCCGCTCCACGTCGAAGCGGCCGACGCGGCCCTGGCTGACCGTGGTGAACAGGTCCACGTGCGGCAGATACGGCCGCAGCGTGCGCTCCACCGTGCCCCCGGTGAAGTCCTGCCAGCGGACCGGGAACATGGCCGTCTCGACGCGCGCCGGACCGTCCGCCGTCTGGATCGTCGTGCCGTCGAGGGCGAGCGCGGTGGCCCCGGAGGGATTGGAGATCCGGATGTCGCGGTCCAGCGTGAACGGGTCGAAACCGGTGACCAGAATCCGCTTCACACCCTTGGCGTGCGGGTAACGGATGGCATTCTGGCCACGCGAGTTCCGTTCCAACGCGTCCAGAAGTTCGGTGCGTTGGGTTGCGGAAAGGCCGAATTCCGGCTCCCACCGACGTACTTCACGCGACATGCCGAGCCGCGCCCAGTACAGCGGCCGGTCGTCGTCCCGGCTCAGGTCACCGCCCGCCGGACCCCGGCCCTGCGCCCGGTCGACGGCCCGCCGCCACAGTCGCGCGCCCTGCTGTACGACGACATGCCGGGCCTGCTCGTAGGAGTCCGCCCTGCCCAGCGCCCGCGCGAACGTCGGTGCCACGGTGTCGAATCCGGAACGCCGCAGGATCTCCTGGGGTGCCGTCCCGTCGAGCCGTTGTTCCTCGACGGTGGAGGTGTCGGCGGCCGACGCGCTGGGCGTGGCCGTCAGACCCGCGAGCAGGGCCAGTCCGAGTACGCCGATCCGAACGCGTAGGTGAGTCAAGGGAGTTCGGGCCTTCCGTCGCAGTGGGGTGCTTCCGGACGGCGGAAGTATCCCGTGACGGCTGGGGCGTACGCCATGGTGCGTGACGGGTGCGGCACCGGGGCGGCCTGATGAAGTCCCTCTGGTCCCGGTGCCCTTGGTGTCCGGATCAAGTCGTCCTGGTGCCGGGAATCCTGGCGGCCGAGTCCCGCAGCGCGGCCAGGAACGCCTCGGCCGCCGGCGCCAGGGACCGCCCGCGCACCGTCGCCGCGTACACCGCGCGGGCCGGCGCGTCCTCGTCGAGCACCGGGAGCAGCGCGATGTCGGGCCGTACGGACTCCGCGGCGAGCGCCGGGATCAGGGTCACTCCGAGACCGGCGGCGACGTACCCCTGCTTGGCGGTCCACTCGGCCACGACATGTGCGACGCGTGGGCGGAACCCGTGCCGCAGGGCCGCGTCGAGCAGGGTGCCCTCGGGGCGGGACCCGCCGGATATCCAGTCGGCGTCGGCGAGTTGGGGAAGACGCACGGAGGGCTCGGCGGAGAGCGGATGGCCGGCGGGGACGGCGACGTACAGCGACTCGTCGAGCAGGTGGTGCAGGGTGTAGGCGTCCAGCGGGGCGCGGCCCGTCGTCGAGACGACCGCCAGGTCGAGGTGGTCGGCCGTCAGCCGGTCCAGGAGCGCGGGGGTGAAGCCCTCCTCGCGGGTGAGTCGGACCCCGGGATGGCGGGCGCGGAACGCCGCGATGGCTCGTGGCACGAGCGCCGCGTCCGCCGTGGCGAAGGCGCCCACCCGCAGCCGCCCGCCCGCCACCTTCCGCACCGCGGCGAGCTCCCGCCCCGCGCCGTGCAGCCGCTCGACCACCGACTCGGCGTGCGGTACGAGGACCCGCCCGGCCTCCGTCAGCCGTACGCCCCGGGCCAGCCGGTCGAAGAGCGGCGCCCCGCCGAGCGACGCCTCCAGCGAGGAGATCTGCCGCGACACCGCGGACTGCGTCCACCCGAGCGTCCGCGCGGCCACGGTGAACGAACCGTGCCGGGCGACTTCGAGGAAGACCCGCAGCCAGACGGTCGAGAGATCGGGTACGTCGTGCTGTCGATCCCTGGCCTCGACGCCGCCGACCATCCGAGTGTCATGCGAGTTCTGCATGACGCACATGCTAGACATTCGCTTGTCGCATCACCTGGGGGTGCCTAGCGTCGAAGGCATGGAAAAGATCGCTTTTCTCGGACTCGGCCACATGGGCGCCGCGATGGCACGCCAACTGCTCGATACCGGCCACCCGTTGACGGTCTGGAACCGCACCGCCGCGAAGGCGGAGCCGTTCGTCGCCGAGGGGGCCGCCCTCGCCGCCTCCCCGGCCGAGGCGGCACGGGATGCGGACGTGGTCATCACGATGCTCGCCGACCCGGCCGCGCTCGACGCGGTCGCGGACGCGATCGTGCCGCAACTGCGCCCAGGCGCGTACTGGGTGGAGATGTCCACGGTCGGCCCGGACGTGATCAAGGAGCTGGCCGCCCGGCTCGGGGAGGGCGTGACGCTCATCGACGCGCCCGTGGCGGGCAGCACCGACAAGGCCGCGGCCGGCCGACTCGGCATCCTTGCGGGCGGTGATGCGGCCCCTGTCGAGCATGTGCTGGCGCACTTCGGCACCGTCACCCGCACCGGACCGCTCGGCTCCGGCGCCGCGCTCAAGCTCCTCGTGAACGCCGCCGTACTCGGCGGAGTCGCCCTCGTCGCCGAGATCATGGTCCTCGCGGACGCGCTGGGCATCGACGAGGGCGCCGCCCGCGCCGCCCTCGCGAACGGCCCGCTCGGCGGCGCCGCCGCCCGCGCCTTCGCCGAGGGCGTGCACTTCGACACCTCGCTCGCTGTCAAGGACGCCGGCCTGGCGGCCAAGGAGGCCCGACTCCCGCTCATGGAGGCGACGTTGGAGCACTTCAGGCGAGCCGCCGCGGACCCGGACATCGCCCGCGCGGACATCGCCGAGGCCGTCACCCACATCCGTCGATCGAGCTGAAGGAACGCCGTGCAGATCACGTTGGGCAACCCGGCCTCCGCGCCCCAGCCCGCCAACGCCTACTACTCCCAGGTCGCCCGCGTCGAACTCCCGGGCGGTGGTGTGCTGTTGTATCTCTCCGGCCAGGTGGCGGACGGCGCGGACATGGCCGCTCAGAGCCGCGGCGTCTTCGAGGCCATCGACGCTCTGCTCAAGGCGCACGGCGCGACCCTCGCCGACATCATCAACATCCGTACGTACCTGACCGACATCGACAAGCTCGCTGAATACGGCGCCGTACGCCGGGAGTTCCTCACCGGCACCGCACCCACCAGCATGACCTTCGAGGCCTCCCGCCTCTTCAAGCCGGACGCTCTGATCGAGGTCGAGGTGGTGGCCGCGGTGACCGGGACGGAGTGATCCGTTCCGGGGTCGGAGTGATCCGCTCCGGGTGATACTGCCGCGCATGAAGGCAGCGAACCTGGGCGTGCTCTTCCTCATCGAACTCGGCGCCCTCGCGGCCGCCGGGTACTGGGGGTTCACTCGCGACGTGGCCACGCCGCTCGGCTGGCTCCTCGGCCTCGGCGCACCGGCCGTGCTGATCGCGCTGTGGGCGCTGTTCGGCTCGCCGAAGGCGAGGTACAAGACGCGCGGCGGAGGCCGCGTCGGCTTCGAGCTGCTCTGGTTCGGGGCCGGCGTGGTCGCCCTGGTGCTCGCCGGGGCATTCGTCTGGGCGGTCGTCTTCGCCGCGGTCTGCGCCGTGAGCAAGACGCTTGCCGTCATCTGGCATCAGTGAGGCCGTCAACAGGATGCTCGCCGTCATCTGGCATCAGTGAGGCCGTCAACAGGATGCTCGCCGCCATCTGGCGTCAATGAGGCCGTGGGCAAGAGTCGTCATCTGGCATCAGTGACGCCGTGAGCACGACGCTCGCCGTCACCTGGCGTCAATGAGACGGCAGTCGGTGCTTCAGGTCTCTCCCAGCAGTGCGAGAAAGTCCCGGAACGCCCCCGGCATGTCCACCGACTCGGGATCCAGCAGCCACTGGTACTGCAGTCCGTCCATCACCGCCACGAGCAGGGGGGCGGTGCGCTCGGGCGTGAGCCCGTTCGGCAGCCGCTCCCCGTACTCGGCGCGCAGCACGGCCGCCATGTTCGCGCGCACCCGGGCGTACCGCTCGGTGAAGTACTCGCGCGCCGGATGCCCCTCCGTGACGCTCTCGCCGAGCAGCGCCGAGAAGGTCTGGATGATCCCGGGCCGCATGGCGTTGTACTCGACCAGTGAGGCGAGCAGATCGACCCGCCACTGGGTGTCCGGCACGGCGTCCCACTGGTCGCGCTCCTCGAGGACCGCGACGAGCAGGGCGTCCTTCGTCGGGTAGTAGTGCAGCAGCCCCTGCTGGGTCAGCCCTACGCGCTCCGCGACCGCGGCCAGGCTCGCGCCCCGGTAGCCACGCTCGGCGATCACCTCCAGGGCCGCCCGGACGATCTCCGCGCGCCGCTCCTCGCTTCTGGCCCTGGTGCTCATGGCGTCACCGTACGGCATCCGATCACCCTGAATATAACGGCAAGGTTACGAAACCTACCGCTCTACAGGTAGCGGGTGCAGGATGAAGGCGTCCAAGGACTTCAACGAGGAGGTGCCGCCGTGGCGGAAACAGCGGAGAGCGCGGGGACCAAGGCCGGGGATGCGGCCGATCAGGCCCGCGAAGCGGTCGTCGCGGCCGACCGGGCGCGCGAGGCCATCGTCGAGGCGGCCCTCGGCAAGCTCGACCTGGACGCGAAGGCGAGGCTGCTGTCCGGCCAGGGCATGTGGACGCTGCCCGCGCTCCCCGAGATCGGGCTGAAGTCCCTGGTCATGTCAGACGGTCCGATCGGCGTCCGCGGAGTCCACTGGACGGCGGACGACCCGTCCATCGCGCTCCCGTCCCCGACCGCGCTCGCCGCCACCTGGGACCCGGCCCTCGCCCGCCGTGCCGGCGCCCTGCTCGCCCAGGAGGCCCGCCGCAAGAAGGTCCACGTCCTGCTCGCCCCGACCGTCAACCTGCACCGCTCCCCGCTCGGCGGGCGCCACTTCGAGGCGTACAGCGAGGACCCGTATCTGACCGGCCGGATCGGCAGCGGTTACGTGCAAGGCGTGCAGTCCGGCGGCGTCGGCACCACCGTCAAGCACTTCGTCGCGAACGACGCCGAGACCGACCGTTTCACGGTCGACAACGTGGTCTCCGAACGCGCCCTGCGCGAGCTCTACCTGGCCCCCTTCGAGGCCATCGTCGAGAACGCCCACCCCTGGGGCATCATGACCGCCTACAACTCGGTCAACGGCACCACGATGACCGAGCACCGCTATCTCGTGAACGAGATCCTGCGCGGTGAATGGGGCTTCGACGGCTTCAACGTCTCCGACTGGATGGCCGCCCGCTCGACCACCGCCGACATCGAGGGCGGCCTCGACGTCGCCATGCCCGGCCCGCAGACCGTGTACGGCGCACCGCTCGCCGCCGCCGTGCGTGCCGGCGAGGTCGAGGAGGCCAAGGTCGACGAGGCCGTCCGCAACGTGCTCCGGCTGGCCGCCCGCGTCGGCATCCTGGAGGGTGCCGAGCCGGTCGTGACCGAGCCGCCCGCCCCCATCGACGGCGAGGCGCTGGCCCGCGAGATCGCCCGCCGCGCCTTCGTCCTCGTACGGAACGAACGGCGGGCCCTCCCGCTGAAGCCCGGCACCGTCGCCCTCATCGGTGCCGCAGCCCGCGACGCCCGCGTCCTCGGCGGCGGTTCCGCCACCGTCTTTCCCGCCCGGATCGTCTCGCCCCTCGACGGCCTCACCGCCGCCCTCCCCGAGGGCAGCCTGACGTACGCCGTCGGCGCCGACCCGACCGAGGAACTCGCCGTCGCCGACAAGGGGTTCGAACTGCGCGCCGTCTGCCGCGACGCGAACGGCGAGATCATCGGCTCCGGCTCCGCGCCCAACGGCCAGATCCAGTGGATGGGTGACGACCTCCCCGAGGGCGTCACCCACGACACTCTGCACACCGTCGAGCTGACAGGCACCTTCACACCGCGCGACGGCGGCCCGCACACCTTCGGCATCAAGGGCCTGGGCGCCTTCACCCTCACCGTCGACGGCACGACGTACTTCGATGACGCCCAGCGCTCCGACAAGGACGACCCCTTCGAGGCGTTCTTCGGCGCTCCGGTGCCCCGCGCCCAGGCCGAACTGACCGCGGGTGAGCCGGTCGAGGTCTCCCTCACCCACGTGGTCACCCTTCCCGAGGGCATCCCGATGAAGGTCGTCGGCTTCGCGCTCGCCCACCAGGAGCCGCAGCGCGACGCGGACGAGCTGATCGCCGAGGCCGTCGAGGCCGCCCGCGCCGCCGACAGCGCGGTCGTCGTGGTCGCCACCACCGACCGCGTCGAGTCCGAGGGCTACGACCGCAAGGACCTCCGGCTCCCGGGCCGCCAGGACGAGCTGGTGCACGCCGTCGCCGCCGCCAACCCGAACACCGTCGTGGTCGTCAACTCCGGCTCCCCGGTGGAACTGCCGTGGCGCGACGAGGTCGCCGCCGTGCTGTTGAGCTGGTTTCCCGGCCAGGAGGGCGGCGCCGCGCTCGCGGACGTGCTCACCGGCGCGCACGAGCCGGGCGGCCGGCTGCCCAGCACCTGGGGCTCCTTCGCGGACGCCCCGGTCACCCAGGTGGTCCCGGCCGGCGGCCGGCTCCCCTACACCGAAGGCGTGTTCGTCGGCTACCGCGCCTGGGAGAAGGAGGGGAAGACCCCCTCGTACCCCTTCGGGCACGGCCTCGGCTACACCGAGTGGGCGTACGAGTCCCTCGAGATCAGCGGGACGACCGTCACGATCCGTGTGCGGAACTCCGGTGAGCGCGCCGGGCGCGAGGTCGTCCAGGTCTACCTGGCCCCGGTGGAGGCCGACGCCGAGCGGCCCGCCCGCTGGCTCGCCGGATTCGCGGGCGTCGAGGCCGGAGTGGGCGAGAGCGCCGAGGCCGTCGTGGAACTCCCGCGCCGCGCGTTCGAGATCTGGGACGAGAACGCCAGAGCGTGGGCGTTTGTGAAGGGTTCGTACGAGGTTCAGGTGGGCCGCTCGATCAACGACCGCCGGGTCGCGGCGGCGATTAACGTCTGATCCGGGACAAGCTCCCCACCGAGCAGCCCCGGTCCGGAACCTGACCTCCGGGCCGGGGCTCGTGGCTTTTCGGACACCTGTGGCAGACTCGCGGGCCGACACACGCCGGTTCGGGGGAGAAGCGCATGTACCCAGGTCAGCAGCAAGGTCCGTACCCGCCTCAACAGGGCTATCCGCAGCAGCCGTACCCGCCTCAACAAGGCCACTCGCAGCAGCCGTATCCGCCCCAGCAAGGCCACTCGCAGCAGCCGTATCCGCCTCAACAAGGCCACTCGCAGCAGCCGTATCCGCCCCAGCAAGGCCACTCGCAACAGCCGTATCCGCCCCAGCAAGGCCACTCGCAACAGCCGTACCCCTCGCAACAGCCGTACCCCCCGCAGCAGGGATACCCCCAACAGCCGTCCCAGCCCTACCCGCCTCAGCCGGGGCCCCAGCAGTCGATGGTCCCTCAGCAGAACCTGGGCGACGCCCGGATGACGCTGGACCCGAATCTGAGCGCCGGTCAGCGCGAGCTGGTGCTGAAGATCCAGCAGACCAGCAAGGTGTACGCGTTCGGCTTCGTCCTGGGCATCCCGCTGACCTTCGGCGGCGCCCACTACGGCATCACCGAGAAGCCGATCGGCTTCGCCGGGACCGCGCTCGGCCTCGTCGGCCTGGTCGTCGGCGTGCTGGCCCTGCTGAAGGCGCGGGGTCTCAAGGAGCAGCTGCGCCGGCTCACCCCGGACGCCTGGCGCTCCCCGGCCGCGCACCTGCCGAGCGCCCGCAAGGCCGCCACGCAGGCCGCGTACGTCAACGGCGTCCTGGTCCTGCTGTCCCTGAGCGCCGCCGGTTATCTGCTCGTCAAGGGTGCCGACTGGGGCGCGTACGGGAACTCGTTCGGCTTCGGCGGGCTGATGCTCGCCGTGTTCATGCCGCTCGGCATGGGGATCGCCGCCGCGACGACCATCCCGCAGCTGCTCCAGGTCGTTCCGGCCGGTGCCCGGGTCGGCCAGAGCCTGTACTCCATCATCATGGCGCTGGGGGCGCTGATCCTCTTCAACGGGATCAAGGGCTTCGACCCGCTCCCCATCGCCGTCGGCGGCACCGTCACCGCGATCTGCCTGGGCGCCATGTCGATCCTCGGCAAGGCGACCAAGCGGATGCGCGGCGAAAGCGCCTAGCCGCGGGAGCGCCTGGCCGCCCGAACGCCTGGCCGCGGGAACGCCTGGCCGCCGGAGCGCCTAGTCGCGCACGCCGAATCCGAAGCGGGTCTGCGACCTGTACACCCCGCCCGGCCGCAGCTCCGTGCTCGGGAACTCCGGCCGGTTCGGGGAGTCGGGGAAGTGCTGCGCCTCCAGGGCGATGCCGTCGCCCGCCGCGAAGGGGTCGCCCAGGTGGTCCGCGGTGTAGAGCTGCAGCCCCGGTTCGGTGGTCGCCACGGTCAGCACGCGCCCGGAGGCGGGGTCGTGCAGCTCCGCGACCTCGGCCGCCGCCGCCGTGACCCCCTTGTCGAGCACGAAGTTGTGGTCGTACCCGGCACCGACCCTCCGCGTCTGCCGGAAGTCGAAGCGTGTGCCCTCGACGGGGGCGAGCTCCCCGGTCGGGATGAGGTCGGCGTCCACCGGCGTCAACCGCGAGGCGGCGATGTGGAGTTCGTGCCCGCTCGCGCTTCCCGAACCGCTCAGGTTCCAGTAGGTGTGGTTCGTCAGGTTCACCACGGTCGGCGCGTCGGTGACCGCCTCGTAGGCGATCTGCAGCGCGCCGTCCTCGTCGAGGCTGTACGTCGCCGAGACCTCCAGACGGCCCGGGAAGCCCTCCTCGCCGTGCGGGCTGACCCGCGTCAGCCGCACGCCGTGCTCGACCGGATCGGCGTCCCACACACGCTTGTCGAAGCCGAGCTCGCCGCCGTGCAGGGAGTTGGGCCCGTTGTTCCGGGCGAGGTGGCAGGTCTGACCGTCGAGCGGGAAGCGGCCGCCCGCGATGCGGTTGGCGTACCGCCCGACCAGCGCACCGAGGTACGGCTCCGGATGGGCGAGGTAGCCCGCCAGGTCCGGGAACCCCAGCACCACGTCCACGGGCCGCCTTCCCCCACTCTCGACTTCGCTCGAGCGGGGGGACCCCCCTCGGTCGGGAACCTCGACCGACTGCACGATCCCGCCGTACGTCAGGACCCGCACCCGCACGCCGGACCGCTCCAGTGTCCAGCGATGGACCGGGGTGCCGTCGGAAAGGGTGCCGAAGAGTTCGCTGTGCATGATCGAAAGCCTAGGCCAATGATCTGCGCGGGAGCGGTCAGGCCACCGGCTTCTCCGCCGTCACCATGCGGTAAGCGATCTCCGCCAGCCGGGCCTGGCCGTCCTTGCTCGGGTGGAACCAGTCCCAGTGGCTCAACTGGTCCGTGCCGAAGCGGTAGTCGAAGACCGCGCCCCCGTCGAAGCGGCAGTGCCGGTCCTTGGCACAGACCTCCCGAAGGACCTCGTTGTACGCCTCCACCCGGTCCTGCACCCGGGCGCGCCGCAGGGTCGCCGCCGAATCCAGGATGTCCGCGTCGTCCAGCATCGAGGGGCAGATGCCCAGCTTCCACACCTGCTTGCCCACCGGGTTGGTGCGGCCCTGGGACCACAGCCGCTTCAGGTCCGGCACGCTCGACACGTACACCTGAGTCTTGGGCAGGGCGCTGCGCAGTGTCTGCATCGCGTCCTCGAACTCGGTGCGGAAGTCGGTGACGGAGGTCATCGCCGAGGCGGACGAGCGGCAGGCGTCATTGGCGCCCGCCATCACCGTGACCAGCTCCGGCTCCTTGGTCGCGGCCTGCGCCATCTGACCGGGCAGGTCCTCCATCCGTGCACCGGTCACCGCGTAGTTCCAACTGCGCTCGGCGGCCCCGGCCGTGCCGAGCAGCCGTACGGCGAGACTGCGGACCTTCGGGTCGCTGCCCGTCGCCCACGACGCCTCCGGGCAGTCCGTCAGCACGGCGCACGCGTCGAAGCCGCGGGTGATGGAGTCCCCGACCGCGGCCACCGACTGCGGGCTGCGGTCCCAGCTGGGCGTGGGCTTCGGGGAGGGCAGCGCGTTGGCCGTCGTACCTCTTGGCGCCGGGGAGTTGCCACCGGAGGCGTCGCACCCGGCGACACCCAGCAGAGCCGCCGCCGCGACGGCGAGGACGGCCCGTGAACGGTGACTGCGGTTCCGCATCCCCTGGTCCCCTCGTTCGATGTGCAGGGTCGATCGCCACACCTTGGACACGGTCGGTCAGCACGCGCGTCCCGTTGGGTGAAACCTCGGTGTTTCCAGGCGTCGGGACCGACGGTACGTCACACTCCTTGCGCCGCCGCACGGTAGCCTCGCCCCGTGGCCGCCCCGCCACTGCCGTTCCGCTAAGTTACAAGATGTCTCGCTCTGTCCGGAGGCCCCAGTGACGACACGTGGAGTTCTCTACGTGCACTCCGCGCCCCGCGCGCTGTGCCCACACGTCGAGTGGGCGGTCGCGGGGGTGCTCGGTACGCGTGTGAACCTCGACTGGATCCGGCAGCCCGCCTCACCGGGCACCTGGAGATCCGAGTTCTCCTGGAAGGGCGAGGTCGGCACCGCCTCCAAGCTCGCCTCCGCGCTGCGCGGCTGGCAGATGCTGCGCTTCGAGGTCACCGCCGAGCCGTGCCCCACGGCCGAGGGCGAGCGCTACAGCTGCACCCCCGAGCTCGGCATCTTCCACGCGGTCACCGGAATCCACGGCGACATCCTGATCCCCGAGGACCGCCTGCGCGCCGCCCTCCTCCGCGCCCAGCGAGGCGAAACCGACCTCGAGGCCGAACTCGCCAAGCTCCTCGGCAAGCCCTGGGACGACGAGTTGGAACCCTTCCGATACGCGGGCGAGGGCGCCCCGGTCCGCTGGCTCCACCAGGTGGTCTGACCGGCGAACGTCCTGTGGGGGGAGCGCGCCCAAGGGGCGTGGGGAACTGCGCGACCAGCCCCATGCGATCCGCACTCGGCGGACGACCGAACAGCGAACGGCGTGTGGCCCGTACTCCCGGCAAGGAGTACGGGCCACACGCCGTTCAGCAGAGGGAACCCGGCGTCAGACGCTGGGGAACCCGGCGTCAGACGCTACGGAACGCCAGCACCACGTTGTGCCCACCGAACCCGAACGAGTCGTTGAGGGCAGCGATCCGTCCCTCGACGGGGAGCTTGCGCGCCTCACCGCGGACGATGTCGGCGGCAGCCTCCGCCTCGGGGTCGAGGTTGTCGACGTTGATGGTCGGCGGCGCGATCCGGTGGTACAGCGCGAGCACGGACGCGACCGACTCCACGCCGCCCGCGCCACCGAGCAGGTGACCCGTCATCGACTTGGTGGCGGACACCGCCATGTGGTCGGCGTCGTCGCCGAACACCTTGCGCAGGGCCTTCAGTTCGGCCACATCACCGGCCGGCGTCGAGGTCGCGTGCGCGTTGACGTGCACGATCTCGGCCGGGTCCAGGTCGGTGTTGTCGAGCAGGTTCTGCAGGGCGTGCGAGATGCCGCGGCCCTCGGGCTCCGGCTGCACGATGTCGTGGGCGTCGGCCGAGATGCCCTGGCCGACCGCCTCCGCGTAGACCCGGGCGCCGCGCTTGGCGGCGTGCTCGGCCGACTCCAGGACGAGGACGCCGGCGCCCTCACCGAGGACGAAGCCGTCACGGGCGACGTCGTAGGGGCGCGAGGCACCCTGCGGGTCGTCGTTGTTCTTGGACATCGCCATCATGTTGCCGAAGGCGGCGATGGGCAGCGGGTGGATGGCCGCCTCGGTGCCACCGGCGACGACGACGTCGGCACGGCCGGTGCGGATCATCTCGATGGCATAGCCGATGGCCTCGGCGCCCGAGGCGCAGGCGGAGACCGGGGTGTGCACACCGGCGCGGGCGCCGACGGAGAGGCCCACATTGGCGGACGGGCCGTTCGGCATCAGCATCGGCACGGTGTGCGGGGAGACACGGCGTACGCCCTTCTCCTTCAGCACGTCGTACTGGTCGAGCAGGGTCGTCACGCCGCCGATGCCGGAGGCGATGACCGCGCCGAGCCGGTCGGGGTCGACGTTCGGGTCCTCGCCCGCCTTGTCGGTGTAACCGGCGTCCGCCCAGGCCTCCTTGGCCGCGATCAGCGCGAACTGCGCCGAGCGGTCCAGGCGGCGGGCCTGCGGGCGGGGAATGACCTCGCCCGGCTCCACGGCGATCTGCGCCGCGATGCGGACCGCCTGATCGGCGGCCCACTCCTGCTCCAGGGCGCGGACACCGGAACGTCCGGCGACCAGGCCCTCCCAGGTAGAGGCTGCGTCGCCACCCAGCGGTGTGGTTGCGCCGATACCGGTGACGACCACGGTGCGATTGGTCGGGCTCACGGGAATTCTTTCTCCAACGGATACGAGGATTCAGCGGCGCCACCGCCGGGTGGCGGGGCATACAGCCCAGGCGAACCAAGGGCTGTCAGCCCGGGTGAACCGGGCCTTCAGCCCAGGTGATCGGAAGATCAGGCCTGGTGCTTGAGGATGTAGTTCGTCGCGTCGCCGACGGTCTTGAGGTTCTTGACGTCGTCGTCCGGGATCTTGACGTCGAAGCGCTCTTCGGCGGCGACGACGACCTCGACCATGGACAGCGAGTCGACGTCCAGGTCGTCGGTGAAGGACTTGTCCAGCTGGACGTCCTCGGTGGGGATCCCGGCGATCTCGTTCACGATCTCGGCGAGACCTTCGACGATCTCTTCCTGAGTGGCGGCCATGTCAGGCGCTCCTTCGGTATGTATCCAGAGGGTGTGGCGGTACTCCGGCCGGAGATGATCCGGACGGTGTGCCTAGGGGAGGGTAACGACCGTGGCGGCGTACACGAGACCCGCCCCGAAGCCGATGACGAGCGCGGTGTCGCCGCTCTTCGCCTCACCGGTCGCCAGGAGCCGCTCCATCGCGAGCGGGATCGAGGCGGCCGAGGTGTTGCCGGTGGTGCGTACGTCGCGGGCGACCGTGACATGCGCCGGCAGTTTCAGCGTCTTCACCATCGAGTCGATGATCCGCTCGTTGGCCTGGTGGGGAATGAAGACATCCAGGTCGTCCGGGGTGATTCCGGCCGCGTCCAGCGCCTGCTGAGCGACCTTCGCCATCTCGAACACGGCCCAGCGGAACACCGCTTGGCCCTCCTGCGTGATCGCAGGGAACTTGATCTCGCCCTTGGAGTCGAGCGGAAGCTCCGAGACGTCGCCGGTGGGGGTCTCTCCGCTCGAGCGAAGTCGAGAGGAGGGGAGGAAACGGTCCCACGGCACCGTCTGCTTGATCGTGCCCGCCTTGTCGCCCTCGGAGCCCCACACGGTGGGACCGATGTGCGGCTCCTCGGAGGGGCCCACGACGACGGCGCCCGCACCGTCACCGAACAGGAAGGCCGTCGCGCGGTCCTCCAGGTCGGTGAGGTCCGACAGCCGCTCCACGCCGATGACGAGGACGTACTCCGCCGAACCCTCGACGATCATGCCCTTGGCGAGGGTGAGGCCGTAGCCGAAGCCCGCGCAGCCGGCGGAGATGTCGAAGGCGGCGGCCTTGTTCGTGCCGAGCTTGTCGGCGATCTCGGTGGCGACGGCCGGGGTCTGGCTGAAGTGCGACACGGTGGAGACGACCACGGCGCCGATCTGGTCGGCGTTGATCCCGGCGTCGGCGATGGCCTTGCCGGACGCCTCGATCGACATCGCGGCGACGGTCTCCTCATCGTTCGCCCAGTGCCGGGTCTCGATGCCGGAGCGCGAGCGGATCCACTCGTCGGACGAGTCGATCGTCTCCAGGATCACCTCGTTGGGCACGACCCGGACGGGGCGGTAGCCGCCGACGCCGAGGATGCGGGCAAAGGGAGCGCCCTTGGGTGCCTTGATCTTCGACATGCTCTGGGGCTCCTTCTCAGGCACTGTGCTCTGCGATGAGCTCGCGAGCGGCGTCGAGGTCGTCGGGGGTCTTCAGCGCCAGCGTGGCGACGCCGGGCAGCGCGCGCTTGGCCAGTCCGGTCAGGGTGCCGCCGGGGCACACCTCGACCAGCGCGGTCACGCCGAGCTCCTTGAAGGTCTCCATGCACAGGTCCCAGCGGACCGGGTTGGCGACCTGGCCGATCAGACGCGCCAGCACGTCGGAGCCGGCCGTCACGGCCTGGCCGTCCTTGTTCGACACATAGGTGATCAGCGGGTCCGCCGGGTCCAGGCCCGCGGCGGCCTCGGCCAGCGCGTCGACCGCCGGAGTCATGTGGTGAGTGTGGAACGCGCCCGCCACTTTCAGGGGCACGACACGACGTACGCCCTCGGGCTTGTCCGCCTCCAGGGCGGCCAGCTCCTCCAGCGTGCCGGCGGCCACGATCTGGCCCGCGCCGTTCACATTCGCCGGGGTCAGGCCGAGCTTCTCCAGGTGCGGGACCGTCGTCTCGGGGTCCCCGCCGAGCAGCGCCGACATACCGGTCTGCGTGACGGCGGCGGCGTCGGCCATCGCCAGGCCCCGCTTGCGTACGAGCTGCAGCGCGTCGGTGTCGTCGAGCACTCCCGCGAAGGCGGCTGCGGTGATCTCTCCGACGCTGTGGCCCGCGACGGCACCGGGGTTGATGTCACCGAGTGCCGAGGCCGACAGGAGACCGGCGGCGACGAGGAGCGGCTGCGCGACAGCCGTGTCCCGGATCGCGTCCGCGTCGGCCTGCGTGCCGTAGTGGGTGAGGTCGAGCCCGATGGCGTCCGACCACGCGGCGAGGCGGTCGGCGGCCCCGGGAAGGTCGAGCCAAGGAGTCAGGAAGCCGGGCGTCTGAGCGCCCTGGCCGGGAGCGACGAGTACGAGCACTCTCACACTCTCTCTTGTGGACGGCCACGGCCGCCCGTGGGGACAGGGACGAAGAACACGAGGGGGAATTGTAGGTCCCCGACAAAAGGCTAGGTTTGGGGATCTCCATCGGCCAGACGTCCCAGGATCAGCGCGATCCGCAGCGTGAACGCGGAGCGTACATCCGAAGGCGACCAGCCGGTGACGTCAGTCACACGTCGGAGCCGGTAGCGCACGGTGTTGGGATGGACGAACAGCATCCGGGCCGCGCCTTCGAGGCTGCTCGCCTGTTCCAGATAGACGCTGAGCGTCTCCAGGAGCGCGGAGCCGGCCTCCTCCAGCGGTCTGTAGATCTCCTCCACCAGCTGCTCGCGGGCGGACGGGTCTCCGGCGATCGCGCGTTCCGGCAGCAGATCGTCCGCCAGAACCGGCCTCGGGGCGTCCTGCCAGGCGAAACACGCCTTGAGTCCGGCGGCGGCGGCCTGCGCGGACCGGGTCGCGGCGAGCAGATCGGGCACGATCGGCCCGGCGACGACGGGCCCGGCGGCGTACGGGCCGATCAGCGACTTGGCGACGGCGAGCGGGTTGTCGTTGCCGCCCGCGATGACGACGAGCCGATCGCCGAGCACACCGGTCAGTACCTGCAGCTTGGCGTGCCGGGCGGCCCGCCGGATCGCCTCGACCGTCAGCTCGCTGTCACCGTCGGGCGCCGTACCCAGCACCACGCAGACATGTTCGGGAGAATTCCAGCCGAGGGCCGCGGCCCGGGAGACGGCACCCTCATCGGCCTCACCGGAGAGCACCGCGTTCACGACGAGCGATTCGAGCCGGGCGTCCCAGGCACCCCGTGCCTCCGCCGCCTGCGCGTACACCTGGGCGGTGGCGAAGGCGATCTCGCGGGCGTACACGAGCAGGGCCTCGCGCAGCACGGACTCGTCACCGGGAGCGGCGACCTCGTCGATCGCGCTCTCCATGACCTCGATGGTGGTGCGCACCATCTCGACGGTCTGGCGCAGGGTAATGGCCCTGGTCAGCTCGCGGGGAGCGGTCCCGAACACATCGGTGGAGATGGCCTGCGGGGCGTCGGGGTGCCGGAACCACTCGGTGAAGGCCGCGATACCGGCCTGGGCGACGAGACCGATCCAGGAACGGTTCTCCGGGGGCATGGCCCGGTACCACGGCAGCGTCTCGTCCATCCGCGCGATGGCCTGGGCGGCGAGACTGCCGGACGACTTCTCCAGCCGCTTCAGGGTCGCGGAGTGCGCGTGGATGGCATGCGCTGGGCGTTCGGTATTGCTGGATTCGGGTTCGGGCACGGGACAAGACTGCCTTATCAGGACGGAGGTGTGCGGCGGCGGGTCGCAAGTAAGCGCGGGGAGGGCGCCCGGCCGGGGCTACGGTGGTGGACGTGATGGACGTCCGCCGCGCCGACGAGCGCTACCGCGGAGGGGACCCGGCGGCCGGGATCTCCTCGCTCCACGCCTTTTCCTTCGGCCCGCACTACGACCCTGACAACCTCCGCTTCGGCGTGGTGATCGCCTGCAACGAGGAGTGGCTCGCGCCGGGCGCGGGCTTCGACGAGCATCCGCACAGCCACACCGAGATCATCACGTGGGTGGTGGAGGGTGAGCTGACCCACCGGGACTCGGCCGGCCACGAGTCGGTGGTCCGCCCCGGCGATGTCCAGCGCCTCAGCTCGGCGAACGGCGTCCGCCACGTGGAGCGCAACGACGGCTCGGAGCCGCTCGCCTTCGTGCAGATGTGGCTGGCCCCGCTGGAGCCGGGCGGCGACCCGTCGTACGAGATCGTCCACGGCATCGCGGACTCCACTCCGTACGCGGTCCCCGAGGCGGGCGCCATGCTCCACGTACGCCGTCTGACGGCGGGGGAGCGGACGGCGGTGCCCGACGCGCCCTTCGTGTACGTCCATTGCGTCCGCGGTGAAGTCCGCCTGGACGGCGAGGAGCTGGGACCGGGCGACGCGGCCCGCATCACGGAGGCGAAGGACCTGGAGGCGCTGGCGGGTTCACCGGCGGAGCTGCTGCTGTGGGAGATGACGACGGGCTGACGCGACGTCACCTCTCCGATCCCGTCCGGTGTCTCAGCACCCCAGGCTGTCGAGTTCGCGCGTGAGGCGGGCTCCCTCGCGGGCCATGATCTCCGGGTCGCGCAGGGCGTTGGAGAGCAGCGACATGCCCTGGTAGGCGCCGACCAGCGCCAGCGCGTGGCCCTCGGGGTCGGCCACGCCGATCTGGCGGTACTGCGCCTCCACCCACTCCAGCAGCAGGCGGATGACCCGGCCGGCCGTGAGGTCGAGGCCGCCCTCGGCCCGTTTGTCGAGCTCCGCGGCGAGGGTGCCGGTGGGGCAGCCGTAGCGGGCCGCGGTGTCCCGCTGGGAGACCCATGCGTCGACGAGTCCCTTGAGGCGTTCGCGCGGGTCGGCGAGCTGATCGAGCCGGCCGGTGAGGGTCTCGAGGTGGGAGGCGTGCTCGGAGAGGGCGGCCTCGACGAGCTCGTCCTTGGTCTTGAAGTAGTAGTACACGTTGCCCGCCGGGACCTCGGCGGCGCGGGCGATGTCGGCGATGGTCGTGCGCTCCACGCCCTGCTCGTGCAGGACCCGGGCGGCGGCCGCCGTCAGCTGCCGCCGCTTGCCGGCCGCCTTCGCCCGAGTGCCCCCGGGTTCTTTTGAGTCAGTCACCCGACTGACTATAGACAGCCGAGGGTCGGACCGTGCTAGCGTCCTGCTCAACGGAGTTAGTCAGTCAGCTAACTTACTTGGATCCGGGGAGATCGACATGTTCGTAGTGACAGGGGCGACGGGGAACGTCGGGCAGGCGCTGGTGCGGATGCTCACCGAGGCCCGGCTGCCGGTGACGGCGGTGGCCCGGCACATCACCGGGGCCGATGTGCCGCCGGGAGTCCGCGCGGTGGCCGCCGACCTGGCCGAGCCGACCGGCCTCGGGGCCGCCTTCGAAGGCGGTGAGGCACTGTTCCTCCTGGTGGCGGGAGAGGACCCGCACGGCATCCTGGACGCGGCCAAGACCGCCGGGATCCGCAAGGTGGTGCTGCTGTCCTCACAGGGCACGGCGACCCGCCCGGAGGCGTACCGGCACCCGGGCCGGTTCGAGGAGGCGGTACGGGAGTCCGGGCTGGACTGGACGGTCCTGAGGTCGGGCGGGATGGACACCAACGCCTTCGCGTGGGCCGAGTCGATCCGCACCGGGCGGGTGGCCGCGGCACCGTTCGGCGAGGTCGGCCTGCCTTTCGTCGACCCCGACGACGTGGCCGCGGTCGCCGCCGCGGCCCTGCGGCAGGACGCTCATCTCGGGGCCACGTACACCCTGACCGGTCCCGCGGCGACCACACCGCGCGAGCGGGCGGCCGCGATCGCGACGGCCCTGGGCGAACCGGTGCGCTTCACCGAGCAGACCCGCGAGGAGGCCCACGCGCTGATGGCACGCTTCATGCCGCTGCCCGTGGTCGAGGGCACCCTCGCCATCCTGGGCGAGCCGACCGAGGACGAGCGGCGGGTCAGCTCCGACGTCGAGCGCGTCCTGGGCCGGGAGCCGGGCAGCTTCGCGGCGTGGGCGGCGCGCAACGCCGGGGCTTTCCGGTGACGGTGCGGGGCGTCGTCACCGCGGGCTGAACCGATGTTCCTCGCCCCCTCCGCCCCTGCCCGTCCCGCTCCCGGGGGCTGCGCCCCCGGACCCCCCTAAAAGAAAGACTGCGCAGTTCCCCGCGCCCCTGAACCTCAGCCCCGCAGCTCCGTCAGTATGGCATCCGTGAACGGGGTCCACGCCTCCACCGCCCAGGGGCCGAACGCCCGATCGGTCAGCGCGACACACGCGGCGCCCGCGTCCGGGTCGATCCACAGGAACGTACCGGACTGCCCGAAGTGCCCGAAGGTCCGTGGTGAGGACGAACTCCCCGTCCAGTGGGGCGATTTGGAGTCGCGGATCTCGAAGCCGAGGCCCCAGTCGTTGGGGTTCTGGTGCCCGTACCCCGGCAGGACGCCCTTCGTGCCGGGGTATTGAACGGTCATCGCCTCGGCGACGGTACGTGGGTCCAGGAGCCGCGGCGCCTGCACCTCGGCGGCGAACCGTACGAGGTCGTCGGCCGTCGAGACGCCGTCCTTGGCGGGCGAGCCGTCGAGTGTGGTCGAGGTCATGCCGAGCGGCTGCAGCACCGCCTGGCGCAGATACTCCGCGAAGGGAATGTCCGTCGCCTTGGCGATGTGGTCCCCGAGTACCTCGAACCCGGCGTTCGAGTACAGCCGCCGCTCCCCGGGCGCGGACGTCACCCGGTGCTCGTCGAAGGCGAGCCCGGAGGTGTGCGCGAGGAGATGACGGACCGTCGAACCGGCAGGACCCGCCGGCTCGTCGAGCTCGATCGCTCCCTCCTCGTACGCGACGAGCGCGGCGTACGCGGCGAGCGGCTTGGTGACGGAGGCGAGCGGGAAGCGATGTGTCACGGGCCCATGGGTCCCGAGCACCGTGCCGTCCGCGCGGACGACGGCCGCCGCGGCCTTGGGAACGGGCCAGCTCTCGATCAGCGTCAGGCTGTGCAAGGACATGCGTACGAGCCTAAGCGGCTCAGAGGTTCAGTCGCATCGAGGGGTCGGGCTTGCGCACGAATCCGAGGGAGGCGTAGAGCGGCTCGGCCTCGGCGGACGCGTTCAGGTCGACCTGGGCCACGCCCCGCTCGCGGAACCAGTCGAGGAGTGTCTCCATGCAGGCGCGGGCGTAGCCGCGGCGCCGCGCGTCCGGATCGGTGGCGACGCTGAAGACGTGGCCCACCGCGCCGTGCGGATTGCCCGCCCGCCCGATCCGGTACTCCAGGGTCCCGGCGACGAGCGCCGCGAGCGCGTCCGGCCGGTCGGGGTGGTCGACGACGAAGGCCGCGAAGTTCCCGTCGGGTTCGGCGAGCTTGCCGCGTATGGTCGGCAGTGACTCCGCATGCCACTCGGCGGAGCCGTCGGCGGCGAAGACCGAATCGATCATCACCTGACGCAGCCGCAGCACTTCCTCGGCGTCCTCGGGCACGGCACGGCGTACGAGACTCATGATCCGCACGGTAGCCACCGCGGCCGGGCGGCGTCTCCGGAATTTCCCCGGATTCCGCTTGCTTCGAGTGCACTCCAAGGTTTTAGCGTGGGGGTCATGACGGTGATGGAGACCACGGCCGAGGCCACCGAGACCGGCACCAGGACCAGGACCGACCTCTGCGCGGCGCCGCCCGACCGGCACCGGCGCCCGGACGGCCAGGACAACTACACGATCAGCGAGGTCGTCGCCTTCACCGGCCTCACCGCGCACACCCTGCGCTGGTACGAGCGCATCGGCCTGATGCCGCACATCGACCGCTCGCACACCGGCCAGCGCCGCTACAGCAACCGTGACCTGGACTGGCTGAGCCTCGTCGGCAAGCTCCGGCTGACCGGGATGCCGGTCGCCGACATGGTGCGGTACGCGGAACTGGTGCGCGAGGGCGACCAGACCTACGCCGCGCGCTACGAACTCCTGGAGGCGACCCGCCGGGACGTCAAGGCCCGGATCGCCGAGCTCCAGGACACGCTCGCGGTGCTCGACCACAAGATCAGCTTCTATGCGGACGCCGGGCGGGCCCTGGCGTCGGAAAGGCCGTGATGACGGACAGCGAGACCTCGACGGTACGGCTCGGCGCAGGGGGCCCCGAGGTCGGCGTGCAGGGACTCGGCTGCATGGGCATGAGCTGGGCGTACGGCCCCTAGGACGCGGACGAGTCCCGGGCCACCCTGGAGCGGGCGCTGGAGCTGGGCGTCACGCTCTACGACACCGCGGAGGGCCACGGCGGCGGCGAGAACGAGAAGTTCCTGTCGCCGTTCTTCAAGGTGCACCGGGACGAGGTCGTGATCGCGACGAAGTACGGTCAGGGTCCCGGCGGGCGACCTGACCAAGCGGATCATCCGCAACGACCCCTGAAAGGGGCGCGGGGAACTGCGCGATCAACCTCCACGCACCCGCAGCCGAAAGGCTGGTCGGGACGGGCAGGGGAGGAGGGGGCGAATCCACGTCCTGGCAGCACCCCCCGGCTGCCCTCACAACTCCGCCAGCAGCTCCGCCTTCTTGGACGTGAACTCCTCGTCCGTCACCAGCCCCGCCTCGTGCAACTCCCCGAGATGCCGGATCCGTTCGGCGATGTCGGCCGGATCGCGGCGCGGCGCGGCGGCCGTGGGCGGCGCCCCGGAGCCGGAGGCGCGCACCGCGGAGAGAACGGCGGCCGCGAACGGCAGCGACTCGTGCACCGGCCCGTAGCCGAGCCCGAAGACGACCGCCGCCGGATCCTGATCGGCCTGGGCGGGCTGCGCAGGCGCCGACTGACGGCGCAGCAGCCGCAGATGGCCCTCGAAGACCTCGGGAGAGCGCCACTCGACCCCGCTGAGATCGGCGACCGGGAAACTCTGGTCGCCGGCCTTCCACTTCGCGGAGGAGGCACCCGTCCAGAACCACCGGAAGGCCACCGACTTGCCGTCGAAGGACGCCTTCCCGTCGTACGCCTTGAACTGCAGCGGCGCCTCGGGAGGGCTCACCAGGTAGCGCTCGGCGGGCTCGTCGTCCTCGGCGAGCTGCCCGCGCAGCTCGTCCGCGTAGTACTCGGCGAGCGTCTCGCGCTCGGCGGGCAGCACGAGCCGATACGGATCGCACCCCTCCTTGAGCTGCCCCGCGGCCGCCTCCATCAGCGGATCGGCACCCGCTCGGGGCACGGCACGCAGAACGACCGTGCCACGCTTCCCCGGCGTCAGCGTCACCGCCGCGATCGCCTCCAGGGGGATGCGGCGTTCGCCGAGCGCCTGGAACAGCTTCGGTGTCCGGATCCCCCGTTCGAAGCGGATGAGCACGGAGTCGGACTCGAACTCCCAGGCGGCATGAAATCCGGCCAGTACGTCACCCATGCGGGCCATCGTATGCGGCACGCAAGCCTCCGTCGCCTCCCTGGGCGGACCGCAGTTTTTCGCTCTCTACGCGCGTCAGCCCGACACGGTGCCGGACAAACCCGTCCGGCACGCGTCATCGTCGCGCGCGCACGTCACCGCGCGGTACGCACCAATGCCGATCTCCGCGAAGTTGCGGAGACTCTCCGTACCCGGCTCGAAATAGCCGGTGTGACCCTTCGAGTCCTTCGCCGACAGGACCCGCGCCCCGAATGCCTTCGACACCGGGTCGGCGCCGTGTCCGAGCCCTCCGACCTCCAGATTCGGTACGTCCGCGATCCAGTCGTCGGAGTCCCGCATCGCCCAGACCTGGGCCGAGGTGTGCAGACCCGACGCCTTGTCGGCACGCATGCCGGGGCTGCCCGCCACCGCTATGTCGGAGACCCGGGAAGGCAGCGCATGGGCGGCGACCCCGCACAGGACCGAGCCGTAGCTGTGGCAGTACAGCGCCACCGGCGAGTTCCCCGGCAGCGCCCGCAGCAGCGCGTTCAGCCGGACCCCGCCCTCCTCGGCGCGCATGGCGGTGGCCGCGTCCATGCCGAGCCCGCTGGGTGCCGTGTAGTCGGCCCACGCGATCACGGCCGTACGCGTGCTCGGATCCGCCGCGCGTTCCGCCGCGTACAGCGAACGCGCCATGCCGACGGGCGCCGAGTACGGCTTGTTGGTGCGCTGGAAGTTGAGCAGATCGGTGTCGACGCCGGGCACCACGACCGAGATCCGCCGGGCCTTGTCGAGGCTGCCGAAGACCTCGGCGATCCGCCCCGTCCCCATGGGGTCGAAGGCGAGGATCTTGCGGCCCTTGTGCAGCAGCGCCTCGTATCGGTGCATGCGTCGGCCCGCCTCGTTCTGACCGAGGGCCGAGAGCCGGTTGTCGTGCATGCGTTTGCGCTCGACCTTGCGCTGTTGGTCCAGGGCGATGCGGTTCGCCTTGTAGCGCAGCGTCACGGGCGCGCCGTTCATGTTGCCGACCGCGAGCGGGTAGCGGTGGGCGAGCCGGGAGCGCTGGTGGGCGTCGAGCGTGGCGAAGAAGCGGGCCAGTCGGCCGGGCGTGGAGTCCACGTCCGGGAGCCGGTGTCCGGCGAGGCTGCCGTGCTCCCACGCCGAGCGTGACGCTTGGAGCGGCGTCGCTGCCCGATGGCTGTTCAGCGCGGTCCAGCCACCGGTGGCCAGCATCACGAACACCACGGCCAGCGCGAGCAATGCGCGCCAAACGCTGAGTTGGGGGGATGGGTCGAAGGAAGTCACTGAGAGGACACCCTAGGAGAAGTGAGGTGCCTCCCGTTAAACGAGTGAGCGGTATCACGTTTCTGGTGGGGTAATTGGGTCAAAGCGGGTTCAGTTTGAGTTAAATGGTGACGCTCCGTGTGCGTCAACGATCATTCGGTGCGCCGCTTTTCCCTGTCCGCATTCCCCTGTCCGCTCGGTGGTCGCCGCTCCCGACGGTGGTCACTCCGTACGCCACTTCTCCGCCAGTGCGGGCCCCACGTGATCGAGATAGGAGGCGGTCAGCTCGCGTATCGCCTCGACGCTGCTGTCCTCGCCCGCGCCCCACAACCGGCCCGTGACGCGCATCACCCCGCCGAACACGGCCACCGCGACACGCGGTCGCGGGTCCGCGTCCACGTCGAGGCCTTCCCGTTCGGCGATCACCCGTGCGATCTCCTCCTCCAGCTCGGCGGAGCGGCGCAGATGGACGGCGAGCAGCGCGGGCGTCGCCTCGATCAACCGGAAGGTGCGCATGTGCAGTTCGATCGGGACGACGGCGTCGACCGCCTCGCCGATGGTGTCCCAGCCCTCCAGGACGGCCAGCCGCAACGCCTCCAACGGGGCTTCGTGGGGCGGGCGTTCGCGCACGGCGGCGAGGAAGTGCGACTCCGCGATCCGCTGGCTGAAGAGGGCGACGTCCTCCTTGCCCGCGAAGTAGCGGAAGAAGGTGCGCTGGGATACGTCGACGGCCTCGGCGATCTCGTCGACGGTCGTCTGCTCGTATCCCTTGGTGGTGAACAGTTCGAGGGCGGCCCGCAGCAGCGCGTCGCGGGTGCGCTGCTTCTTGCGTTCGCGCAGCCCCGGGCGTGGCGCCGCCTCTGCCGCCTCTGCCGTGTCCGCGATGTCCATGGGTCCTCTCCTGTGAACCGTTCGCCCGGTTCAGCCTATCCGTGAGTGACGTGACAGTTACCGACTTGTGATTTGGTTTGTCAACTGTCAGTGACTGTCACTAACCTCGAAAGCATGACTAGTCAGACCACCATCGACACGACGGGTTCGGGGGACAAGACACCGCTCGCCCTGTCGGATCAGGCCCCCGCCAAGGGGCTGCGCGGCCATCCGTGGTTCACCCTCATCACTGTGGCCGTCGGGGTCATGATGGTGGCCCTGGACGGCACCATCGTGGCCATCGCCAACCCCGCCATCCAGAAGGACCTCGGCGCGAGCTTCGCCGACGTCCAGTGGATCACCAACGGCTACTTCCTCGCCCTCGCGGTCACACTGATCACGGCGGGCAAGCTCGGCGACAGGTTCGGGCACCGGCAGACCTTCCTCATCGGCGTGGTCGGCTTCGCCGCCGCCTCCGGCGCCATCGGCCTGTCCGACAGCATCGCCCTCGTGGTCACCTTCCGCGTATTCCAGGGTCTGTTCGGCGCGCTGCTGATGCCGGCCGCGCTCGGCCTGCTGCGGGCCACCTTCCCGGCCGAGAAGCTGAACATGGCGATCGGCATCTGGGGCATGGTCATCGGCGCCTCCACCGCGGGCGGCCCCATCCTCGGCGGCCTGCTGGTCCAGCACGTCAGCTGGCAGTCGGTGTTCTTCATCAATGTGCCCGTCGGCGTCATCGCGCTGGTCCTCGGCGTACTGATCCTCACCGACCACCGCGCCGAGAACGCGCCGCGCTCCTTCGACATCCTGGGCATCGCCCTGCTCTCCGGTGCCATGTTCTGCCTGGTCTGGGCGCTCATCAAGGCCCCGACCTGGGGCTGGGGCGACGCGCTGACGTGGACCTTCCTGGGCGCCTCGGTGCTGGGCTTCGCGCTCTTCGCCTTCTGGGAGACCAAGGTGCGCGAGCCGCTCGTCCCGCTCGCGCTCTTCCGCTCCGTGGCGCTGTCGGCGGGCGTCGTGCTCATGGTCCTGATGGCAATCGCCTTCATGGGCGGCCTGTTCTTCGTGACCTTCTACCTGCAGAACGTGCACGGCATGAGCCCGGTCGACGCCGGTCTGCACCTGCTGCCCCTCACCGGAATGATGATCGTGGGCTCGCCGCTGGCCGGTGCCCTGATCACCAAGTCGGGCCCGCGCATCCCGCTGGCCGGCGGCATGGCCCTCACCGCGATCGCCATGTTCGGCATGTCCACACTGAAGACGGACACGGGCAGCGGCATCATGTCGCTCTGGTTCGCCCTGCTCGGCCTCGGCCTCGCGCCGGTCATGGTCGGCGCGACCGAAGTCATCGTGGGCAACGCGCCGATGGAGCTCTCCGGTGTCGCCGGCGGTCTCCAGCAGGCCGCCATGCAGATCGGCGGCAGCCTCGGTACGGCGGTGCTGGGCGCCGTGATGGCCTCCAAGGTCGACGGCGATCTCGCGGGCAACTGGGCCGACGCCAAGCTGCCGCCGCTCACCCCGGCCCAGCTCGGCCAGGCCTCCGAGGCGGTTCAGGTGGGCGCCGCGCCGGTCACCAAGGACACGCCGGCCGCGATCGCCGCGCAGATCACCGACGTCGCGCACGACACCTTCATCTCCGGCATGAGCCTGGCGTGTCTCGTCGCCGCCGGGGTCGCCGTCGTGGCCGTCTTCGTCGCGATGCTCACCAAGCGGGGCGACAACGCGGAGGCCGCGGGGGCGGGGGCCGGGCACATCTGACGGCCCGTTCTTTGTTCAGCTTTTCGCCCTTTCGCCTATCAGGGTGACTGAGCCGAAGATCCCTCCCACGCGGGGCGCGCCGCAGTTCACAGTGGGTCAAGTCCTCCGTACGGCATCTGCGGCGTGGAGGACGGCCGGAGCTGCGGCGCGCTGCCGGAGGGGGGCAGCGCGTGTGCAGGTCTGAAGGCGAGGAACGGGGGTACCCGGCGCATCGACCCGAACCGACCGAAAGGTCAAGGGAGTTCAGGAGTTGATGATGGCGGGCTTCGGACACGGCACGCGCAGGTACCCCCGTTCACGTGGCCGTATGAGGTCACGGACCGGGCCGGATCGCGCGACCCTGGGCATCATCGGCCTCGTCTGCGCGATCGCCGGCTTCTTCACGCTGAGCATCATCCTCGGCCCACTGGCGATCGTCTGCGGCTGGCTGTCAATGGGCCGCCGCTGGACGGGCTCCCGCCCGTTGCCGGCCCTCATCGCCCTGATTCTGGGCGCGCTGGACACGCTCCTGGCCATCATCTGGCTGGCCGGCTCGACGGGCGCGGGCAACGGCTGGCTCTGACCGCGGCCATGCACGCGGCCGCGGGCGCGTGCTACCGCTGTCAGCCGCTACCGCTGTGGACCATCGTCCCGCGGGGCGGGACGGCTGGGCACAGCCGCCGGCGCCGGGTGCCATTGCAACAAAGGCCCCCGGCACCGGGGCTGGGCTCGCGGGAGGTCGCGCAGCCCGGCGCCGTACGGGGTGCCGCTGTGCCCACCCGTGCCGCCCCCGGCGGCACGCCTGCCCACAGCTACGACGGCTGAGACGGCACCAGCGCCTACAGCTACGACGGCTGGGACCGTGGCCGGCGCCCACAGCTACGACGACGGCTGGGACCGTGCCCGGCGCCCACAGCCACGACGGGGACGGCGCCCGGCTGCGACGGCTGGGATGGTGCCGAGCGCCCGCGGCTAGCGGGAGTGTTCCTCCGCAGCCTCCGGTACCGGGAGTGGCACTCCTGGAGGCGTCCCGCCGGACAGCGCGGCGACCTCCGCGCGCAGTGCACGTACTTCCTCCGTGAGGGCCTCGATCGCGGCGGTCTGCCGGCGTTCCTCCACGTCGTCCTTGTCGAACCGGGAGATGAACCACGCGGCGATGTTCGCGGTGACGACACCGAGGAGGGCGATGCCGGAGAGCATGAGCCCGACCGCGAGCATGCGGCCCAGACCGGTCGTCGGCGCGTGATCCCCGTACCCCACCGTCGTCATGGTCGTGAACGACCACCACACCGCGTCGCCCAGCGTCTTGATGTTCCCGTTCGGCGAGTCCCGCTCCACGGACAGCACCGCCAGCGAGCCGAACATCAGCAGCCCGATCACCGCGCCCCCGACATACGTCGTCAGCCGGATCTGCGAGGCCATCCGTGCCCGCCGTCCCACCAGCATCAGCGTGGAGACCAGACGCAGCAGCCGCAGCGGTTGCAGGATCGGCAGGATCACCGCGCACAGGTCCAGCCAGTGGGTGCGGACGAAGTCCCGCCGCTGCCGGGCCAGCGTGAGCCGTACGAGGTAGTCGGCGGCGAACGACCCCCACACCGTCCACTCCACCACCGTGCACGTGAGCGTCAGCGAACGGCTCGCGTCGCTGTCCACGATCGGCACGGCGTACGCGAGGGCGAAGGCCACCGCGAGCGCGAGCAGAGGCCGCTGGGTGTGCAGCTCCCAACGGGCCTGTGCCGATTCATCCTTCATGCCCGCATCGTAGAAAGAAAGCGGAGTGCCCGGAGACCCGACGACGGAGGGGCGGCGGGGCCTCATGACCCCGCCGCCCCTCACCCGTCGTACGTATGTCTACGCGTCGCCGCCCGCCGCGCCCGGGTCGGCCGCCGCCACCTCGAGCAGCTGGTAGCGGTCGATCGCCTGCTTCAGCACCGAGCGGTCGACCTTGCCCTCGCGCGCGAGCTCGGTGAGCACCGCGACCACGATCGACTGCGCGTCGATGTGGAAGAAGCGCCGGGCCGCGCCTCGCGTGTCCGCGAAGCCGAAGCCGTCCGCGCCGAGGGACTGGTAAGTCCCCGGCACCCATCGCGAGATCTGGTCCGGAACCGATCGCATCCAGTCGGAGACGGCCACGAACGGACCCTGGACCGCGGACAGCTTCTGCGTCACGTACGGGACGCGCTGCTCCTCCTCCGGGTGCAGCAGATTGTGCCGCTCCACCTCGACGGCCTCGCGCCGCAGCTCGTTCCAGGAGGTCGCCGACCAGACGTCCGCCCTGACGTTCCACTCCTCCGCGAGGATCTTCTGCGCCTCGATCGCCCACGGGACGGCGACACCGGACGCCATGATCTGCGCCGGGATCGATCCCGACGTGCCCTCGCTGAAGCGGTGGAGGCCCTTCAGGATGCCTTCCACGTCGACGTCCGACGGTTCGGCCGGGTGCTGGATCGGCTCGTTGTAGACGGTGAGGTAGTAGAAGACGTCTTCCGAGTCCGGACCGTACATCCGGCGCAGACCGTCCTGGACGATGTGCGCGATCTCGAAGCCGAACGCCGGGTCGTACGCGACACAGCCCGGGTTCGTCGAGGCGAGCAGTTGCGAGTGCCCGTCCGCGTGCTGGAGGCCCTCACCGGTCAGCGTCGTACGGCCGGCGGTCGCGCCGAGCACGAAACCGCGCGCCAGCTGGTCGGCCATCTGCCAGAACTGGTCGCCGGTGCGCTGGAAACCGAACATCGAGTAGAAGACGTAGACCGGGATCAGCGGCTCGCCGTGGGTGGCGTACGCCGAACCCGCGGCGATCAGCGAGGCCGTGCAGCCCGCCTCCGAGATGCCGTCGTGCAGCATCTGGCCGGTCGGCGACTCCTTGTAGGCGAGGAGCAGCTCGCGGTCCACGGACTCGTACTGCTGGCCGAGCGGGTTGTAGATCTTCGCGCTCGGGAAGAACGAGTCCATGCCGAAGGTGCGGTACTCGTCGGGCGCGATCAGCACGAAGCGCTTGCCGATCTCCTTGTCCCGCATGAGGTCCTTGAGGAGACGCACAAAGGCCATGGTCGTGGCGATGGACTGCTGACCCGAGCCCTTCTTCACGCTCGCGTACGTCCTGTCGTCCGGAAGGGCGAGCGGCTTCGACCGCACGACGCGCGTCGGGACGTACCCGCCGCACCCCTTGCGGCGGTCGTGCATGTACTGGATCTCCTCCGAGTCGCGGCCCGGGTGGTAGTACGGCGGCAGGCCGTCTTCCAGCTGCTTGTCGGTGATCGGCAGGTGCAGGCGGTCGCGGAAGCCCTTGAGGTCGGCGACCGTCAGCTTCTTCATCTGGTGCGTGGCGTTGCGGCCCTCGAAGTTCGGGCCGAGGGTCCAGCCCTTGACCGTCTGCGCCAGGATCACCGTCGGCTGGCCCCGGTGCTCCTTGGCCGCCGAGAACGCCGCGTAGATCTTCTTGTGGTCGTGACCGCCGCGGCCCAGGTGCAGGATCTGGTCGTCGGTCATGTTCTCGACCATGGCGCGCAGCCGGTGGTCGTCACCGAAGAAGTGCTGGCGGATGTACGCGCCGGTCTCGGTGGCGTAGGTCTGGAACTGTCCGTCGGGCGTGATGTTCAGCTTGTTGACGAGGATGCCGTCGCGGTCCTGGGCGAGCAGCGGGTCCCAACTGCGGTCCCAGACCAGCTTGATGACGTTCCATCCGGCGCCCCGGAACTGCGACTCCAGCTCCTGGATGATCTTGCCGTTGCCGCGCACCGGGCCGTCGAGGCGCTGGAGGTTGCAGTTGACCACGAAGGTCAGGTTGTCCAGGCCTTCGCGCGCCGCGATCGACAGCTGGCCGAGCGACTCCGGCTCGTCCATCTCGCCGTCGCCGAGGAAGGCCCACACGTGGGACTTGGAGGTGTCCGCGATGCCACGCGCCTCCATGTACCGGTTCATCCGTGCCTGGAAGATCGCGCCGAGCGGGCCAAGGCCCATCGAGACGGTCGGGAACTCCCAGAAGTCCGGCATCGATCGCGGGTGCGGGTACGAGGACAGGCCGTACGGCGCCTTCGACTTCTCCTGGCGGAACGCGTCGAGCTGCTGCTCGGAGAGCCGGTCGAGGAGGAACGCGCGGGCGTAGATACCGGGCGACGCGTGTCCCTGGAAGAAGATCTGGTCGCCGCCGTCGCCCTCGTCCTTGCCCCGGAAGAAGTGGTTGAAGCCCACGTCGTAGAGCGAGGCGGAGGACGCGAAGGTCGCGATGTGGCCGCCGACCCCGATGCCGGGGCGCTGGGCCCTGGACACCATCACGGCCGCGTTCCAGCGGGTCGCGTTGAGGATCTTGCGCTCGATCTCCTCGTTGCCCGGGAAGAACGGCTCGTCCTTGGTGGCGATCGTGTTGACGTAGTCGGTGCTGCGCATCTCCGGCACGGCCACGCGCTTCTCGCGGGCCCGCTCGATGAGCCGCAGCATCAGATAGCGGGCCCGCTCACGGCCGCGCTGGTCGACGGCGGCGTCGAGGGAGTCGAGCCACTCCTGAGTCTCCTCAGGGTCGAAGTCCGGGACCTGGCTGGGAAGGCCGCCAATGATGATCGGGTTGCGATCGGATCCGGAAGCCACGCTGTTCCTTCGCTGTCAGAGGGCCACTTTGCTTTATGTCTGCACCGTTCCCCATCGTGTACCTAGGGGGCGGAATCGTCATCTCTACTACGGGGTAACCGAGACATTTCTGCAGACCGTTGGGACGGGCCCGACCAAAACGTAACGATACGCTGCACTCCATGACGCGTTCCGCAAAGTCGTTCGGGTCTCGTACGCTCCAAGGGTTCCGAAATTCACAAATCGGGCAGAAAGGTGTGGTGTGCGTCACGAAGCGTCGCGATTCCATGCCTGGAGTTGCGGCGACACCGCCGGGATCGTCACCGTTTCGGCGGTCTCGACGGCCGGGTACTTGCGCGATCCGTCCCGCCCGTGTGGACTACGGCCAATGCTTCGCGCACGCGCGTGGCTGTACATCTACCGAAACACAATCAGGAGGCAAGCCGTGAGCGCGACCGCGGACCACGCGGAGGAGCGGACCAACCCGGCCGCCAGGCTGGGGTTCGAGCCCGGACAGGTGGTCCAGGAGATCGGCTTCGACGACGACGTTGACCACGAGCTCCGTGAAAGCATCGAATCGCAGATCGGCCAGGATCTGGTCGACGAGGACTACGACGACGTCGCCGACGTCGTGCTGCTGTGGTTCCGCGACGAGGACGGCGATCTCACGGACTCCCTGGTGGACGCCATCGGTCTCCTTGAGGACGGCGGCAATGTCTGGCTGCTGACCCCGAAGACCGGCCGGGACGGTTACGTCGAGCCCAGCGACATCAGCGATGCCGCACAGACCGCCGGACTCTCCCAGACGAAGAGCATCTCCGTGGGCAAGGAGTGGTCGGGCACGCGCCTGGCCACGCCGAAGTCGAAGCGCTGACGCTCCGCTGGGTCGGCCTGGGGATCTCCGGGGGCTCCCGCCCCCGACCCCCCGGGCAGTCGGCCTGAAGGGCCTCGTCCTCGAACGCCGGGCGGGCTGAGTTTTCTCAGCCCGCCCGGCGTTTCTGCGTCGGCCTCCCGCAGGGGGCGCGGTGATCGCTGCGTACGCTGGTCTCACCCGAACAGCCCCCTGGAAGGGAAGCGTGTGACTATGGCGATCGAGGTCGGCACCAAGGCCCCGGACTTCGAGCTCAAGGACAACCACGGAGCCACCGTGAAGCTGTCCGACTTCCGCGGTGAGAAGAACGTGGTGCTGCTCTTCTACCCCTTCGCTTTCACCGGCGTGTGCACGGGCGAGCTGTGCTCCCTGCGCGACAACCTGCCGCAGTTCACCGACCGGGACACCCAGCTGCTGGCCGTCTCCAACGACTCCATCCACACGCTGCGCGTCTTCGCCGAGCAGGAGGACCTGGAGTATCCGCTGCTGTCCGACTTCTGGCCGCACGGCAACATTTCGCGCGCGTACGGCGTCTTCGACGAGGACAAGGGCTGCGCGGTGCGTGGCACGTTCATCATCGACAAGGAGGGCGTGGTCCGCTGGACCGTCGTCAACGGTCTGCCGGACGCTCGTGACCTGAATGAGTACGTCAAGGCGCTCGACACCCTGTGATTCTTCGGTTCCAAGCCCTGCGGGGTGCGGGAACCCGTCACTAGGATCGACACGTTGATCCGATACCAACGCACTACGGGGCTTCCCGCCCCCGGACACTATTGGGAGGACTCGTGGGAGTCAGCCTCAGCAAGGGCGGCAATGTTTCGCTGTCGAAGGAGGCCCCGGGACTGACCGCGGTCATCGTCGGTCTGGGATGGGACGCCCGAACCACCACCGGCGTGGACTTCGACCTCGACGCAAGCGCCATCCTCACGAACGTGGACGGCAAGGTCAGCACCGACCAGAACTTCGTGTTCTTCAACAATCTGAAGAGCCCGGACGGTTCGGTCGAGCACACCGGGGACAACATCACCGGTGAGGGCGAGGGCGACGACGAGCAGATCAAGGTCAACCTCGCCGCCGTTCCCGCCGACGTCCAGAAGATCGTGTTCCCGGTCTCCATCTACGACGCCGAGAACCGCCAGCAGTCCTTCGGGCAGGTCCGCAACGCGTTCATCCGCGTGGTGAACCAGGCCGGAGAGGCGGAGATCGCGCGCTACGACCTCTCCGAGGACGCCTCGACGGAGACCGCGATGGTCTTCGGCGAGCTCTATCGCAACGGTGCGGAGTGGAAGTTCCGCGCCATCGGCCAGGGCTACGCCTCGGGCCTGCGCGGCATCGCGCAGGACTTCGGCGTGAACGTCTGAGTCAGCGGCCTTCGGCCCACCCGTCCGGCGCCGCACCCTTCACGTGCGGCGCCGGACGTGCTCGACAACTGAAAGCATGACCTCGGGGAGGACCAGCATCATGGGCGTCACGCTCGCCAAGGGGGGCAATGTCTCCCTCTCGAAGGCCGCACCGAACCTCACGCAGGTGATGATCGGGCTCGGCTGGGACGCACGCTCGACCACCGGAGCCGACTTCGACCTCGACGCCAGCGCGCTGCTGTGCAACGGGGGCCGGGTGCTCGGGGACGAGTGGTTCATCTTCTACAACCAGCTCAAGAGCCCGGACGGCTCGGTGGAGCACACCGGTGACAACCTCACGGGTGAGGGCGAGGGCGACGACGAGTCGATCCTGATCGACCTGGCCAAGGTGCCGGCCAACGTGGACAAGATCGTCTTTCCGGTCTCCATCCATGACGCCGACAACCGCGGTCAGACCTTCGGCCAGGTCAGCAACGCCTTCATCCGCGTCGTCAATCAGGCCGACGGCCAGGAGCTGGCCCGCTACGACCTCTCCGAGGACGCCTCCACGGAAACGGCGATGATCTTCGGCGAGGTCTACCGTTACAACACCGAGTGGAAGTTCCGCGCGGTCGGTCAGGGGTACGCGTCCGGCCTGCGGGGCATCGCCCTCGACTTCGGGGTCAATGTTTCCTAGGCCCACCCACGCCAGCCGAAGGGGCAGCCCTCTAGACTTCGTGGTCAACAGTAGGTAAAGCCGAGTACGGCGCGGGGGAGACCCGTACATACACGATGATTGGGTAGCCAGTGCTTCTGAAAACCTTCGGCTGGTCGTTTGCGGTCACCGCGCTCGGCTTGGTCGCAGCGGCGTTCTACGGGGGGTGGACCGCCTTTGGCATCGTGGCGATCCTGGCCGTCCTGGAGATCTCGCTGTCCTTCGACAACGCGGTGGTCAACGCCGGAATCCTGAAGAAGATGAGTGCCTTCTGGCAGAAGATCTTCCTCACGGTCGGTGTCCTGATCGCCGTCTTCGGTATGCGGCTGGTGTTCCCCGTCGTGATCGTTGCCGTCACCGCCAAGATCGGCCCGATCGACGCGGTCGATCTCGCGCTGAACAACAAGGACCACTACCAGGAACTCGTCACCGACGCCCACCCGGCGATCGCCGCCTTCGGTGGCATGTTCCTGCTGATGATCTTCCTCGACTTCATCTTCGAGGACCGGGACATCCAGTGGCTGCGCTGGATCGAGCGGCCGCTGGCCAAGCTCGGCAAGGTCGACATGCTGGCGGTCTGCATCGCCCTGGTCGTCCTGCTGATCACCTCGTTCACCTTCGCGGCCCACGCCCACCAGCACGGCGGGGCGCACGTCGACAAGGCGCAGACGGTGCTGATCGCCGGCATCGCGGGTCTGATCACGTACATGGTCGTCGGCGGACTCTCCGGCTACTTCGAGGACAAGCTCGAGGAAGAGGAAGAGCGGGAGCACGAGGAAGAGGAGGAGGCCGAGCGGACCGGCAAGAAGAAGCCGGCCATCATCCTCGCCGGCCAGGCCGCGTTCTTCATGTTCCTCTACCTGGAAGTGCTGGACGCGTCCTTCTCCTTCGACGGCGTCATCGGTGCCTTCGCCATCACCAACGACATCGTGCTGATGGCGCTCGGCCTCGGCATCGGTGCCATGTACGTCCGGTCGCTCACGGTCTACCTGGTCCGCCAGGGCACCCTGGACGACTACGTGTACCTGGAGCACGGCGCGCACTACGCGATCGGCGCCCTCGCCGTGATCCTCATGGTCACCATCCAGTACCAGATCCACGAGGTCATCACCGGTCTCGTCGGCGTGGTCCTGATCGCCTGGTCCTTCTGGTCGTCCGTGCGCCGCAACAGGGCGCTCGCGGCGGCCGAGGGAAAAGGTGAGGGCTCGGACGAGAAGGCCGAGGTCTCGTCCGGGGTGTGACAGCCCCCTCTCCTGAGGCTCGGTTCACCGGCGTGTGAACCCGGCCCCGTTGAGGAACGCTCTGAGCGGGGCGGCCGTCGAGGACGAGTCCTCACGGCCGCCCCGCCGCATATCGAGAACGTGGGGGCGGAATGGGCATCTGGCAGGACCTGTGGCGCGGGCGCTCGGCGGACTTCGACTCCGGCAGCGCGGCCACCAACTCCATCGAGCTGACCAAGCGGAACCACACGGTCTCGCTCACCAAACAGGGCGCGGCCACCGGCAATCTGCGTATCAACCTGTCCTGGCGGATGCGTACCTCCGACATCGGCGGCCCGCAGCGCGGCAGCCTGCTGCGCCACCCCTTCCGCACCTTCAAGCCGGAAGTGGTCCAGGCGCACACCCAGAGCATGGTCAACGTCGACCTCGACCTGGGCGTCATGTACGAGCTGACGGACGGCACCAAGGGCGTGGTCCAGCCACTCGGCAGCTTCTTCGGCGAACTCAACGCCCCGCCGTATGTGAAGCTCAGCGGCGACGACCGCTTCGGCTCAGGGTCGGGCGAGACGGCCTTCGTCAACCTGGATCACCGCGACGACATCAAACGGCTGCTGGTGTTCGTCTACATCTACGACCAGACCCCCGCCTTCGACCGTACGCACGCCATCATCACGCTCTACCCGAGCAACGGCCCGCGCATCGAGATCGGCCTCGAGGAGCGCCATCCGCAGGCCCGGTCCTGCGCGGTCGTGATGATCCAGAACAACAAGGGCGAGCTGACCGTGCGCCGCGAGGTGAGGTTCGTGTACGGCTTCCAGGCCGAACTCGACCGCCTCTACGGGTGGGGGCTGCAGTGGGGCCGGGGCTACAAGTCGAAGGTGGACCGCTGAACCGCCTGGTCGCGGGCACTCGTGCCGTGGGGACGGCGCCCGTCCCCACGAGAGCGGCATCCTGCGGGCGCCGGAAATCGCCCCGCCCCCCAGCGCACGGGACGGCGCCGGAGCTAACGCCCGATGAACTGCGGCCCCTGCGGCGGCAGCCGGAAGTCCGGGTCGGGACCGGCGCCCACAGCCTGCGGGAAGCCGTACGCGGGCTGGGCGGCCGGCGCGGTCTGGGGCCCGGGGTAGCCGTAGGCCGGCTGACCGGTGGGCTGGGGATAGCCGTACGCCGGCTGGGCGGCAGCCGCGGCCGCCGGAGCCGTCTGCGGCTGCGGATACCCGTACGCGGGCTGCTGCGGCACCGGTGCGGGCTGCTCGGGCGGCAGTGGCACCGAGGTCTCGGGGGCGGCGACGGGCGCCGCCCACGCGGCGGCGTCGGGTGCGGATCCGGTCACGGGCGCGGCGGCGGCCTCCGCCTCGTCGACCGAGATCCCGAAGTCGGTCGCGAGCCCCACCAGACCGTCGGAGTAGCCCTCCCCGAGCGCCCGGAACTTCCAGCCCTCACCGCGCCGGTACAGCTCCCCGCAGATCAGCGCGGTCTCCGCGCCGGTCTCCGGCTTGATGTCGAAGTACGCCAGCGGTTCGCCGTCCGCGACCGTGGCGTCGTACAGCAGGATGCGCAGGGCCCGTACGCGGTCGAAGGTGACGTCGTCCGCCGATGCGACCAGGAGAATCTGTCCGACACCGGACTCGACACCGGCCAAATCCGTCTGGATCGTGTCGGTCAGGCCCTCGGTGACGCGTTTCTTGCCGAGCCGCCAGACCTTGCCGGAGGGGTGGCGGGGCTGGTTGTAGAAGACGAAGTCCTCGTCGGATCGCACACGACCGTCGGGGCCGAGGAGCAGCGCCGAGGCATCGACATCGGGGACACCCTGCCCGGGCGTCCAGCGCAGCACCGCGCGCACCGCTGTGGCGTCCAGCGGGACGTTCGACCCCTTCAGCATCGCGTGCGTCATGCGGTCATCCTGCCCTCTCGGTCCTGGTCACGACAACGCGGGGTCTCCCCGGAACCGGCGACTGTTGGACACGGCCGAGTTACTTGAACTTCATGCCAGGTGGGAACCCCTGACATGGATCCATACGTACTATTACCGGCCACATTGAATCGGGCCGACTAGCCGCCACGGGGGAGTTTTATGCGTCATTTCGGTCACATCGCCCCGGAGGAGCGGCAGCGCCTCTTCTTCCGGGAGCCCGGCGTCTTCACCGCCGACTCGCCGGCCCGGGTGCTCGCGGCGGCCCTCGGGGCCACGCTGTACAGCCCGGCGACCCGGCCTCAGCTGGCCGACGACATCATCAAGCAGGCCGGGCGCGGTGTGGTCTCGATGGTCCTGTGCCTGGAGGACTCGATCGACGACTCGGAGGTCGTGGACGCCGAGGAGAACCTGGTCCGGCAGTTCACCGACCTCGCGGCACGCCTGGACACCGGTGAGGTCCCGCTGCTGTTCGTCCGGGTCCGCTTCCCCGAGCAGATCCCCGACCTCGTCCAGCGCCTCGGTCCCGCCGTCCGGCTGCTGTCCGGATTCGTGATGCCGAAGTTCACCGAGGAGCGCGGCATGCCGTTCCTGGAGGCGCTCGCCGGTGCCGAGGTGGCGAGCGGGCGGCGCCTGTTCGCCATGCCGGTGCTGGAATCGCCCGAGCTGCTGTACCGGGAGTCGCGCGTCGACACCCTCGAGGGCATCTCCCGCGCCGTCGACAAGTACCGCGACCGGGTGCTCGCGCTGCGTCTGGGTGTGACGGACTTCTGCTCCTCTTACGCGCTGCGCAGGGCCCCCGACATGACGGCGTACGACGTCCAGGTCGTCGCCTCCGTGATCGCCGACGTGGTGAACATGCTGGGGCGGGCCGACGGCACCGGCTTCACGGTGACCGGGCCGGTGTGGGAGTACTTCCGGGTCCAGGAGCGCATGTTCAAGCCGCAGCTGCGCCGCAGCCCCTTCCTGGAAGGACAGGCGGAGGAGCTGCGCGAGGCGCTGCTCGAGCACGCCATGGACGGCCTGCTCCGTGAGATCACCCTCGACCAGGCCAACGGACTGCTCGGCAAGACCTGCATCCACCCCTCGCACGTCCTGCCCGTGCACGCGCTGTCCGTCGTCAGCCACGAGGAGTACAGCGACGCACAGGACATTCTGAAGCCCGAGCGTGGCGGCGGGGGTGTGCTGCGGTCGGCGTATACGAACAAAATGAATGAGGTGAAGCCGCATCGCGCCTGGGCCGAGCGCACCCTCCAGCGCGCCGAGGTCTTCGGCGTCGCCCACGAGGACATCGGCTTCGTGGACCTGCTCGCCGCCGGGCTCCCGGCGTGAGCCGGCGCGAACCGGCGATGCGGAACCCGAACAACAAGGAATTGATGAACGACGCAGTGAACGACGCAGTGAACGACGCGGTGTGGACCGGGACGTGGGTCGCCGAGCGGCTCGGCGTCGAACTCGTCGGTGACGAGACGCTGAGCGACCTGCTGGGGCTCGCGCTGCGCCGCAACCCCAAGCGCGCCCATCTGCTCGTGTCGAACGTCCTCGGCAAGCACGTGCCGCAGTCGCCGTCCGCGGTGTACGGATACGGGTTCGCGCTCGGCCGGCGGGTGCGGGACCTGCTGGGCACCGAGGACGCCCGCGCGGCCGTGGTCCTCGGGTACGCCGAGACGGCCACCGGTCTCGGTCACTCGGTCGCGGACGGTGTCGGCCTCGCGCCCTACCTGCACTCCACCCGCCGCCCGGTCCAGGGCGTCGCCCGGGCAGGCGGCTTCGAGGAGTCCCACTCGCACGCCACCTCGCATCTGCTCCTCCCCGAGGACCCCGGTCTGATGGCGGGCTCCGGTCCGCTGGTCCTCGTCGACGACGAGTTCTCCACCGGCAACACCGTCCTCAACACGATCCGTGACCTGCACGAGCGCTATCCGCGCGAGCGCTACGTGGTCGTGGCGCTGGTCGACATGCGGTCGGCCGCCGACCTGGGCCGCCTGGAGGAGTTCGCCCGGGAGATCGGCGCACGGGTCGACCTGGTGTCCGCGGCGTCGGGGACCGTGAAGCTCCCGGAGGGCGTCCTGGAGAAGGGGCAGGCGCTGGTCGCCGCCCACGAGTCGGCAGCGCCCGGCCCGGCGGCGCACAGGCCTGCCGGGCGGCGGGCCACCCGCGTCGAGCTCGGCTGGCCCCGCGGCGTCCCCGACGGCGGGCGGCACGGGTTCACGCCCAGGCATCGAATACGGCTGGAAGGCGCCCTGCCCGCCATGGCCGCGCGGCTCGCCGACGCGCTGCCGGACGGCGCCCGGCGTGTGCTCGTGCTCGGCTTCGAGGAGCTGATGTACGCCCCGCTCAGGCTGGCCCGGGAGCTGGAGCAGGTCGTGACCGCCGACGTGCGCTACTCCACGACCACCCGCTCGCCCGTTCTCGCCCTCGACGACCCCGGTTACGCGATCCGCACCCGCCTCGTCTTCCCCGCCCACGACAACCCGGACGACGGCCCGGGCGAGCGCTACGCCTACAACGTCGCGGGCGCCGGTTTCGACGCCGTCGTCGCGGTCGTCGACTCGGCGGCCGACACCCCCGAACTGCACGCCCCCGACGGCCTGTTGGCCCAGCTGGCGGCGCACACCCCGAGCGTCCTGCTCGCCGTCGTCCCGTCGTACGTCCCCGCACGGCCGTTGACCGAAAGGCCCTCCATGCTGCCCGAGCCCCTCCGCGGCCCCGCCTTCTCCTCGTACGCGGCAGACGAGGTCGGCTGGCTGCTCCAGGACCTCTCGGACGTGGGCCTGGAGGCGCCGACCGAGGAGCGCGAGGAGGCGATCCAGAGCGGCGGCGCGCACTACGCGGAGTCGCTGCCGGTCGAGTACCAGCCGACCGCCCAGTACCAGGAGCTGTTCCACGCGGCCCTCGACGCCTCGGCCGCCCGCATCGCGCAGGCCGTCGGCGCCGTCACCGAACTGGTGCTGGCCGAAAGGTCACCGCGACCGGTCCTTGTGTCACTGGCCCGCGCGGGCACGCCCATCGGCGTCCTGATGCGCCGCTGGGCCAAGCACCGCCACGACCTCGACCTGCCGCACTACGCCGTCTCCATCGTCCGCGGCCGCGGCATCGACGCCAACGCGCTGCGATGGCTCGCCGCCCACCACGACCCGGCCGACGTCGTCTTCGTCGACGGCTGGACCGGCAAGGGCGCGATCACCCGCGAACTGGCCGACGCGATACGGGAGTTCGAAGCCTCCGACGGCATCACCGGCTTCGACCCGGAGATCGCGGTGCTCGCCGACCCGGGCTCGTGCGTGCGGACGTACGGCACCCGCGAGGACTTCCTCATCCCCTCCGCCTGCCTCAACTCGACGGTCTCCGGGCTGATTTCGCGCACGGTCCTGCGGGCCGACCTGGTCGGCGAGCACGACTTCCACGGCGCGAAGTTCTACCGCGAACTCGCCGGCTCCGATGTCTCCGTCGCCTTCCTGGACGCCGTCGCCGCGCACTTCTGCGACGTCACCGACGCGGCCTGCGCCCAGGCCAAGGAGCTTCTCGCCGCCGACCGCACCCCCAGCTGGGAGGGCTGGGCGGCGGTCGAGCGGATCAGCGAGGAGTACGAGATCCACGACGTGAACCTCGTCAAGCCGGGCGTCGGCGAGACCACCCGGGTGCTGCTGCGCCGCGTCCCCTGGAAGATCCTCGCGCGCGCCGGAGCGGGCGCCGACCTCGACCACGTACGCCTGCTCGCCGAGCAGCGCGGAGTTCCCGTCGAGGAGGTCGCCGAACTCCCGTACACCTGTGTGGGGTTGATCCACCCGAAGTACACGCGCGGTGCGACCGGCGCCGACGGCAAGGCGGTGACGGTCTGATGTCCGCGCCCAAGACCCTCGTCGCCAGCGACCTCGACCGTACGCTGATCTACTCCTCCGCGGCCCTGGCGCTGACCATGCCGGACGCCCGCGCACCCCGGCTGCTCTGCGTCGAGGTGCACGAGAGCAAGCCGCTGTCGTACATGACGGAGACGGCAGCCGCCCTGCTCACCGAACTCGGCGACACGGCGGTCTTCGTACCCACCACCACCCGCACCCGCAAGCAGTACCAGCGCATCAACCTGCCGGGCCCCGCCCCGAAGTACGCGATCTGCGCCAACGGCGGGCACCTGCTCGTCGACGGCGTCTCCGATCCCGACTGGCACGGGAGCGTGATGGCGCGGCTCGCCACCGAGTGCGCGCCGCTGGACGAGGTACGGGAGCATCTGGCGACCACCGCCGATCCCGCCTGGGTCCGCAAGCACCGGGTGGCCGAGGACCTGTTCGCCTATCTCGTGGTGGAGCGCGAGCTGCTCCCCGAGGAGTGGGTGAAGGAACTGGCCGCGTGGGCGGAGAACCGCGGCTGGACGGTGTCCCTGCAGGGCCGCAAGATCTACGCCGTACCCAAGCCGCTCACCAAGAGCGCGGCCCTGCATGAGCTCGCCCGCCGCACCGGCGCGCCCCTGACCCTCGCCGCCGGTGACTCCCTCCTCGACGCCGACCTGCTGCTGGCCGCCGACCGGGGCTGGCGCCCCGGCCACGGCGAACTGGCCGAGGCGGACTGGACGGCGCCCGCGATCACGGCTCTCGCGGAGCGGGGGGTCGCCGCGGGGGAGCGGATCCTGCGGGAGTTCATGAACGCCTGCGACGGACAGGCGTCGCTCTGACCCCAAGAGTTACCGTGGGCGGGGGACCGACGTGAGGAGAGCCGCGTGGCCAAGGGCAACAGCACTCGACTGACGGACGAGCTCTACGCGTACATGCTCGGCCACAACCCGCCGCTGGACCCCGTGCAGCGCATGCTGGTCGAGGTCACTCACGTCCAACTCCCGCTGGTGGCGGGCAAGCAGGTCGCCGAGGAGCAGGGGGCGCTGCTCGCGTTCCTCGTGCGGCTGACGGGGGCGCGCCGGATCGTCGAGGTCGGTACGTTCACGGGACTGTCGGCGCTGTCCATGGCTCAGGCGCTGCCGCCCGACGGGATGCTGCTGACCTGCGACATCTCCGAGGAGTGGACGGAGCACGCGCGGGAGGCCTGGGCGAAGGCGGGCGTCGCCGACCGGATCGAGCTGCGGATCGCGCCCGCGCGGGAGACATTGCGCGCACTGCCGGACGAGCCGCACATCGACATGGCGTTCATCGACGCGGACAAGGACAACTACATCGCGTACTGGGACGAGTTGGTGCCCCGGATGCGCCCCGGCGGACTGCTCGCCGTCGACAACGTCTTCCTGCACGGCGGCGTGACCGACCCCGAGGCGACCGGCCTCGCCGCGGCGATCAAGGAGTTCAACGAGCACGTGAAGGCGGACGACCGCGTGGACAGCGTGATGCTGGCGGTGGCGGACGGGATGACGTTGGCGCGGCGGCGCTGAGCGGCCTCGGGGAAGTGGGGTGCGTTTCCGCGTCGTCCGGTGCGGTGCATCGGCGTGCTGCCCCGTCGTCCTCGTACTGGATGTACTTGGGCGATGTGGCAGTGCGGCGAGGTGCCGTGCCGGGCGGCGCCGGGGCGTGTCCCACTTCCCCGAGGCCGCTCAGCGGGGCGAGTGCCCCGGGATCCGGGGATCAGCCGCAGCAGCCCCCGCCGCAGCAGCCGCCACCGCCACCCGCGCGCGGCGCCGGTGCGGGCGCGGCGGAGGACGATCCGCCCACCGAGACCGTCGACAGCAGCTTCACCGTGTCGTCGTGGCCGGCAGGGCAGTCCGCGGGGGCGGAGGACTCCGCCATCGGACGGCTCAGTTCGAAGGTGTCGCCGCAGGTCCGGCAGCGGTACTCGTAGCGAGGCATGAGGCCAGATTAGCGGGCGCCCCGCACCGCCGACGAGGGTTGCCCGGGCAGCTCGCGCTCCCTGGCCCGCTGGAGGGCCAGCGCGTGGGCCTTGGCGCGCAGCCGCTGCTCCTGCTCGATCCGCTCGGGATGGCGGGCCTTCCAGTACGGGTTGTCGTGGGGCAGGGCCGAGCCGACCCTCCCGTACATGCCGAAGAACATCAGCAGGACGCCCACGACAAAGCTGAAGAGCACGTTCTGGATGTGGAAGGCGAGGAAGTTGTAGCCACTGTCCAGCAGTGCCAGGTTCACGAAGCCGCTGAGGATGAAGGCGACGCCGAAGGCCATGTTGAGCGTGGAGGCGAAGTTCCCGCCGATCACCATGCCGATGAACAGGAGCAGTCCGACGCAGATCGACAGCACGCTGAGCGCGCCGTTGGTGTTCAGCCCTCCGACCGTGTCCCCACGGGTGTCGAAGAACCCGACCTTGTTGACCAGGCCCAGGATGCCGAAGGCGAGCAGCACCAGACCCATGAGGCCCGCGCCGATCCGGTAGAAGGTGCTGAGACGGTGATCGACGGGCAGATGCTCGTCGAAGGAGATACGTCGCTTCGAAGCCCGTCGGGAACCCGGGCGAAGTGCGTGTGTGGCCATGTCCGCCTCCTCACGCAGCCGGCGGAGGCCGTCGTTCTTCCGGCCGGCGGGGGCCGTGCGTTCTCTCAGCATCCGCCCGGGGGTCCCGCTCCGCCAACACCGGAGCACGGGAGGCTTCGGGCTTCCGACACGAGGGCCTGGGAGCCTTCGGGTCATCAACGGCGGGGCGCGGAGACTTCGGGTTCCGTCGTCCGGCTGGTTGAGGATCCTTCGGGTTTTCGTCGTCTCACTGGTTACGGAGCCTTCAGGCTCCGCCGCCCCGCTCCTCACGGATCTGGGAGACCACCCGCGCCACCGTCTGCCGTACCGCCTCGGTCTCGGTCAGGAAGTGCCAGTAGTCGGGGTGGCGCCCCTCCAGCGTGGCGATGGCACGGTCGAGACGGGCGACGGACTCGTCGAGCGGCCGGGCGTGTCGCGGGTCGGGGGTGCTGCGGCCCGCCATGGCCAGCCGCTGGGCGTCACGGATGGCGAACCGGGTGCGGTCGATCTCCTGCTGAGGGTCCTTCGCCACCGCGTTCAGCCGCCGCAGCCGGTCACCGGCCGCCGAGACGGCCTCGTCGGTGTTGTTCAGCAGCGCCCGCACGGTGGACAGCATCGAGGTCGCGTCCGGCCAGCGCTGCGCCTCGCGCGCGGCCTGCGCCTCCTTCAGCTTGAGCTCGGCCTGCCGTACGTTCTCCGCGGCCTGCTCCGGCACATGCTGCAGGTCCTGCCAGCACGCGGCCGAGAAGCGCCGCCGCAGCTCGCTCAGGACCGGCTCCACCTGCCCGGACCGGGTGGTCAGAGCCTGCGCGCGGGTGCGCAGCGAGACCAGCCGATGGTCGATCTCGGCGGCCCGCTCGGGCAGCCGCTCCGCCTCCGCGCGCATCGCTCCGGCCTCCCGCGAGACCCGCTCGGCGCGCGCCAGCGTCTCCGGTACGCCGTGCTGTCCGGCTCCCTGGTTGAGCTTGGTCAGCTCGGGCCCGAGGGCGGCGAGCCGGGCGGCGAGGTCATCGGCCTTGAGCCCCGAGCCCCGTACGCCGTCCAACGCGTTCGAGGCGGCGAGCAGGGCCTGGCGGGCGCGCTCGACGGCAGGGGCGAGCCGGGCGAGCTGTGTCTCGGCCTTGCCGAGCAGCGGCCCGAGCCCCCGCTCGAACCGGTCGAGATCCCCCTTGACCCGGCCCAGCTCGTCCTTGGCGGCGGTCAGCTCGGTGCGGGCTCGCGCGGCGACCGACGCCTCCAGGTCGTCGCGGTCGAGATCGTGGGCGTCGACGGCGCTGATGTACTGATGACTGGCCTCGTCGATGCGCCGCCCGAGCGCCTCGAAGTCGGAGACCGCGCGGCGGGCCGCGGGCGAGTCGTCGACGGCCGTGATCGTCTCGATGGAGATCCGCAGATCGCGCTGCGCGGTGTCGAGTTCGTAGAAGGCGGCCGCGGCGGCGTCCTTGGCGGCCTGAGCCTCGGCCCGCTGACTCTCGGAGCGACCGCCGAACCACCGCCGGGTGCCGCCACCGGCGAAGGCGGCGGGCAGCACGAGCGCGGCGAACAGCGGCACGGCGATGAGGGTCAGCGCGTCACGGGTGGCGCGCGAGATGCCGAGGGCGCGGCGGGCCCGGTACCGCCGAGCGGTCGAGGGGCGACGAGGCGCTTGCTGTGCGCATGGCACAAACGGCGAATACGGCTGCGAAGGTGTCGCCGTCACATCCCTCTCCCGTGCTGTCATCCGCCTTGCCCGGCTGTCATTCTCCCACCGGTTAAGGACGAACACACGGGCCGGTTAGTTCGCGGTTCGTACCGTGATCTTCCCGTCGTTCGTGTGGGCGGACACCACATGGGAGCTGCCCGGGTCTCGGGGTACGGACACATGCACCGAGCCGTCATCGCTCCCGGTCGTCACGCGGTAGCCGTCCCGCGGCAGCGCGATGGTCACGGAGCCGTCCTGCGTGCGGGAGTCCACCAGATCGGGTACGGCGCCGAGTTCGAGCTGTACGGAACCGTCCTGCGTACGGGCGCGCACCCGGCGCGAGTCGACGCCGAGCGCACGGATGGATCCGTCGCTGCTGCGCAGGTCCAGCGGTCCCGAGGAGTCCGTCACCCGCACGGAACCGTCCGACGTACGAATGCTCAGCGCCTCCTTGAAGCCCTGCGCACGCACGCTTCCGTCCCCGTCCTTCACGGTGACGGCGATGCCGCCCGGCACCACGATCCGGTGCCTGGCCGAACAGTCGGCCACCACTCCCGAACACTTCATCCGCAGCACGAGCCGATCGTCGTCCTCCATCGCCCAGGTCACCCTGGGATCCCCACCGACGACGACACGCCCACGGAACCACCGGGTGACCTCGACCTTGTCGGCCTTCGCCGAGTCCGAGACCACGACATCGAGCGCGGAGTCGTCCGAGTCGACGGTGAGCGTGCGCCCGTGCAGCGCGAAGGACCGGTGGTCGGGATCCTTGTCGTCCCCGGCGGACGCGCCACAGGCGGTGGCGCCCGCGACGAGGACCACGACGACGCCGGCGACGGCGACTGCGCGGGCAGGAACGGTACGGGCCATGGTGTTTTCCCCCTGAGACGGACTGGCTGCGAAGGCTCTTCGACCGTACGGATCCGAGGCCCGCAGGGGGATCCGGGCGGCTCCCGGATCGAAGGTGGGGATAACCCCCCGCCCGGCCAGTCCGCCCGCACTCCCCGGATACGGGGTTGCGGTGCACCCCCCCCGAATACGGGTTTGCAGGACACCTCCCGGATACGGGTTTGCAGGGCATCCCCTCGGGCAATGTAGGCTGTCGACTCGTCCTGGGCGCGTAGCTCAGCGGTAGAGCGCCGCCCTTACAAGGCGGATGTCGGCGGTTCGAAACCGTCCGCGCCCACCAGTCTCAGGACACGAACAAGGCCCAGGTCAGCCGGTGTGAATCCGGTGATCTGGGCCTCTGTCGTTTCCGGCCGCCGAGGGGCGCCGTGCCACTTACGTGCCAGATGGGTCGCGCGGAGGTCGCTTCACCTTCTTGATCTGACCGTCCACGTAGTCGGCGATCTCGTGATCGCGCCCGTTGACGAGGTGCTGATAGATCAGCGCGGCCCGCACCGACGAGTGGCCCATGCGGTGCATCAGCTCGCGGGTGGTGGCGCCGCCGGTCGCGGCGAGGGTGTTGCCGGTGTGCCGGAGATCGTGGAAGTGGACGTCACCGAGACCGCGAGCTGAAAGCAATCCGGCTCGTGCCGCCGGGCGAGGTCCCGGATCGCACGATCCCACGTCTGGCACGCCGAGTGCTCGCGGCGATCAAGGCACGATCAGCCGAGAGCGCCCCTGTGTACCTCGAACACGGACAGGCGCCAGGCCACTTGGCGGCCTAGCAGGGACACGAGCAGTGACCCATGACAGCCCCCGACACTCGGTCTCCGTCGCTGGGATCACTGTCCGAGATGACGGCAGAATCCTTGCCATCCGCCGGGCGGACAACGGAGCCTGGGAACCTCCCAGCGGCATCCTGGAGCTCCACGAAGCCCCGGAGACAGGCGTAGAGCGTGAGGTCTTCGAGGAGACCGGCATCAGGGTCGCTGTCCACCAACTCACCGGCGTCTACAAGAACCTGAAGCTAGGTGTCGTGGCCCTGGTCTTCCGCTGCGAACCATCGTCCGGCATCGAACGCACGTCCACTGAATCGACCGCCGTCGAATGGCTAACGCCCGATGAGGTTCGCGACCGCACGATCGAGGTGTTCGCAGTCAGGGTTCTCGATGCTTTGGACGGCCAGGGCCCCCACGTCCGGAGCCCTGACGGCCAGCGCCTCATCCCTGTCGAGTCTCAGTTGATGGTTGACGGGTTGGCGTCGGGTGATCTTTGACATCCGCCATAGACGGGTTCCATTCGGCACTGCGCGAGTATCGGCCCGCTATCCCAGCTCTGGGGGTGCTTATAGGGGCGCGGAGGGGTGGCGGGAGCGCTGGCTTCTGCTGTTCGTGGCCGGGCCGGCAGTGTTGGCTACCAGCCCGGCCCTGTTGGCCACGATCAAGCTCACCAACCAGTGGGCGGTTGGCTCCCGCGGCCCTCCCAGGACAGCCGTACAAAGCACCCGCGTCTGTCGGCCAGCCTGCGAGAGTGCTCAGACGACCGTCTTGAGCATGCGGCTGCAGCCATCCTCAACGGCGAGCCGCTTCCCACTGGAACGCGATCAGTTCCAGAGCGTGCGGTGGTGCGGACGCCACGGACCGTGACCCGGCCCCACAGGCCATACCGGCCGTGCAGCACTCGGGCCACCAGCGGGCTGGTCCCCTGTACCCGGGGCCACGGACGGTGCCGACGGTGCAGCACTCGGGCCGCCAGCGGGCTGGTTCCCCGTGCCCGGAGCCTGCGTGCCTCCGCTGGCCCACAGCTCGTCGACACGCGCACGCTCGGTGGCGTTCGGGTAGCGGATGGTGCAGGACGGGCCGGGGCCGCCGCCCGACATCAGCTCACTGCACGGCCCGCTGTAGTTGTCCGGCAGACCCAGCACGTGCCCGGTCTCGTGAGTGACGACGCGGATCGAGTCGTTCTGCTGGATCTGGGTGTAGTCGAGGAAGATCTGGCCGCTTCCGTGGCCGTCGGTTGAGGCGTGGGACCCGCGAGGGTCGTTGCCCTCGGAGTAGGAGAAGTCGGCCCCGCTCGAAGCCTCCTCGAGCTTGACGTTGGACTCGGAGCTGTTCCAGATCGCGGCCGCGCTCGATATTTGCGAACGGAAGCTCGGCGCCTTGGAGGCGTCGTAGTGGAGGGTCACCGCCTGCCCGCTGGGCTGGGCGGCACTCTTCTCGGCGACCGACTTGAGCACGGCCTCGAAGAACGCCTTGTTGTTCGCAGCCTCCTCAGCCGACCCGTCGTACCCCGCCACGGAGGCATCGGCGGAAGCGGACGGGGTGGGGGCCGTCAAGGCGCTCGCCGGCACCGCTGCGCCCAGCGCGCTGGAGGCCAGACCCAGGCCGAGAGCGAGGGCAAGGAATCTTGGGGACATTCGGAACGAATTCATGTGGGGGGTGCTCCTACTCACTCGGTGACGCCGAGCGCCACAGCGCGCGGTCGACTCGGCGTGAACACCGGTTCCGAACTGCAGCGACGTCCTGTGGGTCGACATTCTTAGAACCGCTCGACAGGGCGCGCAATGGGTCCCGCCACTACGTCGCTTCGTAGGTCCCAGGACCTCGCCAGGATTGTGCGCGGGCCTCCGGTCCGCACATGGCGACAGGAGGAAAAGCTGTCGCGGCGTCAGAAGCCTTACAGCATGGGGTAGTGGGCGTGCGGGCCAGCAGAGCGGAACCCCGGAAAAACGCGGCGAGATCCACATCCATACCAAGACGGACAAATCCTCAGATGTCCGCCACATCGCATCTACTAAGCACGCCGGTCAATTAGCGGAGCCCTGTGACCGGCGTCACGGAATATGGGCTTTCGCTGCTTTCGCGCCCCACCGGACCCGAGTTGTCCCCCAGGGAGTCACGCTCGACGCTGGGCACCATCCCTCACCGCTGAGCCGCCGCCGCTCAGCTCTGATCAGGATGGAAGCCGCGCAAGTACGAATGCAGCCAGCACCTCATCCCTGTCGTGTCTCGGTTGATGCTTGACGTCGTGGCTTCACCTGATGCTTCACACCGCTTGCCTCGGCTTGGCTGTGCGCGTCTGATCGGCGCGTGCAGGGAGGGGGCCGGGGCCGTGCTGGTGGAGCTGAGCGTGGTCGAGCAGCGGTATCACGCGGTGATGGAAGTCGCCGCGGGGGTTCCGGTCACTCAAGTCGCGGCCCGGTATGGGGTGTCGAGGCAGTCGGTGCATTCCTGGGTGCGCAAGTACGAGCAGTCGGGTCTGCCGGGGCTGGCGGACCGGCCGCATCGACCGGCCTCGTGTCCGCACCGGATTGCCGGGGAGGTCGAGGCGGTGGTGTGTGAGTTACGGCGCCGGCATCCCGGGTGGGGTCCACGCAGGCTGGTGCGCGAGCTGGAACGCAGGGGCATCACGCCGGTGCCCTCGAGGGCGACGGTCTACCGGGTCCTGGTCCGCAACGGTCTGATCGAGCCCGGAGTGCGCAAGCGGCGCCGGTCGGATTACCGCAGGTGGGAGCGGTCGGCGGCGATGGAGCTGTGGCAGATGGACATCGTCGGCGGGCTGCTGCTCGCGGGCGGCGGCGAGTGCAAGATGGTCACCGGGATCGACGACCACTCGCGGTTAGCGACAGCAACCGACAGCGCCCGCCATGAAGTCGACAGCGGCCCGAAAACGGCCGTAATGACTCTGGATGACCGATCCATTCTTGGCTACGGATCAGAAGGTCTCTGACATCCACGGCTGACATCAGCGACGCCGGACGGAGGCGTACACCAGCGTCTCTGTCCGGCCGTCACCCCAGTCGACGGCAGCAGCTGGAGCGGGCTCGGATCGAACTCCTGAAGCGGGTGTCGCAGATCCGAATCCTGCCGGGGCCTAGGCAGAAGGGCCAGTTCGGGAGGGGGGTCCTCCAGGACTGGCCCTTTGCCGTTTCCAGTGCCGCGCCACTCGCGTGCCCACTACGTCCAGGTGAAGTCGTTGCCGTCTTTGCTGGAGGCGTCTCATTTCTTCGCCGTCGATCGGCTACCGGAGGCGCAGCCCTACCGCCAGGCCGGCGTGATCGGACGGCCACAGGCCCTTGGGAGTCCGGTCCCTCACCTTGTCTCCGATCAGGTGGGCGGAGACAGCAGAAAGGTGTGCGGGCTGATAGAAGACGTAGTCGATGCGCGCGCTGAGTTTGGACGGCAGGTTGCGCAGATCGGGGTCCTGAACGGCGGTGAATCCGTCTCCGGGGCCGTGGATGGTCCGCCAGGCGTCGTCGTAGCCGCCGGTGGTGAACGTGCCGTACGGTCCGGTCGCTTCGGTCGGCAGGGCGTTGAAGTCGCCAAGAGCGGTGACGGGGTACGGCGACTGTGCCAGCGCGGCGTACAGCTCCTGCCCCTGGGCGTTTCGAATGGCCGGCACCCCTGGCTGCAGGTGTGTGGTGGCCACCCGCACCCGTGCCGGCTTGCCCTTGAGGGCGACGTCCACCGCGGACCAGCCCCTCGCGGTGGTGAAGGTGACTCCGAACGGGGTGGTGACGACGAGCTTCGCGGCATAGAGGTGCGACTGCGCGTTGGTCACCGGGAGTCCGTCTTGTACCAGGATCACATCCCGGTTTGTGAAACTCGCCTGTTCGGTGGCACTGATCGGCAGGGTGATGGTGCCGGTGTTGTCGACCGCGGCGGCCCGGTAGTGGAGACCGGCCCGGCGCAGCTCGCGGAGCAGGATGTCCAGGAAGTCGTAAGTGGTGTGGAGGGGACCGGCCAGCGGGCCCTTCTTCCACAGGGCCACCTCCTGCAGGCCGATGACCTCGGGGCGCTCGTTCCTGACCAGGCGCGAGATGGCCCGGGCGCGGGACGGGAAGTCGGTGGCGACCACCTGGTCGTAGGCGATCCCGGCTCGCGCGACGAGCTCCTGCGGGGTCTGTGCAAGGGCCAGAGGTGCGAGGTCGGCGCCCAGATAGATGTTGTACGTGGCGACTTTGAGCTGCCGCGTTCCGGCCTGAGCCGGCGCGGCCAGGCCCAGTGTCGCGGCAACCAGCCCCACGGCGACCAGAAGTGACGCCCATCTTCGTGCCATTCGCTTCTCCTCTCACTGCCCAGGTCAGATCACGCCGTCCGGGGCCTCACGCCATCCCGGATCCGCTCATACTGTCCCGAACAGTTCGATAACGTCCCGTACTCGGATGATTGCGCGGACGAGAGTGCGAGGGCCCGTGGGTTAGGCAGTGCCGCGGACGCTGCCCCCTCCGGAACAACGAAGAGACCACCCATCCGGCCGGGGTGGTCTCTGCGTTCCAGGGCCTGTCCGACGGGTCGCGTCACCGACCCCGCACCCGACAGCACTGTCACCCGAATGGCCCAACAAGACGTGCCACCCACATGGGTGAAGATCAAACTGACTAGTGCCCCAACCGAGGCAATCCGTGAAAGGGAAACCAAATGCGCATTCGACGAATCCTCGCCGCCGTCATTGCCACGGCAGCCCTCGCCGGACTCGGCCTCACAGGCGCCGCCACCGCCACCGCCGCACAGGGGGCCGCATCCTACGTCACCCCTTCTCAGTGCAAGCAGGGCGGCGGAACGCCCGATCTGACGGACAACCTCTGCAAGGGCGGTACACACGACGGGGAGCAGATCGACTGAACCCCACAAGGCGCCCCGCAGCCACGCGCCGCGGGGCGCTCCCGCGGCGCTAGCCGGGAGAGTCGCAGGGACTGTGCCGACCCGTCGGGCACGCTAGGTCCGAGTCGGCCCGGAAGCACGCGGCGGGCGGGAGCTCCCGAACGCCGTCGCGCGCGAGCGCAGCGAGCTGCCAAGGTTTGCGCGGCCGTAGGCCGCACCTTCTCCGGCGGAGATCGCGGCGCGGCTCGGAATCGCCGAGGGCGAGCTGTGTGTCCGGACGACGTACGAGTTCCTGGCGGACGGCAGGCCAGTGCAGCCGTCGGCGGTCGGGCCGGCCGACGGCGTCCGCGTCGGTCAGCGGGTGCGGAGACTGCTGGTGTACACGTCCGTACGGTTCTGTGGTGCGCCGGAGTGGGTCTCGGTGAGCACCGCCCGTACTCCCTTGCCGTCTGCCACCAGGCCTTGGTAGTCGCCGAGGAAGTAGCCCCCGGCGAACGGCGCCTGCAGCCAGTCGAAGACCCGCGAGATCCGTCGTTCGGTCCGGAGCTTCGGGTTTCCGTGCTGCAGCGTGGCCAGTTGGTAGGCGGTGGGCAGGGTGGTGGTGTCGCCGGGCTTGAGGAAGCGCAGGTCGTAGTAAGTGAGCGCGACCGTGCCCGGCTCGGCGACCGCGATCGACGGTGAGAAGGCCGGAACGCCCTTGGGGCTGATCAGCTCCGGGATCCCCCAGGTGCGTCCGCCGTCGGTGGACCGCACAAGCTGGACGGAGTCGAACTTTCCACCGGAGAAGTCCGAGCCCTCGTAGGCCACGTACAGCGTGCCTGTCTTTGGGTCAACGGCCGGGCTCGGCAGGGTGGCCGCGGCGCGCAGCGGTTTGCTGGGGTCGTTCGGGTCGACCTCCGGTACGGAGGTGTCCCGGGCCACGGTGACCGGGGCGCTCCAGGTCTCTCCGGCGTCGGTCGAGGTGACCATCGCGTAGTGGGCTTCGAGGACGGTGCTCAGGTCGTCGGCGAAGGTGATCGTGTCGAAGAAGTCGTACAGGGTGCCGGTGCGCCGGTCGACGACGATCAGATGGCCGATGGTCTGGGTGTTGGGCACGGTGCTGGTGTCGACGAACGGCCGGGCCTTGCTCCAGGTGCGGCCGCCGTCGCGGGTGAGGGAGATGTAGCCGGGACCGTCGAGGGAGCTGGGGCCGGGCGGGTCGTTGTCGAGGCGGTCCCAGACCTGGTAGGCGGTGCCCTTGCGGATCGGGTCGGCGGTGAGTGAGGGCTTGTCGTTGAAAAACGGCTGCTCGTCGACGTGCGTGGTAGTGAGGTTCCGCCAAGTGCGGCCGCCGTCGCGGGACGTGACTGCCAGGAGGGCGCTGCGCGTGCTCTTCGTGAAGTCGACGCCCTCCCCGCCGGCGTAGACCGTGCCGTCCGGTCCGGTGCTCACCCAGGGGTCGGTGGCCCGTTCGTAGTCCGCGCCGCCGGGGGCGCACAGGCTGAACGGCAGCGTGCTCCGGTGGAAGGTGTGGTCGTCCGTGGTCCAGCCGGCCGCCAGGCCACGGGCGCCGCCGTCGTTCCAGCGGTCCTGCTGGAACACGGTGACCACGCGCTTGGGGTCGCGCGGATCGGCGGACAGGTACGGCTCGACCTCGGTGCCCGGGTAGACGATGCTGTCGGGGGACCTCGCTCCGATGGTGCACTTCGCGTACGGGTCGCCGTGGGACACCTTGACCAGTGGTGTGCCGTCGGGGTTCCGGTCTGCTGCGGCGGGAGTCGCGCCGGTGACGGTGACGAGCAGGAGCGCGGCGGTGGTGACGGCGGTCAGGCGCAGGAAGACGCGCATGCGGGATCTCCTCCGGGCCTGTCGGCCGGGGTACGGGACCGCCGTCATCGGGGCGGCCTGGGGCGCGGAGGCGTACCGGAACGCGATGGTGGGGCGACTCTGCTTGGTCCTTTTCGGCGTTGCAGCCGGTGCCCTTGATGGGCCGAACGACGGAGTCATCCCCGGGGTCATCGAGGAGCACGGCCACCGCAGTGGCGGCCCGGCACCTCGCGGGGAAGCGAAGGCCGGCCGCCTCCCCGGCCGAGCCGCGCCCGGCGGTGTGCAGAGGACAGGCCGGGCGGGACGCTGGGCCGTCCGATCCACCTGGCCGGCCGGACGGGCCGGCTACCGCGCTTCGCGCAATAGCAGTTACTCAGCGCGGCCGCCCCCCCCGGATGCCCAGGACGGGCGGGGGAGAGGATGCGACGCTGGAGTGAGGGGCCCGCGAGTGGAGGTCCGAGTGCGTCTCATCCGGTCCGGGGCCCTCTCCTTCGGCCTGGCGACCATGTCCCGGTGCGGCTCAATGGATGCGACGCAGAATCGTGCGGTCAGTCTGTGAGCCCGCCGGCCGGGGCACCCCTCACCGAGCGTCGCCAGGCGGCCTTACCGCGTGGATCCCGACCGCCGGGACCAGGACCGCGCGACCAACCCGGAAGGCAGGTGCGTCCCATGCGCACGTCGACCCGTATCGCCGGTGCCCTCACCGGCCTGACCCTCACCCTCGGCGGTGCAGTCCTCGCCGCTCCCGCGGTCCGGGCGGACATCCCCGCCTGCACACAGATGGCCGAACTGGCCGGTGCCACCGCTTCCGACTCCGTCACAGCGGCCTGCAGCCGTGGCGTGGTCGGAGACCTGCAGGGTTGTGTGACCGGGCTGACCGGGGCCGGAGTGGCAGGCGGCGCCGCGACCGCTGCCTGCCGGGCAGCGGCCTACGAACCGCGTTAGAGGACCGCGCGCGGCAGCCGCCCGCCGGCACAGGTCGGAGGCAGGTACGGCACGTCTCCTCCTCAACCCCCGGCCTGCCCGGACACAACGCGGCCCCGGTGGGCAGTCTCGACGCCAAGGACAGACGTCACCCCGCTCCTACCGGCGCGCACGCGGCGTACCGATGCGGCCGGTCGAGGTCGGTGACGTCATGCCTCTCCGGGCCAGGCAGTCACCGCCCGGGCGCGGCGCCCAGCCTTGCCTGGCGGGTCTCATGCGGAGCGCCCATGCTGAGTAAGTGGGCGCCGTCATCTTGAGACTTGTCCTTCCCGAAGGCCGAACGAAGGCGCCTGAGAGGAGGAGGAAGTCATGCGCGTGCGAAGAATCCTGGGCCTCGCCCTGGCCGCGGCAACCCTTGCCGGCGTGAGCGCCGTCGGCGCTGTCAGCGCCGGGGCCGCCTCGTCTCCGAACATCTCCAGAGACGACTGCACGGCCGCCGGCGGACAGATCGTTTCACGCCCCTACGCCGGCTACGCCTGCGCGCTGCCTGACGGGACCACGCAGGCGATCACTTGACCGGTCGGCGCACGGCTGGGCAACCAGTCCGGCCGGTGCACCCGGCGCGGTGGGTATGGAGTGACGGCACCCGGTCCACCGTCGGGTGGATCGCCCGCGCCCGTCTCGACACCGCGGCACTCGCGATGGTGGACGCCGACCGTCTCGAAGCCAAGGCCGTCACCGCTTCGAGACGGTCCGCGCCGTCCTGAACACCGCGCTCACCGCCGGACAGACCACACCGCTTCTTCCAAGGAGCTCATGGCGCTTCGGGCAGCTGCACGAGCTTGGCGACGTTCGGGGCCAGCGCTTGCGTACTGCGTGACGAGCCCATCCACGCTGCCGGCACCGAGGATCTGCAGGAGTCCGACAAGACCAGCCATCCGGCGAACGTAACAGTGAGCCCAGGTCGGGGTTGGCCGCTTTCGCAACTAGGTCGGTCTTCGGAGCGAGGATGCGACTCAGGCGCTCCGTATCAAAGACGCCCGCTGCCGACCGGGGGCAGGCCCCAATCATCAACTCTGAGCCGTCTATGGGCCGTCCGCTTCGGGACGAAGAGGTCGTGCACCAAGTCGGGCGGCCCGCTCGCCCACACACGAGCGCCCTCCCGGGCCGGCCGTCCTCGGGCCGTGGAAGGTCGCTCAACGGTGACCAACGCCGACGACCGCGACAACTCAGCAGCCGCTCACTGTGCGGACGGTGCTGACGCAGACGATGCCCTCCGATACGGTCCCGGACCATGGCGAATGACAACGGTGCGCCGGAGAAGGTGGCGTGGGTCCTGGTTCGGGACGACCGGGTGTTGGTGACTCGTAGCCACGGCAGAGATCGCTTCTACTTCCCGGGCGGGCATCGTGAGCCGGGCGAGTCCGACAGCGAGACCCTGGTGCGGGAGATCGACGAGGAACTGCAGGCAGCGATCGACCCTGATTCCATGGTGCGCTTCGGCACTTTCGAGATCGGCGAGGGCCATCCGGAGCACGGCCCCTTCCGGATGATCTGTTACACCGCCGATCACCGCGGTGAGTTGATCCCATCGCGGGAGATCGCTGAGAAGGCGTGGTTCCGCTACGCCGATCGGGACCGGGTCTCGGCCGTCGACGAGATGGTCTTCGACGCACTTCACGAGGCCGGGCGGCTTTCCTGATCCCGTGACCGCTGTGCAGCAGCGAAGTACAGCAACCACCGTGAGCGCAGCCGACCACAGCCGGCCTCAGATGTCTGTCTGACCGGACGAGCAGACCTCTGTCGGTAGTTCGCATCGAGGGGACACCAGCAACGACACCCGTGGACTATCCGTGGACACGTAACCGCCGATCGATCAGCGAGAGGGCGGCGACCTGGGCACACGTCTGGGACCGAAGGACCCTCCGGAGCCGTGTGCGGATGACCCCGCACCGCTACCAGGCAAAGTGGGTGAAGGCCACTGTCATGTACGACATGGTCCCGACTGCCAGGATCATCCCCGCGACTGCCGCCCCTGCGCCGGTCCTTGCTCGTCGCACTCGCCGCAGTCCTACGATTCCGGACACAATGGCCACGCATGCAAGCTGCGGCGCGAGCAGCCACGTGAGCGGAGAAGCCATGCACAACACGGAGGCCACAGCGAGCGCGAGCGCAAGCCCGGCGGCGGTGTTGCTCGGCTGCGGCTCTCGGGGCATCGGCAGTTCGTCGTACATCGCGCCCCACTGATTCCGGGCCACCGTGGTTCAGGCGAAGGCGCGGCATGAACCACGGCTTGACCTGAGCAGTACAACAGCGCCACTACGGCAACCACAACCACTGATGACGACGAGGCCGCGTGCCACAGCCGTGCCACATCAGGCGGTCGGCCACGGTCAATGACGCGTCGTCCCAGTCGAGACGTGCCGATGACCGGGGCGGCCCCATTGCTTGATTGACCTGCCCACTCTCGCACCCGACCTCTTCGCCCCTACAACCCAGTGATCGCTGTCATGCGGCAGGATGTGTCCCCATGAGCGATGCTCCTGTTCCAGCCCCGAGTGTTTCCGCTACCGAGTTCATCGAGCGAGGTCGGCAAGCCGCTACGAGGGGAGACTGGAGTCGGCCGTCAGGGCTTGGATCGCTGGTTCCAATGCGGGGAGCCTCGAATCCGCGAACCTGGTACCTACAGCGATCGCACCGCTGAAGACCCAGGCTGACGATGGGGATGTCGACGCGCAGGCCCTGCTGGCTGGAGTGGCGCTCGACTACGTGAACGACGCCGGTCTACCGATGGCGTTCGCCTACGCAACAGTCGCGGCGCGAGCCGGCCACCCGGCCGCCCAGCGCACACTGGGCTATATGTACCGCAAAGGCCGTGGCGTAAAGGCGGACGGGTTCCAGGCCGAGGCGCTCTTCACATCGGCCGCGAACGCCGGTGACGCGTACGCCGCTTTCAACCTGGCGGGCATGCATATCACTGGCGATATACGGGTTAGAGACCACGATGAGTGCATGCGTCTCCTGCGTCAGGCTGTCAACGGAGGCGTGACCGAAGCCGCTGCCGTACTCGGCGACCGACTCGCCGCCATCGACAAGGACGCAGAGGCCCTGAACTGGTACCTGTATGCCGCCCAGCGAGGCCATGCGGGCTCTATGTTCGCCGCAGGCTGCTGGTACCGCGACGGCCTCGGGACAACGCCGGATCCGGTCCAGGCCGTGCGGTGGTTCCTGGCGATGCTCGACAGCGGCAACGGCGACGGGATCCACGAAGCGATCCAGCTGGCGAAGGAAGGCATGACCGACGAGCAGATCCGCACCGCCGGGCAACTTGCCGGCCGCTCTTCCGAAGCCGAAAACCTCATCCTCGCTGCCCGTAAACACGGCGGGTGACTGTCGCGGGTCGTCGAGGAGTTGGCGCGGCAGACCTTCGGTGATAGCGGTAAGCGCCTTCCTGAGGTCAGCGCCTGACGTCACTCCGGATTCACACCGGCTGACCTGGGCCGCGCTCCACCTGGACGCCATGGACCACGCCCGCTCCAGATGCGTGTGGGTCGACGGCGGACGGGATGGGAACTGGGAGGGTTGTTGGTTGAGGAAGTGGGCGGCTAGGGCCTGTCGTTCACATTTGCGTCTGCCCCACTGCGCGGCCTACGGTCCTCGCCCGGCGGCCCGGCAGGGCGAGGCCAGGACCCCAAAAACCTTCGCACCTCCTCGCCTCGCCCGGTACGGTCTCGAGCGTGTTCCCAGTGCGGGGAGCCCAAGAGCTCCGCGCGCGGCCGCCCCGGCAGTTCCCACGCTGAGAGTAGGTTTCGTCAATGGCATGTCGTATCAGTGAGCTCGTGCTCGGTTGCCGCGACCCCGAGGTGCTGGCGCGGTTCTGGTGCGAGGTCCTGGACTTCGTCGTGCTCGATCGCGAAGAGGACGGCAGCCTCGAGATCGGGCCGCGCGAAGGGTTCGGCGGCCCGCAGCCGACGATCTTCCTCAGCCGCAGGGACGAGCCGGAGCCGGGGAAGTCCCGGCTGCACATCGACGTCAACGCCACCGACCGCGATCAGGACGCCGAGCTCGAACGCCTCCTGAAGCTCGGGGCGCGTCCGGCCGACATCGGCCAGACCGGCGAGGAGCAGTGGCACGTGCTTGCCGACCCCGAGGGCAATGAGTTCTGCCTGCTCAAGGCGCGCCTTAACCCGCTCTGACGGCTCTGGTCTCCCGGTGCGGCCCCAGTGCGCTGTGTTGGGTTTGTCAAGAGCGCCCCTGTTCGCTGACACCAGCACCTGACACCAACAGGCCGGACAACGGCGGACACCGCCGAACTTCGACGGACAGCCAGTCGAGGCGGGAGACGAGTTGGCCGACGTTCCAGGGGCCCCAGGATCGACCTGGTCGAGATGAGGCCGGACTGCAAAGCCGGCGTGGAGCCGTCACCAGTCGACGGACGGCACTACGCCGACCACGCCAGGGTCGTGGGTAGGGCGGACCTCGATCGGACGGCCACCATGATGCGGCGGCTCTATCCGGGCCGGGAGAGGTGCTCCGGGAGCTGGGAGGGGAAGTCGATCATCACCCTCTGATCACTGATGGCCTCCAAGCCCGGCCAACTGGCCGTGTATGCCGTCTCCTTCGGGGGTACACGCCGTCCCCGGAGATTCGAGCCGTCGCACTCCTCGATCTCAGTGGCAGTCGAAGCGCCAGTCCCACGGGAGGCCGGGGCACTGGCGGCAATGGAAGAAGTAGACGCCACCACAGTCTCCCAACTGAATGTCGCCGGTGATGGTCAGAAGGTGCTCCATGCGGTGTCCGCTCTCGCAGTTCGGCCAGTCGGCAGGCTGCGTCCAGGCGGGCCAGCCGCCGACCTTCGTCCCGATGACGTTGGAGTCGGGTGGCCACATGGAACCGCCCGTCGGCAACCGGAGACGAGGTTCCCAGGTCTCCCAGATGTCCTTGGGTAGATCAAGCCACCTCGGATAGTCCGCCGCGGTGATCGGGGACAACGTGGACGGTTCCGGTATGTGGTCCTCGTCGTACTCCCCTTCGCTCACCCCGGGGATCTCGGACAGCAGCCCTCCAGCCACGACCTCCGCCTCGTTGCGCCAGTACAGCTGCGGCACCACCGGTCCGGAATCCTGCTCATGTATCAGCGCGCACCACACCAGTTGCAGCAGATCCTTCCCCTCCGGGAACTCCAACCCCGGCACATCCCGGGCGAACAGCTGGAGGATCGGCACCATCGGCACCGCCCCCGGGACGATCTCGGTGCGGTTGCGCCAGTCGGACCCGAACGTCCAGTGGTCTTCCTGAGCGCAGTACGGCCACGGCTCGTCCGAGGGCCACAGCAACTCGCCCCCCAGCGAGCTCTCCCGCATGCCAGGGTCGCCGGGCTCCGGGTTGAGGAGAGTGGTCTCCCGGGCAAGGCCCGCGTACTCCGGTATCAGTGTGCGCAGATCCTTCGCGGGCAACTCGGGTGTGCCTCCGGGCATCATGGCTCCTCAGGCGTACAAAGATCGACGGGACGTTGCGGGCACGTTAGTACGTGCCACCGACAACCCCATCCAGCAACGGCCGCCTCATCACGCCGGCTCCACAGCCCTGCAACCCGCCGCACCACATGCGCACCGGATCGAGCGGCGACCAGCGGGGAAGCACGGTGAAAGCAACCGAGCCCCACTGGGCTGCGTTCAGACCGTTCACCCGGCTCGGTATCAGAACTAGCCGCAAATGCGCGCAGCTTCCCCAGCAGAGAGGGTCCGGCGCTGTTGGGTCAGGGCAGCGCTGAGCCGTTCGTCGGCGAGCCGGCGCCTGTGCTCGCCCGGTGTCGTTGGTCGGCCCACTGGCGGAGCTCCTCGTCACCAACATTCTCGATTGCCACCAGCAGATCTTGCCTGGATTCCTCACCTCGGTCGGCGGCTGGAAGCAACTGATAGCGGTTAATGGCTTTCCGTAGGCCCTCTCGTGACTGGGCCGCCAACACATAGCGTGGCCCATGAGCAAACACCTGCCGGAAACCGGTGAAGAACAACGCTCCGCCGGCGATCAGAGCTGTCAGCCACGCCGGAGCGTGGAGTCCCGCTGCCACCACGGTGGACGAGGAGGTGGCGAGGGCGCCCAGCTCGGTCAGGCGGTACCACCTTCGAGCCGAGTTGCGCACCTGCTCATAGAAGGCCAGTTCGTCCTGGGCCAGCGCAAGCAACGGATCTGGGGCAGTTGCCCATGGGGCGGCGTCTGGTGTCTGTCGGCGCATGGCCCCATGGTGTCCTCGCGACGCACGACACGGAACGGGTTGCCCGGAATCGGGCTTACAAGATTCTTGGCCACACCGCGAACTGCCGTCGCCCAGTGAATGGTGGAAGCTGCCCATCTCAGTTTCCGTCTCATTCAGCCGCGTTCACCGGTGTTCAGGCCAGGCCCGCGCCGGTTCTCGTCACGGAAGCTGACCCAGCGTGGACGCAGGTGAACGGCCCCGCACGCGACCCGGCACCCCACCAACAACCTTGGAAAGCGTGCGACCGACCTCGGCCCGCGCAAGTTGGTGGTGCGCGGCCGGCGCTGGCAGGTTGTCTCCTGGCCATCGACGAAGCCCGACCGTCGGTTAGGTCCCGGACGAGTCTCCGGGCCGCCCCCAGACAGGCCGGGGATGCAACCATTCCCTTCAGAGTTGGAACCCCTGGAAGCCGGCCGCGCGTTGGAGACCATAGCCGCGGGCACTGACAACGGACCTGCCAGTGATCGACCGTCAGCAGCAGATGGCAGGCCCCGCACCACAACCGCACCAGATCGAGTGGGGAACAGCGGGGAATCACGGTGAAAGCGGGCAGCACCACCACGGCCGCAGCCCAACCGTTCGCCCAGCTCAAGGGCTGCATCTGTCGGAAACGATCGCAGCTTCCCAAGCTGAGAGCGCAGTGAGCTCGCACGGAGTCCGGCGAGCGGGCTCCGTGCCGGCCTCCTGGTCGCGGCGCGCCGGCGCAAACCCTGCGCTGCGCGGACTGCGGGCCGCCTGCTCCGCTTCCCGCAGTCCACGGGCTTGTCTACCGGATCGCCGGGTCACGACCCTCGCGGACCGTCCAGCCGATCGCGCCCGGCAGTTCCGTGGCACGGCGTGTGACGCCCAGACCTGAGGCGGCCACGGCCACCGCCGAGCCGAGGCAGAGCAACGAGCCCGGGAAGCCTGCCGCAGCGCCGAGCAGGGCTGGTGCGGCCAGTGCGAACGCGGCAAGCAACCAGACGAGTTGGCGTCCGTGCAGATCCTGGCGGAACTTCGCGCGGCCGGGCAGGGCGAGGCTCGGGCGGTCGGGAGAGGTGGGGTGCAGGTTGACGGGGGCGCCGTTGATGCGGTCGGCAAGGTACTGGCGCGCGGCATCGCGGGAGAGCTCGCCCCACACCACGTGCCCGGTGTCGACGACGAGAGCTGCGGGGAGCTGTTTCTCGATCAGCTTCCAGCGCGTCGGCAGGCACAACCAGGCCTCGTGGCCGGCGAGTTGAAGTCCTGCCTGGAGCAGGTCCGTGGTGGTGCGCGTCAGGCCGGTGCCGCCGCCCGCCGGATACATCGGGGAGACCTGCAGTGGGACGCCGCCCGCGACCGGTGACACTTCGAGCCACTGCGTGTGCTCGGCCTTGGTCGTGCCGGGCTTGTCGCCACGCTTCTCATACCGCTTCCAGACGGGTGCCCCGATCCGTACGCGCACAGCGTGCACCTGCCCTGCGGCGGCATCCGCGCACAGGACGCGCTGGCGGGGGCCCAGCCGGTACCCCAGCAGGTCGGTCGCGACGTAGACGAGCAGCCAGAAGCCGAGGGCCATCCCCGCAATGAGGGCGAGGCCCGTCAGCGCCCCCTCGTGCAGAGTGAATCCGAATCGAAGTACGACGAGCGGAGTGACGATCGTCAGCACAACGCCCGCCGCCAGGCCCCAGTCGTGGGGCGGTTTGCGTAGCGAGCGCGGGATCGTGGCCGGAGCCGGCACGGGCGACTTGCCCCGCACCGTGGGCGCCGCCCGGCACGCGAGTACCCATCCGCCGGCGGCCAGGGCAGCGAACCCGAGCGCTTCGATGACGTCCCACCTGGGGGTGCGAGCGTCATCCCGTGCGAGGGCGAGACCGACCGCGACGGTAACCGCGACAAGCGCGGCACCTCCGCAGAAGCGGCTCAGGACTGTGGTACGCCGCATGGTGCACCTTTCTCCGGGGCTCCGGTGACTTGGCGGTCAGGGGAGTGGGGGGTTGGGTGCACCCGTCTGTCTGGTTCAGTTGGTGGGAGCAGGACATTCTCGACCGGACAGGGCAGAGAAGTAAAGGGTCGGCCGAGCCGAAGGCCTTCCGTCTCATTCAGCGCCGTTCACGGCCGTTCAGACGGGTCCGAGGCCCGTAACCGCTGGGCCGCCAAGGCGCTCATGGGCAAGTGAACGCCCCTGTACGCGGTCCAACGTGCTGATGGTCAGCGCGGCCGGCGCGAGGTGTGCCGCAGCTGAGTCACCCTTCAGCGGATCGGACGTCCGCCACTCCGAAAGAAGTGAACATGCAGGCGGCTTGTGGGGAACCCGTACGTGCGGTCCGTAAGCATGCGGACGAGGAACTCACCCAGACCGCAGTCGAATCGCTCCCAGTCGCCGAACTGGCCCACGAGGACGGGCCAGTCGTCCGGATCAGCCGTTCCGGTCTGCCAGACGAAGTCGAACTCCTGCTCCGACGATCCCCACCGCAGGAGCCCCTCAGATGCCGAGTGAACATCGCTCTTGGCCCAGTCCACGAGGTCCATGCCCCGGGCTCCGGGGACAAGGAGGTCGACGTACTCGTCGAAGCTGCCCGGACCGAAGAGATCGACTATCTCCTTGTAATCACTCGGCAGCGAGGTGCCCAGATCGGCCTCGACGGCAGGCCAGTCGACGGTCGGCTGCGGCAACGGTGACCAACCGGTGAGGACGCGCAACTTCTCGGCCCAGGAGGCACCTTCGGGGAACCCGGTGACCGCGGGGTCCTCACGATGGGCAATCACCATGACCACCCGCTCTCGGTGTGAGGTGCCGACGCTGCCGCAACCGATCCAGTGAGACCTGTAGGCCCAGCCTCGCATCTCGAGCAGATCGTCCCCGAACGGTTCGACGAGCGGCAGTCCAGTGCGCTCAGTAAGGGACGGGTCGGTGAAACCGTCCGCGGCAAGATTGCGGGGCCTGCCGGCCCACCGGCCCACTTCGGCAAGCAGTCCGCTCAGACTTGTGCCCTCCGGCGCCTCAAGAATGACCGGTGGTCCGCCCACAGCGGACGAGTCGATGATCTTCCAGATGGCGCCAACCACTTCCGAATCCTGCATGGGACTCAGTGAGGTACGTGTGGTCCGGGAGGCGCACCAAGGCCCCCGAATCGAAGTACGTGTTCGAGATGATCCGGTCCGGGCGTGGGCGGAAGACCATGGCCGGCCCGCGCCGCGTGCCCTCGGGATACAGGGAGAGCGTCAGGCGGCAGTCGTCGTAGGTGCGTCTCACTCGCTGGCGCACCGTCCAGTGCCAGATGGTGTCACCCACGACGAGGCGGCGGAGGCGTCGCTCGTTCTTCACCACGACAACGTACGAGGCCAACCTGCTGTGAGCATCGGCTTTTTGGGGCGGGCTGCTGACGCATTCCCAGGTAGCGATGTAGGCCGGAGCGCATTCTCGGTGGACCAACCCTTCGCGCCCCCGGGCCGGCCGCGGGCGGGTCAGTCGAGAGGCCCTTCGGGAGATCCTCCTGAGGGCTGCTTGTTCTGTCCGCCCATTGAGGGCCTGAGCACATCGCATGAGGCCGACCGGGCGGGAGTGCGTAGCCCCGTCCTGATTCGTCCGCGGATCGGATTCTCCGGGATCGGGCGTGGACATGATGCGCGGCATGAAACCACCGGCGAGAAGGCGTGCCGTCATGGTGGCCCTGTTCCTTGCCGCCGTCGGCTATGCCTTGCTGCTGTGGAAAGGGCCATGGTGGATCGATGGCGCCCACCTGCGAGCCAGGAACCTGGAACCCGCCGACGGCGTCGTGATCACCGGCTTCCGTACCGCACTCGTTGCGCTGGGCGCAGGCACCATTGCCGGCGTCGGCCTGTTCTACACGCACCGGACCGTGCAGCACACCCGGGACATGCTGGAGCACACCAGAGAGAAGGACCGGGAGCAGGCCGAACTCGCCCGAGAAGGGCAGGTGACCGGACGCTACGTCGAGGCCATCAAACTCCTGAGCTCGGGCAATCTCACGCAACGCCTCGGCGGTATCTATGCCCTTGAGCGGATCATGCACGACTCGGAACGGGACCGATCGACCGTCGTCGAGGTGCTCGCGGCCTGCATCCGCACCGCCGTGCCGACACCGGAGGCCGCATCCGACCCGGACCAGGACACCTCGCAAGTGGCGGAGCCAGACGGGACGGAGCGGCCGGCGGAGGACGTGCTGGCCGCACTGGCCGTCCTGGGCAGGCGGCCGAGAGACTGGGTGGACACTGGGGTGGACCTGGGACGCGCCTGTCTACGGGGAGTCGGCCTGCGGGGCGGGAACTTCCGGGGGGCGGATCTCAGAAGCGCCGACCTTCGGCAAGCCAACCTCCAAGATGTGGACCTTCAGGGCGCGGACCTCTCGAACGCGAGCCTTGAGGGCGCGCAGTTGTCCGGTGCGGGGCTTCAGGGCGCGGATCTCCGGGACGCCAACCTCTGGGGCGTGGACCTACGGCGGGCGAACCTCCGCGGAGCGGACCTCCGCCGAGCCGGCCTCCGGGGGGCGGACCTGGGGAATGCGGACCTCCAAGACACGCAATTCTGGGAGGCGGATCTCCGGAACGCGCAGTTCCGTGGGGCAAGGCTCCGGGGAGCGATTCTCCAACGCGCGAACCTGCGGAACGCCCATCTCCGGGGCGCCGACCTGTCCGAAGCCGAGCTTGTGGCTGCAGATCTCAAGCACGCGGACCTCCGCGGAGCGAATCTCGGGCATCGGGAACTTCCTGAAGCGAGCCTCTTGGACGCAGATCTCTCTCGCGCGCATCTCGGGTACGCGAATCTCTGGCACGCGGACCTTCGGGGCGCGAGCCTTCACAGAGCGGACCTCCAGCATGCGGACGTCCAAGGCGCGGATCTTCGAGGCGCGGATCTCACAGGTGCCTGTCTCCAGCACGCGGACCTCTCGGGCGCGGGATTCCGGAACGCCCGGCTCCAGGACGCGGATCTTCGGCACGCGAACCTTGCGGAAGCGGACATGCGTCGGGCCATCGGATTGGATACGGCCGAGGGACTGGAGGCCGCTCAGGTTGCTTGCGCACTGCTGGACGGCACAACTGGCCTACCGGCGGACGTCGCAGCGGATCCCCGTGTCAAGGAACGCATTCGGGCATCCGAAGAACGCCCACCGCAGTGACCTACCCACCGAATGGCGGTAGATCGCGTGTGCCCGACGCGGGTGGTGATCGCTGCGGGCGGAGTTCGGGGCGTGCAGGCGTCACGGGCCTTCGGCCTCGCTGTTCTGCGACGGAGAGGCACGGCGTCGGGGTTCTCGGGGGACGAGGCCCGCGGCGCGAGACCGATAGCGGCACGAGGGCGGTGGAGCCAGAAGCGCGAGGCCGGGGCAGCGGCAGTGGAGCTAGAAGCAGGAAGGCGGGGGAGCGGCGGTGGAGTCCTCCTGTCGGCAGCCAGCCCGAGCTCCCGCCCCTCGGTGGATCGGCGCCACATTCCGATGGGCTCCCTTCCCAGGGGAGCGCATTCGCTTTACGACGGGTTCTCCTGCGCGTGCTTCAGCTTCATGCGGGCGTCGACCGTCTCCGGGGGTGCGATCTCCGACCAGAAGCGGTGGCAGGTCACGAACACGGCGAGTTCACGCTCGCGCTGTCGGAGCTTCTCCACCTCGGCCTGTTCGTCGGCGGTCCAGCCGGGGGAGGCAGGGCGCTCCACCTTGCGCCAGCCGCCCGAGTCGCTGAAGCCCTCCAGGGGCTCTACGGACCAGGGGAGTCGTTTCAGCAGGGCCAGCAGCTCGGCCCGGACCTGATGCAGCTCCTCCTGACCAGCCAGGAGGTCACTCGGAAAGTCATAGGTCGCAGCCACGCGGCAATGCTACGCCTGTTCGATTTTGGGATGCGAGTTCCTTCCGGGACTTCACGCGAACGGGTGGGCTGGGTGGATGGCCCCGCAGGTGAGGGCGTTCGTCCCCGGCCGCCCCGGCATGCACAGCCCAGGCTGTGCAGTTGAAACTGGACAGCCTGGACTGAAGAATTTAATGTGCTGCCATGGACGAGAACCGTGGTGCCAGGGACGAGAGCAACGGGGACGCCGCAGGTGTCTCCGAGTCCGCCGCCCGTGCCGCCCGCGATCTGCGGGTCGCGTTCAGTCGGCTGCGGCGGCGCATCAGGGAAGTCTCCGAGACGGAGGACCTCACGCCCTCCCAGTTGTCCGCACTGACACTGCTCAGCAAGGGCGGGGCCGCCACGACCAGCGGGCTGGCCGCGACCGAGGGGGTCCGGCCGCAGTCCATGGCCGCCACGCTCGCCGCGCTCGACCAGCACGGCCTGATCGTGCGCAGCCCGGACCCGGGGGACGGCCGACGGCAACTCGTCACGCTGACCGAAGCCGGCCGCGAGCGTGTCGAGGGCACCCGGCAGGCACGTCAGGAGTGGCTGCCCCAGGCCCTGCACGACCGCTGCACGGAGGCCGAGCGGCAGACCGTCATCGAGGCGATGGCCGTATTGGAACGGCTCACCCGGCCGTGATGCCGAAATCGAAGCTCACCCGCGCCACCCGCGCCGTCCTGCTGTCGCGCACCCCCCGCGCGGACGGCTTCGACCGGCGGCTGATCGCCCCGATGGTCCTCGGCTCCGTCCTGAACCCGGTCAACTCCTCCATGATCGCGGTGGCGTTGGTGCCGATCGGCACCGCCTTCGGGGCCCCGCCCGGGGAGACGGCCTGGCTGGTCTCCGCGCTCTACCCGGCCACCGCCGTCGGCCAGCCCGTCATCGGGCGGCTGGTCGACATGTACGGACCCCGGCGCCTCTACCTCATCGGTACGGGACTGGTGGGGATCCTCGGCGCCCTCGCCCCGACCCTGGGCGCCCTGATCGCGCTCGCCGGAGCCGTCCTGCTCCTGGCGGTCACCCTCCTCGACCGTTCCCTCCCCGACCTCGCATCCCGAACCCCCGGAACGGCCTGACCATGGCTCTCAGCACGCTCGACCCCCGTACCGCCCTCGTCGTCATCGACCTCCAGAACGGCATCGTCGGTAATCCGCACCTCGCTCCGCACACCTCCGCCGAGGTCGTGGCCCGCGCGGGCCGACTCGCCGATGCCTTCCGCGAGCACGACCTCCCCGTCGTCCTCGTACGGGTCACCGCGGCCGCCGACGGATCGGACATCGCGCCCGGCCGCGTCGACGGCGGCAGCCGCTCCCGCAGCTGGCCGGAGGGCTGGGACGTCATCGTCGACGAACTCGCCGGGCACCCCGAGGACATCACTGTCACGAAGCGGAACTGGGGTGCCTTCTACGGCACCGACCTCGACCTGCAGCTGCGCCGCCGCGGGATCACCCAGATCGTGCTGGCCGGCATCGCGACCAGCATCGGCGTCGAGTCCAGCGCCCGCGCCGCCCACGAGCACGGCTACCACGTCACCCTGGCCACCGACGCCATGTCCGACATCGACGAAGTGACGCACCGCAACAGCGTCGAGCGGATCTTCCCCCGGCTCGGCGAGACCGGGACCACCGCGGAGATCGTCGAGCTGCTGGCCAAGACCCGCATCTGACGTGAGGGTCCCGGGCCGCCCCCGATAGTTTTGGGCCTCGTGACCCTGGATGATCTGCGTGTTTTCGTCGCCGTCTGCCGGGCCGGCAGTCTCAGTGCCGTGGCCCGGGAGCTCGGCTGTACCCAGTCGGCGGTGAGCCAGCATGTACGGCGGCTGGAGCGGGAGGTCGGGGTCGGGCTCGTGGAGCGGCAGGCCCGGGGTGTTGTGCCGACGCGCGCCGGGCGGGTGCTGGAGCGGGCCGCCGCCGAGGGGATATCCGGGCTCGACCTCGCGCTGCGGCGGCTCGACGAGATGGTGCGCGGGGGTGGTGGAGTGGTGCGGATCGCCACCGGCGGGGCCACCGTTCGGCACTTCATGGCCGACGCCGTGGTCGACTTCCGGCGGCGGTATCCGCAGGTGAGCCTGGAGTTCCAGACCGAGAGTTCGAGTCGCGGTTGTTTCGAGGCGCTCGGGGATCATGGGCTCGACCTCGCGTGGGCGACTCTCGGGCCGCCGGTGCGCGGGGTCGAGCAGCGGGCCGTCGTCGAACTGCCCTGGGTGCTTGCCGTGCGCGCCGACGACGAGCTTGCGGGGCGTGAGCGCGTCGAGGGGGTGGAGTTGGCCGGGATGCGGCTCATCGGGCTGCCCGAGAACTCCACCTCGCGGGCCCATCTCGACGCCGCCTACCGGGAGTTGGGCGTGCCGGCTGTCGCCTCCGACACCAGCGTCGCCGACTGGGACACCGCGATCCTGCTTGCCGATCTCGGGCTCGGTCACGCCGTCGTGCCCGCGCTGCCCGGCTGGCTCGGTCCCGGCCACCCCGGCCTCCGCTTCATCCCGGTCCCGGCCCTGCCGCCTCTTAGGGCCGGCTGGGCCGTGCGCCAGTGGGACGCGCTGTCGCCCCCGGCCCGCGCCTTCGCGGACACGGTCACGCGGCACTGCGGAGCCGGCATCGACATCGACAGCGCCATCGACAGCGGCGGCGTACGGGGCTGAGGACCGCGTGGTCGCCCCCGCCGCCCGTACCCATTCCCGTCCCCAGGGGCTCCGCCCCAGACCCCGGGGTGGTTCTTCGGCTGCGGGTGGGTGGGGGCTGGTCGCGCAGTTCCCCGCGCCCCTTACGGGGCTGGTTGCGCAGTTCCCCGCGCCCCTCACGGGGCTGGTAGCGCCGTTCCCCGCGCCCCTCACGGGGCTGGTAGCGCCGTTCCCTGCGCCCCTGAGGGGGCCGGTCGTGTAGTTCCTCGCGTCCCTGACGGGAGCTGGTCGCGCAGTTCCCGCGCCCCTGGTGAGAGGCCGCTTCCCCCTCCCGGCGCTGCTCAGGCGACGGGCGGGCTGGGCGGTGCCAGTTCGGTCACCAGCCTTGTCGCCACCGGGACGGGCACCCCGCTGCGCGCGGCCGCGCGCAGCAGGGCGCCGCCGATCGCGTCCAGTTCGAGTGCGCGGCCGGCTTCGGCGTCGCGTTGCATGGAGGACTTCATCGCGGCGGGGAAGGCGTCGTATTGGGCGAGGGCGGTCGCGGGGTCGACGGGGGCGCCGTTCGCCCGGCTGACGGTCGCGATCTCCTCGATCAGGGCCACCAACTCCTCGCGGTGGAGCGTGCGTACGTCGCCCAGGGGCACCCCGTAGCGAGTCGTCAGCAGCGCGAGCGGCGCGAGGAACGACATCTTCGCCCACAGCGTCGCCGCCTCGTCGTCCTGGATCCGCACGCGCGCACCGGCCCACTCCAGGGCGCCGGCGAGCGCGTCGAGCCGGGCGCGCGGCACGGTGTCGCCGGTCAGGTCGATGTCCGCGAAGGGGCTGCCGTGCTCGATCAGGCCCGGGGCGAGGCGAGTCGACTCGACGCGGATCACCGCGGGTGCCACCTGCTCGGGGCGGTAGCGGGCGCGGAGGGCCGCGGGGTGTTCGACGCCGTTCGGGAGCGGCACGACCAGGCCGGTGTCGCCCAACGCCTTCGCGGGGACGCGCTCCAGGGCCGCGTCGAGCGCCGTGGCCTTGACCGCGATCAGGCACGCGTCGACGGGCTCGCGCAGCTCGGTGTCCGCCTCCACGCGCGCCGTGAAGTCGCCGAAGTGGGCGCTGCGTACGCGGATTCCGTCCGCGGCCAGCAGCTGTGCGGTCTCGTCCCCGGCCAGGCAGATCACCCGGTGCTCCGCGCGCGCCAGAAGCGCGGCGAGCAGACCGCCGACCCCGCCCGGGCCCAGTACCGCCACTGTGAGCCGGTCATTCGCCATGAGACCTCGCCTCTCTTCGCCGGGACCCCGAGTGAGGCCCCGGCGATGATCACAAGCGCTGGACGTCCGAGTCAATCCTCGGGGAAGCTTGCCCAATCCCCAGGAAACGCTTGGGTGTTGTCAGGGGAGTCGTACGGAAGCACCCGGCTTCAGCAGCTGCAGCCGGTCGGTGAGTCCGGCCTCCGCGAATGCCTTCGTCAGCGTGCCGCCGTCCTGCGTGAAATGGCCCCAGTGTTCGAAGTGCAGCGGTACGACATGGCGGGCGCCGAGGATCTCGGCGGCTCGCGCCGCGTCCTGGCTCGTCAGGGTCAGCGGGGCGTCCGGCACCAGCGGAGTGCGCGCCGCGCCCGCGAACAGCACGGCCACGTCGAACGGACCCTCGCGGCCGGCGATGTCCCGTACGACGTCCAGGGACGCGTTGTCGCCGCTCACGTACACCTTGGGCAGCCCGTCTCCGGACAGCACGAAGCCGGTGACCTCGCCCACGATCGCCTCCGAGCCGTCGGGGCCGTGCTGCGCGGGCACGGCGGTCACCCGCAGCAGACCGCCGTCGGGACGCGGCAGTTCGACGTGCTCCCAGGACGGCACGGCCCGCACGGGCGCGCCGATACGGCCGTACGCCGATGCCGTCGACAGGGTCAGCGGGGCGCCCGCGAGATATGTGCGTCCGGACGCGTCGAGGTTGTCCGGGTGCTGGTCGTGCGAGAGCAGTACGGCGTCGACCGCGCCGACCTCCGCGACCTGGAGCGCTGGTCCGGCCGTCTTCACCAGCTTGCGGGCGCCGATGGGGTACTCGCCTGGAGCGTCGAAGGTGGGGTCGGTCAGCAGGCGTACGCCGCCGAGCGCGATGACGGCCGTGGGGCCGCCGATGTAGGTGATGTCCACAGGGGTCATGCTCTGCACAATCCGGGGAGCGCTCGACGGTATTCCCCCGCCGGTGATCGGGGCCATATCCGCGAGGGGTGACCGTGAACGCGGCTTACGCGCGAGACTGGACGTATGTGCCGCAGCATCAAGACCCTTCGCCCGCCCACGCTCCCCGAAGAGGCCACCGAGGAGGAGATCCGCGCCGCCGCCCTCCAGTACGTCCGCAAGGTGTCCGGCTTCCGCGCCCCGGCCGCCCACAACCGTGAGGTCTTCGACCACGCGGTCGAGGCCATCGCCGCGGCGACGGCCGAGTTGCTGGGTGGGCTGGAGGTACGCGGGGCGCCGCAGCGCGCCCAGGCCGTGTCGTCGTAGGTCCTGTCGTCACGTTCCCGTAGCGCCCGGAGAGAGCCGGACGGGAAGGGGAGGGCAGGACGGACGGCAGGCCCTAGGCGCCGGTGCCCGACTCCTGTGGTGCGGGGCGGCGCATCAGGTACGCCGCTCCGGCGCCGGCGACGAACAGCGCCGCGAAGGACACTCCCGTGGCGAGCCAGGTCGCGCCCAGCCACTGGCCGCCGAAGTAGCCGAGGGCGACGCTGTATCCGGCCCAGGTCAGGCCCGCGAGTATGGACCAGGGCAGGAACTCGCGGACCCGTCGGTGGGCCGCGCCGGCGCCGAGCGAGACGACCGAGCGGCCGGCCGGCGCGAAGCGGGCGATGACGACAAGGGCGCCGCCGCCGCGCGAGAGGGCCGCGCCGAGACGTTCCTGCGCGCTGGTCAGGCGGCGGGAGCGGGCGATGGCACGGTCCAGGCGTGCGCCGCCGCGCCAGGCCAGGCGGAACGCCACCAGGTCGCCGAGGACGGAGGCCGTGGCCGCGCAGAGGGTGAGCATCAGGATGTCGGGCACGGCGTGCGGGACGGCGCCGGTGGCCGAGCCCGCCGCGGCCGTGGCCGCCGTGATCACCAGCACGCCGCTCGGCAGGACCGGCAGGAACACATCAAGTAGAACGGACACGGCGACCGCCGCGTAGATCCATGGGCTGCCTGTCAGCGACCCCATACTCTCCAGCACCGAAACACTCCCCCGAAATCCCCCGTAGGCACGACCACGCCGCGACGTCGCGGGAGCGGCAGGGCGGCCTGTAACAGCCATACAGCGTACGCCGGGGGTGTGACAGGAGGTCCACGGGGGGCTCATGTGTCTGTCACATCACGTTCACTGACTGCAGTCGACGCGACGGTGGCCGCCTCCGGTACGAGGAGGCGGGCACCGTCGTACGCAGGGGTCAGGCCGCGACCGGCTTCGAGGCCCGCTTGTCCTCGGTGGCCGAGGCCGGGCGGCCCGCGAGCAGCTGGTCGAGGCCGAGCGCGCCGGATCCGGTGAAGACGAGCAGGAGCATGGTCCAGCAGAACAGCACGGAGAGCTCGCCGCCGTTCTGGATCGGCCACAGGGCGGCCGACTGGTGCACGTCGAAGTACGCGTACGCCATCGAGCCCGACGAGATGAACGCGGCGGCACGGGTGCCGAGGCCGAGCAGCACCAGGGCGCCGCCGAGCAGCTGGATCACGGCCGCGTACCAGCCGGGCCAGGTGCCGGCGTCGATGGTGCCGCCGTTGGTGCCCGCGGCGCCGCCGAGCACGCCGAAGAGGGAAGCGGCGCCGTGCACGGCGAAGAGCAGGCCGACGACGATGCGGAACAGGCCGATGGCGTAGGGCTGGGCGCTGTTGAGGCGTCCGGTCATGTGGGGGAACTCCTTCGGTCTGGTCCGGTCCATGAGGGACCGGATCTTGGGGACGGAACCGAGTGAGTCATCCACGTTAGGTGAACCTAATCAATGCTTGCAAGTTCAACATTTGGCCATGCGTCCACCTCCGCTTCCGGTTCCGCTTGCGTCATCGCCGCACGTAGCACGGCCCGCGCCACCGCGTCGGCATCCGAAAGCGTGACCGAATCCACACCCGGCCTGGCCCCGGCCGCGGTCACCCAGTGCACGCCCTCCGTGGGCACGCCGAACGCGAACCGCCGTGCGTGCGCACGTCCCTGACGGTTGATCAGACGGTAGGGCCGCGGTGTTACGTCCAGTCCTCCGGTTTCGTAACCGTCCACGGTGTGCGGGCGGCACTGCCCCGTCTTCAGCAGCAGGGCGAGCAACTCGTCCGCCGTCCGCCGCAGATCCGGTTCCGGTAGCCGCGCCTCCACGAGGGTCGTCGCCCGTACGGCCGAACCCGGCACGTCGGGGGAGTGTGCGACCCACGCCCCGTGCTCGGCCCGCACGTCGAGGCGCGGGCCGAGGACGTCCAGGACGCCCGCCTCGATCAGTGCGGCCATCTCCTCGACGCGCCGCCGGGGCGGCCCGATGGAGAGGAAGGCGTTGAGCGGCGTATACCAACGGTCCAGGTGTGCCCGGCGCGAATCGCCCGACAGCCCGCCGTGGTCCACGATTTGGCGCAGTTCGTTGCGCAGATCGCGCAGTACGTCGAGGGCGGCCTTGAGAGGCCCTTCGACATTGCCGAGCGCGGCCTGCCGGGCGTCCTCGCGCAGATGGCCGAGGAGCCACTCCCGCCAGGCCTCGGGGCCGGTGAAGAAGTGTCCGGCGTACGGGCGTGACAGGCGGTCCCAGGACCAGCGCTCGGCGGCGGAGATGCCGAACGTGTCGAGGAGATCGGCCTCTTGGGGACTCCGGTACGGGACGGCGAGGGAGCGCTCCCGGAAGTCCAGGCCCTTCGACTTGCCCAACAGCCCCTCGTAATAGACCGTTTCCACCTCCTTGGCGACCAACGGCCATATCTCGCGCAGGAAGTCCGGCGCATCACCGGAGTCCGCGCGTTTGCGGAAGCGGGAGATCACCTCGTCGGTGAGGACGAGCGGGGTGTGGCGGCCGTACGGGCCCTTCGCGTTGTCGCCGCGCGCCTGGTACGGGATGCCGCGCCGCGAGCCGGCGTACAGTCGGGGTTCCTCGCCCGAGGGCAGATAGCGCAGGCCCGCGCGGGTCCGGACGAAGCGGCCGCCGCGGCCCGTGGTGAGCAGGGCCATGTGGTCGAAGAAGTTGAGGCCCAGGCCGCGCAGCAGCACCGGTTCGCCGGGGGAGAGGGGCGAGAGATCGACGTCGGCCGGGTTGGCGGGCGGGACATGACGCAGGCCGTGCCGCTCGGCGTGCGCGGCCAGTCGCTGCTGCGCGTGGTCCGCGAGCACGGGCAGATGGCCCTGTGCGAGGACCACGGCGGCGAGGTCCGGCAGGGTGCGGCCGGTGGAGAGGGCGAGTGTCTGGCGGCCGTCGGGCGCGTCGGCGAGCCGTATCGCGCGGGCGGTGTGCACCTCGACCCGCACCGTGGCGGGCGCCCCGCCCACCACCTCGCCGAAGACCCACTCCAGGTAGCGGCCGTACTCGGCGCGGGTCGGATAGTCGTCGGGGCCCAACTCGCCCCCCGCCCAGGCGTGCAGGCTCGGTCCCGGACATATCGGCCCCGAGCAGTCCAGGCTCTCGTCGGTGAAGAGGGTCACCTGCGAGGCCACGGTGTTCATCAGCAGATGCGGGGACTGTTCGGTGCGCCAGACGCGGCCGGGCCCGGGCGGGGCCGGATCGACGACATGCACCGTCAGCCGCGTGCCCGGCGCGAGGAGTTCGGGCGCGGAGGCGCACAGGCGCTCCAGAACACTGGTGCCGCGCGGACCCGCGCCGACAAGGGCGACGGAGACACGGGTGGCCCCGGAGGGCGACGGGGGTCCCCCCTGTTCGAGCGCAGCCGAGAACTCGGGGGAAGGTGCTGCAGACAAAGGGGTGACTCCCGGGCGTGTGGGGCGCGTGGGCGGCAGACCATCCGCCGGAAGCGGACGGTCAGAGCAGCAAGCCGCCCGCTGGAAGCGGACGGTCCGCCTCATCATGCCGTCGTACGGTGCGCGAGCCGAGCCCTGGAGCGGATGATCGGCGCCGGGTGTGGGATGCGTCACGAGCATCAAGGGCAACGCACGCAACAACCGTACGTAATGGGCTTATTGCGGGGTGAGTGCCGACTCCTCCACCGTCCTCAGTCGCGAGCCCCCGCCCCGTACGGCCCGCGCCTGTTCGAGCCGCAGCGAAGCGGAACGCCCGCGCAGGGTGAGGGTCATCAACTGGTTGCCGAACCAGGGCCCACCGGTCCTGCGCCAGTCGACCGGCGGGTGCGCGCGGCCGCCATGCCGGGCGAACCGGTGGCCGAGGGCCCGCCCCAGTCCGCTCCACCCGAAGCGGAAGCCGAGTCGTATGGAGAGCGGGATGGAGTTGTGGACGGGGGAGCAGGTCAGTTGGAGAACCCGGGCGTCGGGGCCGGTGTCGGGCCATGAGGGCTCGGCGACATACGCGTGATGCACATCGCCGGACAGGACGCACACCGTTGCCGGCGCGTCCGTCCCCGACCCTGCCTCGGCGATCAGAGCCGTCAACGCTTGGAACGACTCCGGGAACGCGGCCCAGTGCTCCAGGTCGGCCCGCCGACGCAGATACTCCCCGAACCGCGCCCAGCGCGCGCCCCGTTCGCCCCGGCACAACGCGGCGTTCCACGCCTCGGCGTGGTGGACGAGCGGCGGCAGCAGCCAGGGGAGGGAGGTGCCGATGAGGAGGTGGTCGTACGAGCCGGCGGCGTCCAGTGCCTGCTCCCGCAGCCACTCGGCCTCACCCGGATCGAGCATCGCGCGGTTCTGCTCCTCCAGCACACGGGCCCCGCGCGTGTCGAGCATGAGGACGCGGGTGCGGCCGAAGTCGCGGCGGTAACTCCAGCGCACGGAGGCCGGTTCGATGTCGGCCTGGGCGGCGAAGGCGCGGAGCACATCGGTGCCGTCGGGGGTTTCGCGTACGGCGGCGTACAGCGGGTCGTCGGAGAGCTCGCGCGGGGAGAGGTTGCCGAGGTGCTGATGGACCCAGTACGACATCAGGCCGCTCAGCACCCGCTCGCGCCACCACGGGGTGGCGCGCATGTCGGCGAGCCAGGCGGCGCTGGTGTTCCAGTCGTCTATGACGTCGTGGTCGTCGAAGATCATGCAGCTCGGGACGGTGGAGAGGAGCCAGCGGATCTCGGGATCGAGCCACGATTCGTAGTAGAGCCGGGTGTACTCCTCGTAGTCCGCGACCTGGTTGCCCGGAGGATCGGCGAGACCGCGTCGTGCGGCGATCCACTGCCGGGTGGCCTTGGAGACCTCGTCCGCGTACACCTGGTCGCCCAACAGCAGCAGCACGTCCGGGCGTTCGCCGTCGGGGTCCGCGGCGATGCGGGCGGCCAGGCTGTCCAGCGCGTCCGGCCCCACCGGGTCCTTCTCGTCGGCGGGCGGCGCGGCCCAGCGGCAGGAGCCGAAGGTGACGCGGACGGCGGCCTCCTCGCCAGGGGCGCGGACCACCGAGGGCGGGAAGGGGGAGTCGGGCAGCGGCCAGACGGGATTCTTGTCCAGCAGTACCTCGTACGACGAGACCGTGCCCGGAGTCAGGCCCGTCACCGGTACCAACGCGTAGTGGTGGCCCGCGACTTGGAAGGTACGGGCCGCGCCGCGGGCGCCGTCGGCGCACCGCACCTCGGCGGTGCACGGACGGCTCGTCTCGACCCAGAAGGTCGCGGACGAGCCGTCGACGTACCTCAGCAGCGGTCCCAGGCGCAGCTCCGCCATGGTGATCACCCTCCTCCGTCGCCCCGTACGGTACGGAACGACGGAGGAGAGCGGGGAGGTTCCGGGACCTTCGAATGCGTCAGCAGCCGGAGAGGTAGCTGGTGAGCGCGCTCCTCTCGGCGGAGTCGACGGAGAGGTCGTAGTAGTACTTCACCTGGACCCAGGCGCGGACGTACGTGCAGCGGTAAGCGGTGCGCGAAGGCATCCAGGTGGCCGGGTCCTGGTCGCCCTTGGCCTGGTTCACGTTGTCCGTGACGGCGAGGAGCTGCGGGCGGGTCACGTCGTTGGCGAAGGCCTGGCGCTGGGCCGTGGTCCAGTTCCGGGCGCCGGAGTCCCAGGCCTCGGCCAGCGGGACGAGGTGGTCGATGTCCACGTCGGAGGCGGCGGTCCAGGTGGCGCCGTCGTAGGGGGAGTACCAACTGCCGCTGGTGGCGACGCAGGCGGAGTCGGTGACGACGTTCGTACCGTCGCGCTTGAGGATGTACTCACGGGTGTTGCACGTGCCGGAGATGGTGATCCATGTGGGGAACAGATCACGGCTGTAGCCGGTCCTGACCTCCGTCGCGGTGGTGAGCGAGGCGAGGTAGGTGCGGGCGGTGGCGGCGCTGACCGGGGTGGGCAGCGCGGCGGAGGCGCTCGGGCCGTTGAATATCCCGACGGTGGCTATCAGACCGGTGAGGGCTGTGAGTATGCTCAGCCGTCGACGCGCGTAGACTTTTGGCATGCGAACTCCCTTGGAGCGGGGGGCCGTTGGGGGTGAGCGAGCACATGCTTGCGGCGGCGTATTTCTGGAAGGTGTGGGTCAGGTAAGAAGCTAGTGTCGTGTTCATGTCATAGCAATGCTCACGACAAGAACGTTCGGTCGGGTGCGGAGTCCTGTGCGACGCGCGCGGGCCGCTGAGCCGGGCGGGACCGGCGGTGTGAGCGGGCTGCTGAGCTCCGGCGGGACCAAAGGCCCTACAGCGCCCGTCCGGGCATCCCGTACGATGGACGGCGCAGAAGGGGAGTAGCTCTTCGCCGGACCGTCGACATACTGCTCAGCTCGTCTGAGCCGGCGCCCGGAGGCAGGCCTCGTTCGAGGGGTCGGCCAGCGAGACCTTCGGCAAGCAGTGCACTGCCCGTGCCGTGTATCGGCGTGGGCGCTCCTGCCCGCGCCTCCCGGTGCGGGTGCCGCTGTGTGCTGCCGTGCCGAGGTGTCGCAGCGCAGTCACAGCACTCTCGGTGGGGCGGCCCGACCGATTGAGGAATTTTGATCAGCTTCACCGTCATGGCGCTCGTCTTCGGCGTCGTCTTCCTTGCCGAGCTGCCGGACAAGACCGCGCTCGCCGGCCTGGTCCTCGGCACGCGCTACCGCGCCTCGTACGTCTTCGCCGGGGTCGCCGCCGCCTTCACCCTCCATGTCGCGCTCGCCGTCGCGGCGGGCAGCGTGCTGACCCTGCTGCCGCAGCAGATCGTGCACGCGCTGACCGGTGTCCTCTTCCTCGGTGGCGCGGCGGTCCTGCTGATGAAGAAGGACGAGGATGAGGAGGAGATCCGCAAGCCCGAGAACCAGAGCTTCTGGAAGGTCTCGGGGGCGGGCTTCATGCTCATCCTCATCGCCGAGTTCGGTGACCTCACCCAGATCATGACGGCGAACCTCGCGGCCCGCTACGACGCCCCGCTCTCCGTCGGCCTCGGCGCGGTCCTCGCGCTGTGGGCGGTCGCCGGGCTCGGCATCGTCGGGGGCAAGGCGCTGATGAAGCGGGTGCCGCTGGAGCTGATCACCAAGGTGGCGGCGGTGCTGATGCTGGGGCTGGGTGTGTGGAGTCTGTATGAGGCTGTGGCGGTCTGAGGTCTGCGGGGGCGTCGTGTGTTGATGCCGCCCGCCGGTGGGTGTGTTGACGCCGTCCGCCGGTGGGTGGGTCGGCGCGTCCGCAGGTGGGTGGGTCGGGGCCGTGCCGGTACATCCGCCCGTCGCCGGTGGATCAGACGTCGGCCTGCCAGGAGCCGCTTCCAGATCCGAACGTAAGCGACGGGCATTCGATGTACCGGCACGGCCCCTCCCGTGCTTTCGCGGGTGCGGGTTGGGGGGCCGTGAGGATCGGCCGCCTCTGTGTCCGTACGGGGTTGTGTCGACACGGCCCCCTCTGCCGTGCGGTGGCGGGGGCTCGGCCGTTTCGGTGTCCGTACGGGGTCGGGGTGTCGTCCTTGTGATGTCGTGAGGGTGGCTGTCGGGATCGGCTCGGCCGAAGCGCAGGTCAGGGGTAGTGGCGCTGCGGGGCCTTGTTTTGTATCGTGGAGGAACAAAGTGGCTCCCGCCCGCACTCCCTGACCGGCGGGCGGGGCCGCCTTGTCCCGGGGGCCACGCCTTGGCCCCTTTCTCGCGCCTTGGAGCATGCCGATGACGGCCACCACCGTTCTGACCGCCCGCGCCCTCCTGCTCGACATGGACGGCACCCTCGTCAACTCCGACGTCGTGGTCGAGCGCTGCTGGCGCCGCTGGGCCGACCGGCACGGGTTGGACGGGGACGAGGTCATGAAGGTCGTCCACGGCAGGCAGGGATACGCCTCGATGGCGGTGCTGCTGCCGGATCGGCCGATGGAACAGAACCACGCCGACAACGCTCGGATGCTCGCCGAGGAGACCGCCGACATGGACGGCGTCGTCGCGATTCCGGGTGCTGCGGAGTTCCTGGCCTCCCTTGCCCGGGTGCCGCACGCTCTGGTGACCTCCGCGGATGTGGCCCTGTCCAGCGCGCGGATGGCCGCCGCCGGGCTCGGACTTCCCGACGTGCGCGTGACCGCCGAGTCCGTCGGCGCGAGCAAGCCCGATCCCGAGGGTTTTCTCAAGGGGGCCGCCGAGCTGGGTGTCCCGCCCGAGGAGTGTGTCGTCTTCGAGGACTCCGAGGCCGGGATCGCGGCGGGGAAGGCTGCCGGGATGCGGGTCGTCGGGGTCGGGCCTCGAGCGGGCTTCCACCGGCCGGACATCCTCGTCCGCGACCTTACGCAGGTGCGGGTGGAGTCCGCCGGGGGCGGCTTGATCCAGCTCCACATCGAAGGCTGAAGTCTTCTGGGGGGCCGTGAGTTTTCTCGCCCCCTCCGCCCCTACCCGTCCCGTACCTGGGGGCTGCCGCCCCCAGACCCCATCGGCCTGAACGGCCTCGTCCTCAAACACCGGACGAGCTGAAGGATCAAGCCCCGGCCGGGAGGATGGGAGCCGGCGGAGTGGGTGGGACCGCGGGCAGGTCGAAGCGTGCCGGCCGCCGCGGAAGGGGCACGCAGGGTGGGCGGAACGCACCCGCAGTCGCCGACGCACGGGAGGGGCCGTGCCGGTACATCACATGCCCCGTCGCTTACGTGGTTGCCGACAGGCCGAGCTGTGAAGCCCAAGCGATCTGCCACCGGCGACGGGGCGGATGTACCGGCACGGCCCCGACCCCCCACCGGGGCGCGGGCGAAGCGGCGCGGCCATCGCTCACGGCTCCGTCGTCTCCGACTCCAGGCTTGTCCGGGTGGCCGCGCCGTACACACCCTGCTCGTCGTCCGTGATGCCCCGCGCCCCCTGGTAGCGGCGCACGGCGTTCTCGACCTGGTTGTCGTAATTACCGTCGTCGTTGCCCACGTAGAGGGACAACTGACGCAGGCGCAGCTGGAGCTCGGTGACCTCGGGGCCCCTGTCGCCGCGCTGCAGGGTCTGCACGCGGCGTTCGTCCGAACCGTCGCGCGTGGGCTCCACCGAACCCGTCGCGCTCGCGGTCGTCGGCGTCTGCGTCGGCGTGGCCGACGGGGACGGCGTCGCCGACGCGCTCGACGAGGACGCCGAGGGCGACGGGCTCGCGCTGTGCGACGGAGCCGGGACGGCCGGCGCGGACGCCGTGGCCGAAGCGCTCTCCGACGGCGCCACCGAGGCCGTGGCGGACGACACCTCCGGCACGCTCGCCCGTACATCCTCCGGCAGCGCCCCGTCCCGCACGGGAGTGTCGTACGAGAACAGCCCGCTCGCGAGCCCCGCCGCCGCGACGACGGCCACGACGGCTCCCGCGATGCCCAGCACAGCGGCACGCCGCCGATGCCGGGGCCGGGACCTCCCGCCCGGGACGGCCGGCGGGCCGGGCTCCGGGGACCGCTCCTGGAACAGGTGCACATCGGCCGCACGCGGCTCGGACGACACCGCGCCGAGCCGCACGGTCGCGTCGGACGGCACGGCAGCGAGCCGCATCGTGGACGCGGAGTCGGAGCCGGACGCGGACGCGGACTCGGGCCCAAGGTCGGACCCGGACGCGGACTCGGGCCCAAGGTCGGACCCGGACGCGGACTCGGGCCCAAGGTCGGACCCGGACGCGGACCCGGGCCCAAGGTCGGACCCGGACTCGGGCCCGGCCCCGGCCCCGAGGCCTCCCTCGGCGTCTTCCGGCGCTACGGCTCCCCCCGGAGCGACGGCCCCCACCGCCCCAGTCCCCGGAACCCCGGCCCCCGGAACCTCGCTCTCGCCCGACGCGGCGGGTGCCCCGCTCCCCGTGGAGCCCCGCGTCCCCAGCTCCACGTAGGGCCGAATCCGCAACGGATCGAAGTCCTCCGCCGCGGCCGCCTCCGCCGTGCGCGCGTCGCGCAGGGCGTCGGACGCCCGCTGGGTGCAGGCGCAGGACGGAGTGCCGTCCGGCGTACGGGGTGCCGTGCATTCGGGGCAGACATGCCCGTTCGGTTCAGCCACGCGTGGGTCCCTCCCCCTGAGAACTCCAGAGATTATCCGGATGTCCTACACGCAATCTCCAGGAGTCCCCCGGAATCCCGGCCTCCGGGGGGACTCAACAGGCCATAACCGGTCACACCGACCAGGATGGAGGGTGACCGAGACCCTCGGGGCTCAGGGAGGCCGCATGACCGGGGACGCGCACGGCGCGGACACGCCGACCGAAACGCAGGACGCGGACGGCCCGGCCGGCGTGAACGAGTCGGCGGTGCGGCGGCGCGCGGCGGCCGCCGCCGACGCCCGGGACACCGTGCACGGCAGCGTCTTCGTCTCGATCGGCGCGCTGCTGATGGGCATGCTGCTCGCCGCGCTGGACCAGACGATCGTGTCGACCGCGCTGCCGACCATCGTCAGCGACCTCGGCGGCCTGGAGCACCTGTCCTGGGTGGTCACCGCGTACCTGCTCGCGTCGACCGCGGCGACTCCGCTGTGGGGCAAGCTCGGCGACCAGTACGGCCGGAAGAAGCTGTTCCAGACGGCGATCGTGATCTTTTTGATCGGCTCCGCGCTGTGCGGCATGGCGCAGAACATGCCCCAGCTGATCGGCTTCCGGGCGCTGCAAGGCCTCGGCGGCGGTGGGCTGCTGGTGCTGTCGATGGCGATCGTCGGCGACCTCGTCCCGCCGCGTGAACGGGGGAAGTACCAGGGGCTGTTCGGCGCCGTCTTCGGCGCGACCAGCGTGCTCGGGCCGCTGCTCGGAGGGCTCTTCACCGAGCATCTCAGCTGGCGCTGGGTGTTCTACATCAACCTGCCCGTCGGCATCGTCGCGCTCGCGGTGATCGCGGCGGTCCTGCACATCCCCAGGAAGTCCGCGCGGCACGTCATCGACTACCTCGGCACCTTCCTCATCGCCGCGGTCGCCACCTGCCTGATCCTGGTGGCCTCGCTCGGCGGCACCACCTGGGGCTGGGGATCGGCCCAGACCATCGGCCTCGTCGTGCTGGGCGTGGTGCTGGCCGTGGCGTTCGTCACGGTGGAGCGGCGGGCGGCCGAACCCGTCCTGCCGCTCAAACTCTTCCGTATCCGCACCTTCACGCTCTCCGCCGTCATCAGCTTCATCGTCGGCTTCGCGATGTTCGGCGCGATGACCTATCTGCCGACCTTCCTCCAGGTCGTCCAGCGTGTGTCGCCCACCCTGTCCGGTGTGCACATGTTGCCGATGGTGTTCGGTCTGCTGCTGTCGTCCACGGTCTCCGGACAGATCGTCAGTCGTACGGGCCGGTGGAAGGTGTTCCCGATCGCGGGCACCGGCATCACGGCCCTCGGTCTGCTGCTGCTCCACCAGCTCGACGAGAACAGCAGCACCGGCGAGATGAGTTCGTACTTCTTCGTCTTCGGTCTGGGGCTCGGCCTGGTCATGCAGGTGCTGGTGCTGATCGTGCAGAACGCGGTGTCGTACGAGGATCTGGGCGTCGCCACCTCGGGCGCGACGTTCTTCCGCTCGATCGGCGCCTCGTTCGGCGTCGCCATCTTCGGCACGGTCTTCGCGAGCCGCCTGGCCGAGAAGCTGACGGTCGCACTGAGCGGGCAGCAGCTCCCCGCGGGCATCTCCCCGAACTCCCTCAAGGCCGACCCGAAGGGCATCGGCGACCTGCCGCCCGCGCTGCGGCAGCCGGTGCTGCACGCGTACGCGTCGTCCATCACGGACGTCTTCCTGTACGCCGCCCCGGTCGCCGTGCTCGGCTTCGTACTGGCCTGGTTCCTGCGCGAGGACAAGCTGCGGGGGTCCGTCACGGCGCCGGACGTCACCGAGACGCTCGCCACCAATCCGGTGGAGCGGTCGTCGTACGACGAGGTGTGCCGGGCGCTGTCCGTGCTCGGCACCCGGGAGGGGCGGCGCGAGATCTACGAGAAGATCACCGCGCGGGCGGGCCTGGACCTGCTGCCCGCGGCGAGCTGGCTGTTGCTGCGGATCAAGAAGTACGGGTGGGCCGAGCCCGCGGAGCTGGCCGAGCGCAGCACCGTGCCGCTGAGCGTCGCCCTCGCCGCCGCCCGCCAGGTCGAGGAGCGCCGGCTCGCGTTGCGCGAAGGACTCGACCTCGTGCTGACCGAACAGGGCCGCGAGGCCGCCGAGAAACTCGCCAAGGCCCGTGAGGAGTCCCTGGCCGAGCTGCTCGGCGACTGGTGGAGCCCGGACCGTCCGACCGACCTGACCAAGCTGGTCGAGGAGCTGAACGCCGAGATGTGCGGATCCGACGCGGAACAGCCGCACGACAGGGCGGTGCCGCGCCCGCAGGGGAAGCCGGTCTGAGTCCGCGAACTCCCGGAGTCAGCCGGTCAGTTCCTTCCTGAACCAGTGCTCGGCGTAGATGTCGTCGTTGTGCGCCTCGGTCTCCTCGTAGCCGTGCCGGGCGTACAGTGCGCGCGCCTCCACGAGGTCGTCGCGGGTGTCGAGGATCAGCCGCTCGGCGCCCAGGCCGCGGGCCGCCTCCTCGGCCGCCGCGAGCAGCACGGGGCCGCCGCCCTTGCCCCGCAGCTCCTCACGGACGAACACGCGGCTCAGCTCGCCCGTCGTGGCGTCGAGCATCCGCACCCCCGCCGTGCCCCCGGGCTCGCCGTCGTACCGCGCGACCAGCAGCACGCCGGTGGGCGCCGCGAACTCGGCCCCCGTCCGTGCGGCGACCTCCCGCTCCAGCTCGTCGGGATCCGTCGTACGCCCTTCGCGCAGCAGATACCAGCGGTCGCTGACCTCCGTGTAGTACGCCCGCCAGAGCGCGGCGGCGACGGGGGAGTCGAAGGGCTCGGGGGCGACGGTCCAGGAAGTCGTCGTACGCGTACGGGTCATGACGGTCATTCTCCAAAGGCGCGGCACCCGGTCCGCAAGCGGATTACGGCGGACTGTCAGTGGCAGTGGAGAGACTGGAGGCCATGAACCGCACCAACTGGCCCTACTGGCTGGACTCGCCGCACTGGCCGGGCCGGCCGGGATGGACGGGATGGACGGGCTGGAGGACCGGCTGACGTGAACCGCACCGACCGGCTGTACGCCCTCGTTGAGGAGTTGCGTGCCGCCGCACCCCGCCCGCGCAGCGCCCGTACGCTCGCGCGGCGCTTCGAGGTCAGCGTCCGCACGATCGAGCGGGATCTCGCCGCGCTGCAGCAGTCCGGTGTGCCCATCCATGCCGAGCCCGGCCGGACCGGTGGCTATGTCCTGGACAGCGAGCGGACCCTGCCGCCGCTGACCATCACACCGGCCGAGGCGACCGCGCTCGCCGTCGGGCTGCGCGCGCTCACGGGCACGCCGTTCGTGGCTGACGCGCGCAGTGCGCTGCACAAGGTGCTCGCGGTGATGCCTGGGCACGAGCGGGCGGCCGCGGCCGATCTCGCCGGGCGGGTCCGGCTGCTCGTCCCCGCGTCGGCGGAGCGGCGGCCGCCCGTGCCGACGGTGCCGGGGCCCGTGCGCGAGGCGCTGACCGCCGGGCGGACACTGCGACTTGAGTACGCGGACGTCGCGGGCGCGGTGACCGGTCGCACCGTCGAACCGCTCGGGTTCCTCGGCGGTGACGACCACTGGTATCTGCTGGCCTGGTGTCGGCTGCGGTCCGGGGTGCGGTGCTTCCGCCTGGACCGGATACGGGAGGCCGTGGTGCTCGACGAGCGGCCGCCGCGGCGCTCCATCGACCCGGGCGAACTCGACACGCTGGGCTGGGACTTGGTGCCGCTGGGAGAGCTCGGAATGTGACGGCAATCACCGACAGGGGGGTGTCGCGCACCCGTACGAGGCTGATGCCACGAACTCCGCACCGAAGGACAGGACGGCGACAGCCATGACAGCGACGACCACGACCGACAACACCAGGCCCGACAACCCCACCCCCGGCAGTCCCACGACTGGCACCACCGCACCCGGGACCACCGCACCCCTCACCCCGGCGACCGGCATCGCGCTCTTCGAACGCTGGACGGCCCTGTGGAACGGCGACTTCGCGGACCCCGAACGCTTCCTCGCCCCGAACTTCCGGATCCGCTTCGGCAACGACCCCGACAACGCGGACACCGACACCCTCCACGGACCGCAGGCCCTCGTCGACTTCATCGCCGCCTTCCGTACGTCGCTGCCCGGACAGCGCTACGCCGTCGAAGGCACCCCGCTCGTCGACGCCGGGCAGGGTGGCGTGGCGTCCCGCTGGTACATGACTCGGCAGGACGACTCGGGGGTCGCCGTGGCCAAGAGCGGCATCGATCTGTTCCAGGTGGAGGAGGGACGCATCGTGACCGTGTGGTCGGTGACGGGGCTGCGGCGCTTCGCTCCGTGACGGACCCCGTTTGAGGGGCGCCTTCCGGGCAACCCGGCCCGGGAACCGGCCCGTCGGGTCGAGAACCCCGGAAGGCATCCATGTCCACAGGCGTGATCATCGCTCTGATCGTGATCGTGGCGGCCGTCGTTGTCGCGGCCGCCCTGACCCTCCTCGCCCGACGGCCGCAGGGCGGGCGCAGCCTGCGGCGGCGCTTCGGGCCCGAGTACGACCGGACCGTCGCCCGGCACGACGGCGACGCCAGGGCCGCCGAACGCGACCTGGCCGAGCGGGTGAAGAGGCACGGTGAGCTGCGCGAGCGGCCGCTGGAGCCCGCGGCCCGCGAACAGTACGCGGCCCGCTGGACGGCCGCCCAGGAACGCTTCGTCGACTCCCCGCGCGAGGCGGTGGCCGAGGCCGACCGGCTGCTCGGTGAGGTGGCCGGTGTGCGCGGCTTCCCCGACGGCGGCCGCTACGAGGAGCAGGTCGCCGCGCTCTCCGTCCATCACGGACACCACGTCCACGGCTACCGCCGCGTGCACCGCGTCGCGCAGACCCGCACCGACGGGGCCCCGGAGGGCCGTGCCGGTACGGAGGAGATGCGCGAGGCCATGATCGAGGCTCGGGCCCTCTTCGAGGACCTGGTGACCCCGGTCCGCCGGGACGACGCTCCGCGCCACCGCGGGGACGACGCCGCGAAGCCGGCCACCCGCTCCGAGCGCTCCGCCTCCGACGGCCGGGGCGGCCACCTGCCGTGGGCGTTCACCAGGCGCCACGCAAAGGGGAGTTGAGGACCGTGAAGGACAGGACGTCGAGTGACGCCACCGAAGACCCCCGAAGCACAGAAGACCGCCGAAGCTCAGAAGGCAGCGAAAGCGTAGAAGGCACCGAAAGCACCGAAGGCACCGAACGAACACGGCGTCGCGAGGCCATGAAAGGCCGCGTGGGCGGCCCGGAGGCGTCCGGAGCGGTCCCGCCGTCCGGCAAGGCCATGAAGGGCGAGGGCGCGGCGGGCGAGGGCGCGGCGGCCGGCGGGCGGGAGCCGGGCGGCCCCGGCACCGGCATCCCGCCCGAGGAGGGCGTCGACACCCCCGCCCGCCGGACGCCCACCCGCGAGACCCCGGTCCGCGAGGCCCCCGTCCGCGAGCCCCTGAGCGGCGAGCGAGGACCGGACCGCCCGGGCGCCGTCGCCGCGGCGCGCGCCGGCGAGTCCGCCGACGCCCCTCGCCGGGGCGGCGACGCGAAGGCCACCGAGCGCGCGGGCACCCCCGGTCGGCCCGCCGCGTACGGCTCCGGTCTGTTGCCCCAGGACGAGTGCGACAAGTTCTCGCTGCGACTGCGGCACGCGGTCGGCGGCTTCGTCGACGGCCCCAGGGACGCCGTGGAGGAGGCCGACCACCTGTTGGAGGAACTGGCCACGCGCTTCACGGAGGCCGTGACCCGCCGCCGCGGGACGCTGCGGGCGTCGTGGCAGGCGGGCGACGGGGCCACCGCGACCACCGAGGACCTCCGGCTGGCCCTGCGGGACTACCGCGAGATGACGGAACGGCTGCTCCGGCTCTGAGACGACTTCTCGGCGTCGGAGACGACTTTTCGGCACATCTCTGCGCACGACTCCGCACATCTCCGCGCACGAGTAAGGCGCACGCCCCAGAACCGGCGGTACCAGCAGTGGGGGCCGCGTCCCGGATCATCTCCGGGACGCGGCCCCCCCACCCCCAGGGGTGGCCCCCCCCCGCGCGGGTGGCACAACCCGCCGGAGAACGCCCCCGCGTTAGGGGTGTTGGC
>NZ_JBITGS010000001.1:0-125703 GCF_044457265.1 Streptomyces sp. NPDC050564 | reverse complement strand
CGGCCCGCCCCCGCCCCCCCCCCCCCCCCCCCCCCCCCCCCCCCCCCCGCGGGGGGCCCCCCCCCCCCCCACCCCCCCCCCCCCCCCCCCCCCACTCGCCGATGGGTCACCCCTCCCGGCGCTCGTGCCACTCCCGGACGATCTCCTCCACGTCGTACGGCTTGAGGCCGAGGGGAGGGCCGGGCGGGGGTTTGAACATCATCTCGCGGATCTTGGTGTTGATGTCCTCGACGATCCGGCGTACGGCCCGCTCCGAGGGGGCTGCAACCGCCGCGGCGAGCGCGTCCTCGGCCTCCTTGCGCAACGCGAGTGACGGCGGGAGCACGGACAGCCCCTCGCGGGCCATCTTCTGCTTGATCCACCACAGTTCGTCGTACGACGTGTCGGCGACCTGCGGCAGCGGCTTGCCCGCACCGGGGAGTTCCGCGAACTCGCCGCGCGCCTCCGCGTCACGGATCTGCTTGTCGACCCAGGACTCGAAGCTGACACCAGGTGGCTTGCGCTCGGTCATGAGTCCATTGTGCCGGAGGGCGCACGGCGGGGCGATCGGTCGAATTATCATGCGGCGGCGGTGCGCCAACGGTGCTCCGCGCGAGGACAATTGGACCGGTACGACACGAAGGAGCGCACGTGCTCGAACTCACCATGGCCTCGGTAGCCGGGGCGGACGCGGGTGCGACGGCCGGGATGCTGATGGCCGACGCACCGAGCGACCCGGGTGCCATGCTGCGGGTGGGCCGGGACCGAGCCGTGTGCCGTCTCGCGACCCCCGACGACTGGCTGTTCGTGTCCCGGGTCCACCTGGAGTTCCTGTGCGGCCCGGACGGCTCCTGGCAGGTCACCTGGCTGCGCGGCTCGCATTCCGAGCCGTCCTCGGAGGTACGGTTGACGCTGGCCGGACAGCCGCCCCAGACGTTCCCGTACGGCGGGACGGCCAAGCTCCCCGCGGGCAGTTCCGGAGAACTCGTCATCCAGGACCGCACCGGCCCGCGCGCCGTGAACGTGGGCTTCTATCACGAGGCCTAGGAGGGTCTAGGGGGCCTAGGGGCTGTCCTCGGATCACCCCTGGGCCGCGATTCCGGCAGCGTTCACGCCAGCACGCGCGCCAGCGCGAAACCGTCGTACCCCTTGCTTCCCACCGTCTGGATCGCGGTAGCGCTCAACTTCGGGTGGGAAGCCATCAGTTCGAGGGCGGCCCGGGTGCCCCGCACGCTCGGGTCGGTGCTGCCCGCGTCGGTGACCGCGCCACTGCGGACGACGTTGTCGAGGACGATGAGGCTGCCGGGGCGGGTGAGCTTGAGGGCCCATTCGACGTAGTGCGGGTTGTTCACCTTGTCCGCGTCGATGAAGACAAGGTCGAAGGGCTCCGGGTTCTCGTCGGCCAGTTTCGGCAGCGACTCCAGGGCGGGCCCCACCCGCACCTCGGCGATCTTGTCCAGGCCGGCGCGGGCGAGGTTGCCGCGGGCGACCTCGGCGTGCTTGGGGTCGTACTCGAAGGTGATCAGGCGGCCGTCGGCCGGGAGGGCGCGGCCGAGCCAGATCGTGCTGTAGCCGCCGAGTGTGCCGATCTCCAGGATGCGGCGGGCGCCCTGGATCTGGGCGAGGAGCTGGAGCAGCTTGCCCTGGTTGGGGGCGACGCCGATGGGCGGCAGTCCGGCCGCGTCGCTGTCGCGCAGCGCCGCGGTGAGTGTGTCGTCGGCGGGGGCGAGGAGGGTGGTGAAGTAGTCGTCGACGTTGTTCCAGAGCTGCGACTCGCTCATGCACCATGCCTTTCGTATGTCTAGTTAGATGCCCTAACTAGTTCCGCCGGTGAATCTAGTCGGGGGTGTGCGGGCTCGCCAGCGGGTTTCCCGTTGTTCACCCGAGAGGTCAGCCGATCGGCGGCGGTGCCTGCACGGGAGGGGGCGGCAGCACCGGGCGGCGCCTGCGGGCCCGTACGCCGATCACCAGGGCCACGACCGCCAGCGCCGCCACGCCGCCCACCGTCAGCAGCCACGCCGGTATGCCGCCCACCGTCAGGAGTTCGTCGTCGTAGATCACCCGGCGGTAGGCCGCGTCGGTCGTCATCCGGTGCAGTTGGTAGTCGCCGGAGATCCGTGAAGGCTGCGGGAACTCCTGGTCGATGGCGGTGAGGAAGTCCGTGCCGCCGTCGGCGAGCCGGTCCAGCGCGCCCCATGTCCCGGTGAGGCGGCCCGCGAACGAGACCTCGGGCCGGTCCCCGCCGATGGCCGAGGCCGGTTCCATGCGGTGCGCGGCGAGGACGTACAGGCCGAGGGACTGCGGCGTCTGTGCGAGACGGGACAGCCGCATCGGGTAGACCAGCCTGTCGCTGGCGAAGGTGAGGTGGAGGGGGTCGAGGGTGCCGCCGAGCGGGGCGTCGGTGCTCTTGGGGTCCTGCGGGGCCAGCCGGATCGCCACGTACTCCCAGCCCTGGTCGACGTACGGGCGCAGTGCTTCGTTGAGACGGTCCGGGAGCCGGAAGCCGTTGTCGGCGAGCCAGTCGCCGAGCGCGTCGGAGTCGGTGGCGGTGAGACGGGCGACGTCGAAGGGGCCGAGGTGCTCGCGGCCGACGACGCCGACGGAGGGTGCCGTGGCGCCGGCGCGCGGGGCGTCGGCGGCGTCGCCCTCGCTGGTGAAGGGCCAGTCACCGCCGCGCGGCCAGAAGTAGTGCCGGGTGCGGTACTCGGGTTCGGTCGCCTCGCTGAGCTGGGTGAAGATCTGCTGATCGCCGAGCTCGACCGTCGCGCGGTGCGGCACCGGCATGATCCACGCGGCCTTGTGGGCGTCCCCGGAGACGGTCAGGCTCATCACGATCTGTTCCTGGCGGCCGTCCCAGCGGACGACGGACGTCTCGCGGTTCACGGTGACGTGCCGGGTGCTGTCCGGCACCATCGCGCCGCACCCACAGGCGTACGCCGGGGCCACCAGCGATCCGAGCTGGATCCCCAACAGCGCCAGTACGACGCCCAGTACGCGTCCCCGTGCGAAAGCCGACCAACGCGTCCGTATATCGCGCAACATCCCCCGTAGCCTTCCGTCGTGCCGTCGGACAGGGTCTCAGACGACACGACGGAAGCCACGGTTCCAGGTCAGCGCACCGAAGGCTCGACGGACGGTGCCGAGCCCGGCAGCGGCCGCCCCGCCGACTCCGTCATGAACCACACCGCCACACCGCCGATCACGGCCGCGGCCATCATGTAGTAGGCGGGCATCATCATGTTCCCGGTCGCCCCGATGAGTGCCGTGACCACCAGCGGGGTCGTGCCGCCGAAGAGCGAGACGGAGACGTTGAAGCCGATGGAGAGCGAGCCGTAGCGGACCTTCGTCGGGAAGAGCGCGGGGAGCGCGGCGGGCATCGCGGCGGTGAAGCAGACAAGGAGCAGACCGAGAGCGCCCATACCCAGCGCGACCGCGAGCAGGCTGCCCTGGCGGATCAGCAGGATGGCCGGGACGGACAGGGCGAGGAAGCCGAGGCAGCCCGCGGCGATCACCGGGCGGCGGCCGATCCGGTCGGTCAGGGCGCCCGCGAAGGGCTGCACGATCATCATCAGCGCCATCACGCCGAGGACCACGAGCAGACCGTGCGTCTCGTCGTACTTGAGCTCGCTGGTCAGATAGCTCGGCATGTAGGAGAGCAGCATGTAGTCGGTGACGTTGAAGACCAGCACCAGGCCCATGCACAGGAGCAGCGCGCGCCACTGGCCGGTGATCATCTCGCGCAGCGGCACCTTGGGGCGGTCGGCCTCGGCTTTCTCGAGCTCCGCCGCGAACGCCGGGGTCTCCTCGAGACGCATCCGCAGATAGAGACCGATGATGCCCATCGGGCCCGCGATCAGGAACGGGATCCGCCAGCCCCAGGACAGCAGGTCGTCGGTGGAGAGCAGCGCGGTCATCAGGGTGACCAGGCCCGCGCCGCCGATGTAGCCGACGAGCGTGCCGAACTCCAGCCAGCTCCCGAAGAAGCCGCGTTTCTTGTCTGGCGCGTACTCGGCGATGAAGGTGGAGGCGCCCGCGTACTCGCCGCCGGTCGAGAAGCCCTGCACCAGGCGGGCGGCGAGGAGCAGGATGGGGGCGCCGACGCCGATCGTGGCGTACGACGGGATCAGACCGATCGCGAAGGTGCCCACCGCCATCATGATCATGGTGAGCGCGAGGACCTTCTGGCGGCCGATGCGGTCGCCGAGCGGTCCGAAGACCATCCCGCCGAGCGGGCGGACCAGGAAGGCCGCGGCGAAGGCGCCGAAGGTGGAGAGCAGCTGCGCGGTCGGGTTGCCCGACGGGAAGAAGACCTTGCCCAGGGTCACCGCGATGTAGCTGTAGACGCCGAAGTCGAACCACTCCATCGCGTTGCCCAGTGCGGCGGCCTTCACGGCGCGTTTCACCAGGGCGGGGTCGGTGACGGTGACCTCCGGCGGAGCGGGGGTCCGGGGCCGGGGGACAACGGGCGCGACAGCTGTGGCGGACGGCAAGGGCATGCCTTTCGTCGGGGACAGGGACGGGGCCCACCCTCGGGGCCGGGGACGAGACCCACCCGAGGGGCGGGGACGCGGCCCACCCGAGGAGCGGGGACCTTGGCCCACCGGAAGCAGGCCGAAAAGCGACCATAGGGGCACTCATCCGCATTACGTGCCGTACGCGACCCGGCGCGCAGTGCGTACGAATGCGGTGTACGCAGGTGCGATGCGAAGGCCGGGAGCCCCATTTTCCGGGCCTGTCTGTGATCTATGTCGCGGAGCGAGGGGGGAACCGAACCGCCCCCGCACTGTCGTCATCCGGACAAAAGGTGGGGGGACGTCAGGTGAAGAGGGGGTTGCCTGCGTCTCTCGACGGGGGCAGTGCGAGCCTCATAGGGTCTCGATAGGGGCCGACGAACGGGACACGTGGGACACGCAGGACGGATGGGGCGGGAGGGTCGACCGGGCGTGGCGAATGTGGAGCACGGCGGACGAGCGGGTAATGCCTTCGGGGCGGGGGCTGTCGATACGGCGAGGGAACGGCTGCGTGCCGTCCGCATCGGGCTGTGGGTGATCGCCGCCATCCTGGCGATACGGCAGGTGGCCGTCGTCCTCAGCACGCCCAAGACGGAGCGGCTGACGGACCTGGAGACCTGGGTCGGCACGGACGGTGTGCTGCATGTGAAGGGGTCGCTGTACGACTCGACCCAGTTCACCGGCACCCCCTTCGGCGGACTCGTCCTCAAGCCGCTGACCCGCGCGGCCGAGCAGGCCCTCGGCTGGGCCTGGACCTTCGGCACCCTGTCGCTGGTCGTCGCGCTCGGCCTGGTCGCGGCGCGCGCCCTGCCGCAGCCCGTGAGCCGGCGTACCTCGCTGCTCGCCGCACCCGTCGCGATCAGCCTGCTGATGCTGTCGCTGCCGGTGCGCAACGCTCTCTACCTCGGCCAGACCAGCATCATCCCGGTGCTGCTCGTCCTGCTCGGCTGCTTCACCGTGCGCGGAGAGCGCGCCAGCGGCGCACTGATCGGCCTCGCGGCGGCGCTCCAGCCGACCGTGCTGCTCTTCGCGCCGCTGCTCTGGTTCACCGGGCGGCGCCGCGCCGCCGAGTCCACCGGGGTAACCTTCGCCGCCCTCACCGCGCTCGCCTGGGCCGCGTTGCCGCACGACTCGTCCACGTACTGGGTGCACCACCTGGCGGGTGTCGGCCTCGGCAAGGAGGCGGACGACCTCGCCAACCAGTCACTGCACGGGGCGCTGCTGCGGCTCGGCCTCACCGGCCCGCTGGAGATCGGCCTGTTCCTGCTGCTCGGCACGGCCGTCGCGGTCCTCGGGCTGCGCCGCGCCGTGCGCTACGCGAAGGACGGCCAGCTGCTGCTCGCCGTCGCGCTCACCGGCTGTGTCGCGGTCGCCGTCTCGCCCACGACCTGGCAGCACCAGCTGCTGTGGGTGCTGCTCGCGGTGGTCGGCCGGGTCGGCAGGAAGACCTCCGACCGCTACATGTGGCCCGTCGCGGTCATCCTCGTCATGACGCTGCCGGCGAAGATGATGCTGCCGAACATGGCGGCGGTCTACCCGCTGCGCGACAACGTGGTGCTGCTCGCCGCGCTCGCCGCGGCCACCGTCGTGCCGTTCCTGTCCCGCACCTCGGGGCATTACCGCAAGCCCGTCCCCGCCGAGTTCGCGCAGCCCGTCCCCACCCGCTTCCGGCGCGTCCCGCTGCTCCCCTTCCTCGGCCGCGTCCTCACTCGCCCGAACCTGCTGCTCGAGCTGCTCCTGATCCGCGTCGGCTACGCCGCCTACCAACAGGTCAGGCTCGCCGCGACGGGCGGCACCAACGCGGGCGGCCGGGCCACCGCCGAGCACCACGGCGACCAGATACTCGCCATCGAGCGCTTCCTGCATCTCGACATCGAGCACTGGGTCAACCACGCCGTGTTCAAGGTCGGCTGGCTGCGGGACTTCTTCGACTTCTACTACGAGTCGTTCCACTTCGTCGTCCCGCTCACCGTCCTCGGCGTGCTGTACGCCCGCCGCCCGGCCGACTACCGCTGGGCGCGTTCGGCGCTCGGCTTCGCCACCCTGCTCGCCCTCGTCGGCTTCTGGCTCTACCCGCTCGCCCCGCCGCGCCTGTTGCCGGGTCTCGGTGTCATCGACACCGTGCACGGCGTGCAGGACTTCTCCAAGCCGGACTACGGCACGCTGACGGCGCTCACCAACCAGTACGCGGCGATGCCCTCGCTGCACTTCGGCTGGTCCCTGTGGTGCGGCCTCGTGATCGCGATCCTGGCCCCCAAGTGGTGGATGAAGGCGCTCGGACTGCTGCACCCCTTCTTCACGGTCTCCGCGATCGTGGCGACCGGCAACCACTGGGTGCTGGACGCGGTGGGCGGCGCGGCTGTCGTCGGCGCGGGCTTCGGCCTGACCTATCTGCTCCAGGGCCCGCGGCCCCGGACCCTGATGAAACCCGTGGAAGGGGGCGCGGTCAGCACGAAGGAGCCGGTCCCGGTGACGGGCCGTACTCCGAGCTGATCCGGTACTCGCCCGGCTCGGCCACCGTCAGCCGCGTGAACTCGCCGCTCTTCTCCAGGCAGCCGCCCTCGGCGCGCAGCCACGGCGAGTACGCGACGCGCACGGTCACCGAGCCGGCTCTCGGCATCCGCACATCGATCTCGGCGCTGGTGGTCCGGACGACGGAGGCGGGCGCCGACACCAGCGGCACCGCGTCGCGCACCCGGAACACCTGCCAGTGCGCGTCGTTCCACACCGGCTCCAGCCACGCGGGCCGGGTCTGCACCAGGCGTGCCTCGTCCTTCGCGTATCCGTCCGGCTGGCCCGACGGCAGCACGACGTAGCCGACCGCCCACCGGCCCAGCCAGGCACGGTAGGTCGCCGCCGAGAAGGTGCCGTCGTAGAAGAGCCGGCCGCGCTCCATGTCCAGCTGGCGGTTCCAGCCGCGCGCCAGGTTCACATGCGGGGCGAGCGCGGTGGCCTCGCGGTGGTTGCGGGCCGGGACGACTTCGACCCGGCCGCGGTCGGCGCCGAGCCGCTCCAGTTCCGTGACAACGCCGTGGGTGTGGGCGGCCCAGGCCGGAACGGCGGTCGAGACCACCAGGTCGTCGGCGGTCTTCTGGCCGACCCAGGCGACGGAGAGCACCAGCGCCGCGGCCAGCGCGCCGCGCCGCAACCGGTGCAGTCCCGGCGCGCCGAGCAGCACGGCGAGCAGCACGGCCGGCGCGAACAGCTCCGCGAACCGCTCGACGTTCGTGCCGACCGGCGAGGGGATCAGATACGTCAGAACGGTCCCTGCCGCGTAGACGACACCGCTCCACCGCGCCACCCGCCAGCCCCGCGGGGCCAGTACGGCCACGGTCAGCCCGAGCAGGACCGGCGGCCAGACGCGGGCCGGCGGCATCAACTGTTCGCCGGTGAAGGGGAACAGCAGCGTCGTCACCCCGACCACGACGGCCGGCGGCACCAGCAGCGCGCAGCCCCGCAACCGGTCCCGTGCCGCGAGATACGCCGCCCCCACCACCGCCAGGAACAGCCCGGCCACCGGGCTCGCCATCGTGGCAAGGGCCGCGTACGCCACCGCCAGCAGGACGCGCCGCTCGCGCGCCAGCGGCACACAGGCGGCCAGCCCGAGGGCGACGCCGAGCGCGAAGGTCGTACGCCCCGACGCGACGTTGCACCACAGCGCGAGGGAGGCGAGCAGCGCCGGACCCACCGGCCGGCGCAGCCCCGTGCGCTCGATCAGCACGGCGGCCAGCCAGGAGGCGGCGAGCCCGGAGAGCACCGTCACCGTGCGCACACCGAGGGCGGCCATCAGGTACGGGGAGATCAGGCTGTAGTTGGCGGTGTGCATCCCGCCGTACCAGAACAGGTTGTACGCCGATCCGCCGTGCCGGGACACGAAGCCGGCCCACGCCTCCTGGGCCGCGAGGTCGCCGCCGCCGGTGGCGAGGAACGCCCACCACACCGCGTACAGCGGCAGCATCGGCGCGGTGGCCAGGAGCGGGAGACGGTGGCGGCGGCAGAACGAGCGGACGGGATGGTTCCGGGACGGCGCCGCTCGGTCCGGCCGGACGGGGCTCAGGTCGGTCAGGTCGGCAGAGACCACGGCTCGGCGTTTCCGTTCGACGTCTTCGAAAATGTGGGTTGGCTGTGCCACGTGTGAAGACGTGCAACCGACCGGAAACGTTCAGTACACGGTGGAGCGACTTGGCGCGGGGGAGGCAGGGGCGGGGCGTAGGGGGGATGCCCCTGCCTCCCACGGGACGGGCCGGCGGATACCGGGAGGCCGTCGGCCCGAGCACCTCATCCCGCGCTGACCTGGAGTTCCTTGACGCCGTTCAGCCACGCGGAGCGCAGGCGGCGAGGGTCGCCGGCGAGGCGCAGGTTCGGCATCGCGTCGGCGATCGCGTGGAAGATGAGGTCGATCTCCAGGGTGGCCAGGGACTTGCCGAGGCAGAAGTGCGGGCCTCCGCCGCCGAAGCCGAGATGCGGGTTGGGGTCGCGGGTGATGTCGAAGACCTCGGGGCTCTCGAAGACCTCGGGGTCGTTGTTGGCGGAGGAGTAGAAGATGCCGACGCGGTCGCCCTTCTTGATCTGCTGCCCGCCCAGTTCGGTGTCCTGGGTCGCGGTGCGCTGAAAGGAGACGACGGGGGTCGCCCAGCGGACGATCTCCTCGGCGGTGGTCTTCGGGCGCTCCCGCTTGTAGAGGTCCCACTGTTCGGGGTGGGTGAGGAAGGCGTGCATGCCGTGCGTGATGGCGTTGCGGGTCGTCTCGTTGCCCGCGACGGCGAGCAGCAGCACGAAGAAACCGAACTCGTCGGAGGCCAGGTTCCCCTCGTCCTCGGCCGCCACCAGGGTGCTGACGATGTCCTTGGCGGGGCACTGCTTGCGGTCGGCGGCCATGTTCATCGCGTACGAGATGAGTTCGGTGGCCGATTCGGCGCCGACCTCCTCGGTGATCGCGTACTCCGGGTCGTCGTACGCCACCATCTTGTTGGACCAGTCGAAAATCTTGGCGCGGTCGTCCTGCGGGACGCCGATGAGCTCGGCTATCGCCTGCAGGGGCAGTTCGCAGGCGACCTGGGTGACGAAGTCGAAGGCGCCGTCCGGGCCCGCGTGCGCGAGCGCGTTCTCGACGATCGAGCCGGCGCGGGCGCGCAGGGCGTCCTCCAGCGAGCGGATGGCCCGCGGGGTGAAGCCGCGCTGCACGATCTGGCGGACCCGGGTGTGCTCGGGCGGGTCCATGTTGAGCATGATCAGCCGCTGGACTTCGATCTGTTCGCGCTGGATGTGCTCGTTGAAGCGGATGACCGCGGTGTTGAGGAACGAGGAGAAGAGCTCGGGGTGCGTGGAGACGTACTTGACGTCCGCGTGCCGCGTGACGGCCCAGTAGCCGTCGTCCTCGAAGCCCGCGATCCCCGGCTGTTGCGGAATCCAGTGGACCGGTTCGGCCCGGCGCAGCTCGGCGAACTCCGGGAGGGGCACGCGGTGGTGCAGCAGATCGGGATCGGTGAAATCGAACCCGTCGGGCAGCGCTGGACAGGGCATCGGCAACTCCAGGTCTCGCACCTACGGTTCTGGCGATCGGGTTCTGGCGGTCGGTTCCGGCCACCGGGTCTGACGGTCCATCAGGAACGCGGAATTGCCGTGAAGGTAGTAACGGGTTCTACAAGTGGCAAGGGGTGCGGGGCCTCGAATTGCGTGCGGGATTCGTGCAGATCGCAACTTCGGAGGCTGCAAGACCCTTGCGGTGGTGGACATGCTGTCAGCAGACTGCAGTCAGAACTAGAACGCGTACTAGTTCTGCGCGGTGGGTGGGCCGGGACGCCCCGCGCTGCGCGGGTCAGCGAGGAGAGGACGAGCCCCCATGGCCGCGGAACCCGTGATCGTCGAAGCCGTACGCACCCCGATCGGCAAGCGCGGCGGCGCGCTCGCCAACCTCCACCCCGCCTATCTCCTGGGCGAGACCTACCGTGAACTCCTCGGCCGCACCGGCATCCACGCCGACTGCGTCGAGCAGATCGTCGGCGGCACGGTGACCCACGCCGGCGAGCAGTCCATGAACCCCGCGCGCACCGCCTGGCTCACCATGGGCCTGCCGTACGAGACGGCGGCCACGACGGTGGACTGCCAGTGCGGCTCGTCGCAGCAGGCGTCCCACATGGTGGCCAACATGGTCGCGGCGGGCGTCATCGACGTGGGTATCTCCTGCGGTGTCGAGGCGATGTCCCGGGTGCCGCTGGGCTCCGGGTCCAAGCACGGGCCGGGCAAGCCGTTCCCCGACGAGTGGAACGTGGATCTGCCCAACCAGTTCGAGGCGGCGGAACGGATCGCGCGCCACCGCGGGCTGACCCGGGAGAACGTGGACTCCCTCGGGCTCATCTCCCAGGAGCGGGCGGCCATCGCCTGGTCCGAGGAACGCTTCAAACGCGAGACCTTCGCCGTCCAGGTGCCCACGACGGAGGACGAACAGCGGGCCGGACAGGGCATGTGGCGGCTCGTCGACCGGGACGAGGGGCTGCGCGACACGTCCATGGAGGCGCTGGCGAAGCTGAAGCCGGTGATGCCGACGGCGGTGCACACGGCGGGCAACTCCTCGCAGATCTCGGACGGCGCGTCCGCGATCCTGTGGGCGTCGAAGCGGATGGCGCGGGCGCTGAAGCTGAGGCCCCGCGCGCGGATCGTGGCCCAGGCGCTGGTCGGCGCGGACCCGCACTTCCACCTGGACGGGCCGATCGACGCGACGCGCACGGTGCTGGGCAAGGCCGGGATGTCGCTGAAGGACATCGACCTCGTCGAGATCAACGAGGCTTTCGCATCTGTGGTGTTGAGCTGGGCGCAGGTCTTCGAGCAGGACCTGGAGAAGGTGAACGTGAACGGGGGCGCGATCGCGCTCGGGCATCCGGTGGGGGCGACGGGAGCGCGGCTCATCACCACTGCCCTGCACGAACTGGAGCGCCGGGACAAGGAGTTCGCGCTGATCACGATGTGCGCGGGTGGCGGGCTGGCCACCGGCACGATCATCCAGCGGTTGTAGTCGTCCGGTCGACGAACGTCGTGATCGCGGCGGGCAGAAAGGGCGCGGGGCTGACGGCGTGCTCGTCAGCCCCAGCCCCGGCGTGTGCTACTTGCGCCCCGCGAAGCGCATCAGGTCCCGCTCGTCCCCCTGCTTGATCTTCCCCGTCTCGTTGATGACCTGGAGCTTCCAACGCCCGTCGACCCGGATCGCCTTGGCCACGGCGCAGCCGTTGTCGTTGGTGAGCAGGCTCGGCCAGATGTCGGCGACCTGCTGGGTGCTGCCCCCGGTCGCGTCGTAGACCTTGAAACTGATGTTGCGCGCCTTCTGGAAGGCACTGCCCTTCTTGTACGCGGCGGCGACGAACACGATCGACGTGATGTTCGGCGGTATCCGGGCGAACTCGACGGTCACCGTCTCGTCGTCGCCCTCGCCTCGTCCGGTCTGGTTGTCGCCGCTGTGGGTCAGCGAGCCATTGCCCATCGGGTCCAGGGAGTCGAGGCCCGCCAGTCGTACCGGGTCCGAGTTCTGCATCGCGATGGCGATCAGGTCGAGGTCGGTGCCGACGTTGCGGCGGATCTTCCCCATCAGCCCGCCGCTGCTCCCGGCGGTGGGGTCCCAGGACACCCCGATGGACAGATGGGTCACCCCGTCCAGATCTGCTGGACCGTCTTCCTTCGTGAGCGTGATCATGCGTGATCCTCTTGGTGGTGGACAGCAACGAATGAAGTGTGCCTGAGCCACCTGTGCCCGGCATACCGGGTATGGGAATGGCCGTTGGGCGTCGCGTACGTGCTCGTGCTCGCGGCGGTTCTCATCGGCGGCCCGGAGCGGTCGTGCTACTCCGTTCCTGACGCCGTCACCGCCAGCACCCCCGCCGCCCCCGCCGCGATCACCAGCGGGATGCCCAGCCCGTGATGCAGCACCAGCCACGCGCCGAACAGCGCGCCCGCCAGCATGGCGAACACCGACGCCGTGCGGCGCGGGGAGCGTTTGCCGGCGCCGCCGCCCAGGCGGGAGTCGGAGGCCAGGCCGGTCAGAGTCATCGTCAGGACCGTGGTGGTCAGGTCGGGGACGCCCAGTTTGCGGACGGTCGCGTTGCGCAGACCCATGGCGAAGGCGGTCAGCGCGATGAGTGCGTAGAGGGTGCCGGTGGCGCCGGGGGCGACGAAGGCGACCAGCGACGCCGCGCCGACCATGACCGCCTCCGCGCCGAGCGTGGCGCGGACCCAGGTGCGGCGCGAGCCCCCGCCCATCCACCGTCCGACGCGTCCGCCCGCCACCGCCCCCACCAGGAACGCCACCAGCGACACCAGTGCATGACGGGTCGAGAAGCCCGGCGCGCCCGCCGCGGCGAAGCCGAGTACCACCACATTGCCGGTCATGTTCGCCGTGAAGACATGCCCGAGGCCCAGATAACTCACCGCGTCGATGAGCCCGCTGACCACGGTCATCCCCAACAGCACCGCCACCAGCCGCACTCCGCGCTCCTCCGGGGCGCGCGTCTTCTCCGTCGGCGTGGTCAATGGGGGCCTCCGGTCAGCAGGACGTCCGCGGTGGACTCAGGTCCACCGCGGACGCGGGGGACTCTCGGATGTCGACGCGAACCGTGCTTCCGTAGCGTCGAGGACATGAGCGATAACACACAAAAGACCGTCAAATCCATGGAAACACGCCGCATTTGGCGTACGCGCAGAGGAGGCGCCCTTCTCACGGCGGCGCTCCTGGCGGGTCTCGCGGGGGCCCCGGCGGCTACGGCGGCCGCATCCGCGTCCGCCCATCGGCCGGAATCGCGCGGCACCCTCTTCTCCGTCACACCCGTCGCCTCGCACGACGCGGGGGGCGTGAAGCAGTTCCTCGCCGAACGGGACATGGCCACGGACTCCGTGCGGTATGGCGTACGGGCGTACCGGCTGACGTACCGGACCGTCGACCCGTACGGGAAGTCCACCACCGCCACCGGGCTGCTCACCCTCCCCGTCGGCGGCAGGCACCGTCTCGACATCGTCTCGGACACGCACGGCACGATGGTGAACCGCGACTACGCGCCCTCCGTCGGCGAGGACTTCGGGCGCATCCCCTCCTATCTGAACGCCACGGCCGGACGCGCCGTCGTCGCGCCCGACTATCTGGGCCTCGGGAAGGGGCCCGGCCGGCATCCCTACATGGACACCCGCTCATCCGTGACCGCCTCGGTCGACATGCTGCGGGCGGCCCGGACGGCGGCGGATCGGCTGGGCAGGCCGCTGAGTGGCGATGTGTACGCGACCGGCTTCTCGCAGGGCGGGCAGGTGGCCATGGCGCTCGGGCGGGCGCTTGAGGGCGGGGCCGACCGGCACTTCCGGCTGAAGGCGCTGGCTCCGATCAGCGGGCCGTACGACTTGGCGGGCGAGGAGATTCCGGCGCTGTTCGACGGGCGGGTCAACGACGCGAGCGGGCTCCTCTACAGCTCCTACTGGCTGGTCGCGCAGAGCAGGCTGCATCCGATCTACAAGGACCCGTCCGAGGCCTTCCGCGCGCCGTACGCGAGCCGCGTCGAGGGACTGTACGACGGGACGCACGAGGAGGAGGACATCCTGAAGGCGCTGCCGCAGACGGTGCGGGAGATGCTCACCCCGGCCTTCGCCGAGAAGATGCGGCATCCCGCCGGGGGGCTCCTCGACGCGATGCGCGCGGCCGATCACACCTGCGACTGGACGCCGGCCGTGCCGGTGCGGCTGTACGCGGGGGCGGCCGACACCGACGTACCGATCGGGAACGCTCGTAGCTGTGCGCGGCAGCTGGCCGAGCAGGGGAAGTCGGTGAAGGTGTTCGACCAGGGGGACGTGGACCACTTCGGGTCGTTCCAGGTGTCGGCGCCTCAGGTGGTGCGGTGGTTCGACGCCCTGAGTGACTAGGGCATGGCGAAGGTTGGGGGCCGCCGCCTTGGTGCAAGGAACACTCTGCGACGACCGGGGAGACCTGTGCTCGCACTGCCGTCCTGGCCGGCGCTTCAGCCGATGCGAGCTCCCGCGCCGCTGACACGGACACGCGCGTCGCCCGTCCGCAGCGTCACCGTGAGCTCGCCGGGGCGGCCCAGGTCCTCGCCCTGATGCAGGGTCAAAACGGCATCCTCCGGGACCAGGACGAGCTTACGGGCGTATGCACCGAACGCGGCGGCCGCGGCGCCGGTCGCCGGATCCTCGACGACGCCGCCGACGGGGAACGGGTCACGGACATGGAAGACGGTGGCCGACTCCCGCCACACCAACTGGACCGTGGTCAGGTCCAAGCGGTGCATGAGGGCTTCCAGGCGCGCGAAGTCGTACGCGAGATCTGCGAGGCGAGCGCGCGTCGCCGCCCCGAGAACGAGATGGCGGGCGCCGGCGAACGCGATACGGGGCGGGAAGGCCGCGTCGAGATCGGCGGCCGGCCAGCCGAGCGCGGCGAGCGCCTCCGCCAGGTCGGCGTCGGCGATCTCCTCGATGTGCGGCTGGACACTGGTGAGTGTGGCCCTGAGCGTTCCACCCTCCTCGGCCACCTCCACCGGCACAGTGCCGGCGCGCGTCGCGAACACCAGCTCCCCGGGGCCTGTCCGCTCGGCGAGCGCGACGGCGGCCGCGACGGTGGCGTGCCCGCAGAACGGCACCTCGGCCTTGGGGCTGAAGTAACGAATGCTGTACGCCCGCCCCTCTTGCCCGCCGAGGCCCTCCGGGGGCGCGGTCAGGAACGCGGACTCCGAGTATCCGAGGTCGGCGGCGATGGCCAGCATGTCGCTGTCGTTCAGGGCGGTGGCGTCCAGAACGACGCCGGCGGGGTTTCCGCCGTCGGGGGAGCTGGAGAAGGCCGTGTATCGCAGCACCTCGGGCCGTGGCGCATTCGTCGTCATGCTCGCGGCAACGCGGGGTGCTCGCGCGGCTATTCCTGGACGCGGGCGAAGGCGGCGGCCCCGGGGATCGGGGGGCCGCCGCCTTCGCGTACGGGGGTGTGGCTCGGCTGATCAGTACCAGCCGTTGGCCTGCCAGAAGTTCCAGGCGGCGGCGGGGCTGCCGTAGCGGGAGTTCATGTAGTCCAGGCCCCACTTGATCTGGGTGGCGGGGTTGGTCTTCCAGTCGGAGCCGGCGGTGGCCATCTTGGAGGCGGGCAGTGCCTGGACGAGGCCGTAGGCGCCGGAGGAGGCGTTGGTGGCGCTGGGGTTCCAGCCGCTCTCGTGCTCGACGATCTTGCTGAAGGCGTTGAACTGCGTGGCGTCGGGGATCATCTGGTGCGCGATCGCCTGGGCGGAGGAGGCCGAGGTGGTGGTGGCGGGGGCGGCCTGTGCGGGGGCCGCGGCCAGAACCATGCCGGTGGTGGCGGCGGCCACGGCGGCACCGGCGAGGGCCTTCTTCGGGGAGGCAACGACGCGGCGGATGATGGAGACGGTCACGCGGGGCACCTTTTCTTCGGGGGCAGGGGAGTCGCTGTGTGCCGGTGCCACGGGGTGCGTGGTGTCGGTATACGTCGGCGCCGCGGCCCGGGTGGGCTCGTCGGTGCCTGGCGACGAGCTCAAGAGAAACAGGCTCGGGCCCTGTCCGCAATGACCCCTTTTACTAGTGGTGGTCGCATGGGAGAAGAAAGTCCCTCGTGTGACGTGGCTCTCAAAGTGCAGGTCAGGGGGCATTATGACGCGTGCATGGCGTCCTATTTGCCCTACTGTCGTCCTTAGTATGTGACTTAGGCCCTGTGGGGTGCTTCACCCCGCTACTGACGGAGGGTGCGCGAGCGTCCACGGAGCGCCGCCGCGGAGTGTGACGGGGGCCGCACGCAGCCGGGCCCGAATGTGATCGGGGTCGCTCAGCCCGCGGCTGCAGCCGTCCAGTCGACGAACGTGGTGAACGCGACGGGGGCGAGGGTGAGGATCGGTCCCGCCGGGTTCTTCGAGTCGCGGACGGCGATGGTGGTGTGGGGGGCTTCGGCGATCTCTACGCAGTCGCCGCCCTGGTCGCCGCTGTACGAGGACTTGCGCCAGGCCAGGGGGCCGAGCGGTGCGCACTCGACGCACTCGCCGCCTTGATCGCCGCTGTAGCTGGACTTACGCCACTGGATCCCCGTCGGAATCGCGGTGTTCCCCATAGCGTTCCTCCATCGCGCACCGGATCAGCTCCGCCGAGTCTCCGAGGGAGAGTGCGGCGGCTTGCAGATGATCGTAACGGAGCGAACAGTCCTTTACCGTGTCCGAGTTGGCGGTCGGATGCCCGCTGCCGTAGCCCTCGGTGTAGACGATGTCCGGGTCGCTCGCGAAGCGGAAGAGGGTGAATGAGCCTTGGAGTCCCGCGTGCGCCCCGGCCGAGAACGGCAGGATCTGGATGTTGATCCGCGGGTTGCCCTCGAACGACAACAGGTGGGCCAGTTGGCCGCGCATGGTGTCCGGGCCGCCGATCTCCTGGTACAGGGCGGCCTCGCTGACAACCATCCACAGGACCGGCGGCTCGCTCTTCTCGAAGATGCGCTGACGGGCCAGGCGCACGGCGGTGCGGTCGTCGACGTCGGTCCGGTCCAGGGCGCCGAGCGTGGCACGCGCGTAGGCGCTGGTCTGGAGGAGACCGTGCACCATGTGGGCCTGGAAGGTGCAGATCTCGATGGCCCGCGCCTCCAACTCCGCCACCTGTTGGAACCAGGCCGGAAGTTGACTGCGCATCACGAGTTCGACGAGCCGGGAGAGCAGGCCGCCCGTGCCCAGCGCCGCGTCGGCCCGTTCGCTGAACTCCGGTGTCGGCAGCTTGCGGGCCGTTTCGATCTGGCCGACCAGGGAGCCGGTGTAGTTGACGATGTCGCCGAGCTGTTTCTGTGTCAGCCCGGCGCCTTCGCGATAGCGCCGTAGCTCGAAGCCGTAGTAGTCGAGTGGTGAAGCGCCCGGGTCGAGGACGTTGATGTGGGTCACGCGGAGCCCCCTCTCGCACAACGCGGCCCACTGCGGGACCTGTTGTATCCGTTCCGTAGCCGACGGTAGTCGCGCGAGGTCAGCCTCGTAGTGTGAACGAATACTTTCCCCCCACCCTGCTGGGTCCTCGCCCCGCCCAGTACGGCATGCGGCTCACGGTCGGCGCGCACTCGGCGTGGCACATCAGGCGTATCGTCCGCTCGCTGCTGGACGATTGGGACTTGACGGAGCTGACCGACGCCGTGGAACTGGGCGTGACCGAGCTGGTCGCCAATGTCGTACGGCATGTCCCGGACCGGCGCTGTTCGCTGCTGATGCTGCGACAGGCGGCGGGAGTCCGTGTGGAGGTGGCGGACGGATCCGCGCAACTCCCGTGCAGTTCACCCGAGTTGCTTGCGGAGGCAGGGGCGGAGGCGGAGGGCGGACGTGGGCTTGTCCTGCTGGACGCCGTGGTCGACAAGTGGGGTGTGGACCCCGGACCTGGGGGCGGCAAGACGGTGTGGTTCGAGTGCCGGGGCGGCTGCGACGGTTGACCCGCGTCGCGGGGAGCGAAACGGCTTCGGGTTCCTGTCGTCCGCGCCGGTGCCGAGCGCGCCGTACAGGACGAGCGCCAAGTGCCTCCTTTGTCTGTGCTGTTGACTACGAGTCGGCGGAATGGTCGGAACCCGCTGCGCCGCTGCCCGGCTGCGTGATTCACCTGTGCGACGAGGGGGGGCTGGTTGTGGAAACGGTGCCGGAGGTGCGGAAGGCGCCAGGGCTCTGGTCGGCGGGGTTCCGCATGGGCGCGCTGCTCGGGATTCCCACATCGCTGATCGCGATTTTCGTCGTCGGCCGGACATGGACGTCGTGCGATGTCGGGGTGAACGCCTCGGCCAATTCACTGTTCCTGCTTTTCGTCGCCCCGTTCATCTGGTTCGCCACCGCGGTTGCCTGGGTGCTTCTTTACGGTGCGATCGGAAGGTTCCGCCAAGGCGCCGCTGTCGCCGTCGGAACCGTCTTCAACCTGTGGTTCCTCTGGTTCGTCGTGACGGGAATGGGCGCGATGGGTTCATATCCTGATGCCGTGTGTCCGGGAAATGTCCCGCCGTGGTGGCCGGGGTTCATTCCGTCCTGAGAAACCGCTCGGCCAAAGCGATGGTCGCCATCGGTCATCGCATTCTGGGTGGTCGGCAGCGCGATGGCGCGAGGTCAGCTGTCGAAGTGGTGGCCGTTGTCGAGGTCGTGGAGGAGCCCGGGACGGGTCGGCTGCCAGCCCAGCAGTTCGCGGGTCAGCGTGCTCGAGGCCGACATGTCGAGCCCGAGGATGCGGGCCAGGAAGCCGAAGTGGGCGCCGGCATCCTCGGCGGCGACGGGGGTCACCGGCACATTCAGGTGGCGGCCGATGACCTCGGCGATGGCGCGGAGGGGCACGCCCTCCTCGCCGACGGCGTGCAGCACGGATCCCGCCGGGGCCTTCTCCAGCGCCAGGCGGAACAGGGGCGCGGCGTCGAGCCGGTGTACCGAGGGCCAGTGGTTGGTCCCGTCGCCGAGGTAGCCGGAGACGCCCTTCTCGCGGGCGATGCCGGCCAGTGTCGCGACCATGCCGCACGTGCTGTGGTCGTGGACCGTTGGCGCGAGCCGCACGATGGACGAGCGTACGCCGCGCTCCGCGAGAGCAAGTGCCGCCCGTGCGCCCGCGTTCCGGGGGCTCGGCGAGGCGAGGGACGCGTCCTGTTCACTCCCCACAGGCCCCCCGGAGGCGATGACCAGCGGCCGGTCCGATCCCTCAAGGGCATCGCCGAACGTTTCGATGGCGCGCAACTCGGCGCGCGCCGCGGCCTCGTGCTGCGTGAAGTCGTGGTGGAACGCCAGGTGGACGACACCATCGGACTCGGCGGCTCCGGCGCGCAGGCCGTCGAGGTCCTCCACCGTGCCGCGGCGCACCTCGGCGCCGACGGCGGTCAGGGCGGCGGCCGAGGCATCCGAGCGGGCGAGCCCGACGACCTGATGCCCGGCGGCGATGAGATCGGGCACGAGAGCGGAACCGATGAACCCGGACGCGCCGGTGACGAACACACGCATGGCGGTGCACTCCTTGGACGAAAGGAAATCGAGGACCGGCCCGATGGGGCGCTCGGACGGCGCCCGGCCGGTGATCCCACTCTGCGGCGACAGGGCGCGGCAGGTCCATTGAATGTTTCGTAAGGGGCGATACGCCGCGTGTATCGCCGTGCTCACGGCGGCCACGGCGGCGGTGACGGATCGCGCGAGGGCTACGCTGGATCGGTGCCCGACTCGTCACCGCCTCCGGCAGCCTTCGATCTGCGGTTGGTGTGGTGCTTCACCGTCGTGGCCGAGTACCGGCACTTCGGCCGTGCCGCCGAAGCCCTGCACACCACCCAGCCGTCCCTGAGCCGGCAGATCCACCGCCTCGAACAGCAACTGGGTGCCCGCCTGTTCGAGCGCACGCCTCACGGCAATCACCTCACGGAGGCCGGCCAGGTCTTCCTGCCGCTCGCCACGGAGTTGCTGCGCACCGCCGACCAGGCCGCGGCGCGCACCCGGGCCGCCGCCCGACCCAGCCGCATCACCGTCGGCTACACGCCAGGCCTCATCATCACCCCGGTCGTACGCGAGCTGCGCCACCGGCACCCCGACGCCGAAGTGCGAACCCTGCATCTCGCCCCGGACGAACCGCGCCCGGCACTGCTGGACCACCGGGTGGACGCCGTGGTCGCCCGGCTGCCGTTCCCGACCGACGGCCTTGACGTGACGGCCCTGTACGACGAGCCCCGGGTTCTGGTGGTGTCGCGGGAGCACCGGCTGGCCGGCAAGGAATCGGTCACCCTGGACGACATCGCCGACGAACCCCTGCCCCAGGTGCGGGGGTCCGACCCGCTCTTGAGCGCCTTCTGGCGCATCGACCCCCGGCCCGACGGACGCCCGGCACCCAGCGGCCCGCTGATCGAGGCCGTCGAGGACAAGTTCGAACTCATCGCCGCCGGGCAGGCCGTGGCCATCTCCGTCCACGTCCACACCCACACCATGCGCCCAGACCTCACCACGGTCCCGCTCGAGGGCGTCGAGCCCAGCCACGTCGTGCTGGCGACTCGCGCCCGCGACCGCAACGGCCTCGTGGCGGCCTTCCGCACCTACACCCGAGCCCACCTCACGGGTCTCGATCCGGCCGGCCCGGCGAGCGCCCCGCCATCACGATCCGTGGAGTGATCGCACCGGCTACCTCATCGGCGCAAGCCGCGGGTGGTGCCGCCGAAGCGGTGGCGGCCATGGGCGAGCATGGCGAAGGCGGCGGCCCGGGGATCGGGGGCCGCCGCCTTCGCTCGGGGGGCTGCTGTGTGCAGGCTTTGGGGGAGCCTGTTGTGGGGGCAGCCCTGGTTGGTGTGGGCAGCCCGGGTTGGCTGTTCTTAGTACCAGCCGTTGGCCTGCCAGAAGCTCCAGGCGGCGGTGGGGCTGCCGTAGCGGGAGTTCATGTAGTCCAGGCCCCACTTGATCTGGGTGGCGGGGTTGGTCTTCCAGTCGCTGCCGGCGGTGGCCATCTTGGAGGCGGGCAGTGCCTGGACGAGGCCGTAGGCGCCGGAGGAGGCGTTGGTGGCGCTGGGGTTCCAGCCGCTCTCGTGCTCGACGATCTTGCTGAAGGCGTTGAACTGCGTGGCGTCGGGGATCATCTGGTGCGCGATCGCCTGGGCGGAGGAGGCCGAGGTGGTGGTGGCGGGGGCGGCCTGTGCGGGGGCTGCGGCCAGAACCATGCCGGTGGTGGCGGCGGCCACGGCGGCACCGGCGAGGGCCTTCTTCGGGGAGGCAACGACGCGGCGGATGATGGAGACGGTCACGCGGGGCACCTTTTCTTCGGGGGCAGGGGAGTCGCTGTGTGCCGGTGCCACGCGGTGGGTGGTGTCGGTATACGTCGGCGCCGCGGCCCGGGTGGGCTCGTCGGTGCCTGGCGACGAGCTCAAGAGAAACAGGCTCGGACCCTGTCCGCAATGAACCCTTTTACTAGTGGTGGCCGAATCGAGCGGAAACGTCTCCTGTGTGAACTGGCTCTCAAAGTGCAGGTCAGAGGGGGTGTGTCTGCGGATATATCGGACAACCTGGACTACTATGCCGCTTCGTAGGTGACGTGCGTCATGTGGGGTGCTTCACCGGTCGCCCCACGATCCGTGCTCGCGGGATCACGCAGCGGGTGCGTCGAATGTGACCGCGGTCTCGAAAGCGGCCCTGCGGGTCGCCCGGCGAAGCGCCTTGAGGAGCGCCGGGCCGAGCGTGAGGGTCAGGACGACGGTGACCACCGCCCGGCCGAGGTCCCAGCCGAGTGAAGTGGCCAGGCAGTACGCGAGGAAGCGGGTCAGGTTGGCCGGGACGGTGTCGTGCGGGTCGAAGGCGACGGTCGAGGCCAGCGCGTCCATGAAGGGCCAGCCGGACAGGTTCATGACCGTGCCGTACGCGAAGGCGGCGAGGAAGCCGTACGCGGCGAGCATCACCAGTTCGACCCGCCCGCGCAGCCGGTCGGGGCCCGGCAGCAGCCCGGCGCCCATCGTGAACCACCCCATGGCGAGCATCTGGAACGGCATCCACGGCCCGACCCCGCCGGTGAGCAGCGCCGAAGCGAACATCGTCACCGACCCCAGCACGAACCCGAACCCCGGCCCGAGCACCCGCCCGCTCAGCACCATCAGAAAGAACATCGGCTCGATCCCCGCGGTCCCGGCCCCGACCGGCCGCAGCGCGGCGCCGGTCGCGGCCAGTACGCCCAGCATCGCCACCGCCTTCGGGCCGAGCCCCGACTCGGAGATCGTCGCCGCCACGACCGCGACGAGCAGCACAAGAAGCCCCGCGAACAGCCAGGGGGCATCCTGCGCGTGTGCGCTGACCTGCGAGCCGGGCCCCGCGAAGAGCGGCCAGGCGAACCCGGCGATGCCGGTGGCGCTGACGAGGACGAGGGCGGCTATGGAGCGGGGCCCCAGGTGGATGGCTTTGGCCTGGGCCTGGGTTTGAGGACGGGCCTGGGTTTGAGGCTGGGCTTCCGGCGACGTCATGAGAGTGCGTTCCTGACCTGGGCCACGGTCAGCCATGGCTGGGGGGCCAGCACCTTCGTGACCTGGGGGGCGAAGGAGGGGGACGCGACGACCACCTCGGCGGTGGGGCCGTCGGCGACGATCTCGCCGTCCGCGAGGATCACCACCCGGTCGGCCAGGTCGGCGGCGAGTTCCACGTCGTGGGTGGCCAGGACGATGGCGTGGCCCTCGGCGGCCAGCCCGCGCAGCACGGTGACCAGGCGGGCCTTCGCCGCGTAGTCGAGGCCGCGGGTCGGCTCGTCGAGGAGCAGCAGCGGGGGGCGGGCCGTCAGCACGACGGCCAGCGCGAGTGCCAGCCGCTGGCCCTCCGACAGATCCCGTGGGTGGGTGTCGTCCGCGATCCCCGGCAGCAGCTCCGACACCAGAGCCCGGCAGGTGCCCTGCTCGGAGCCCGCGCTGGGGGTCCCCCCGCGCGAGCGAAGCCGAGCGTGGGGGAGGTCGGCGGCCGCGCACTCGGCGGCGACCGTGTCGGCGTACAGCAGATCCCGCGGTTCCTGCGGTACGAGGCCCACGCGCCGTACGAGCTCGCGCGGCGCCGTGCGGTGCGGCACCGCCCCGCCGACCCGGACGGATCCGGCGGCGGGTTCCACCAGCCCGACCAGCGCTCCGAGGAGGGTGGACTTCCCGGCGCCGTTGCGGCCCATCAGCGCGATGGTCTCGCCGGGGGCGGCGGTGAGATCGACACGGCGGAGCGCCTCGACGCGACCGCGCCGGACGGCGAGGGATTCGACCACGGCTGTTTGGGCGGGGGCGGGGGCGGTAGGAGTGGCCCTGCGCAGGAGCCGGGACAGGCGGGACGTGGAGTGGGGGCGCGAGGGGAAGGGGGGATTGACCGCGTCGCCGGCACTTGATGCCCTATTACCCGCGACCTCGGCCAACCGCTCCCGCAGCGCCCCTGCCCGCCGTCGTGCGTCGCGCACCGTCAGGGGGAGGGGGGACCAGCCGGCGAGGCGCCCCAGATCCACCACCGGCGGGTACACCGGGGAGACGGCCATCACCTCGGAGGGGGTGCCGAGGAGCGGTGCGGCGCCCGGGGACGGGAGGAGGACGACCTGGTCGGCGTACTGGATGACGCGTTCCAGGCGGTGTTCGGCCATGAGGACGGTGGTGCCGAGGTCGTGGACGAGGCGTTGGAGGACGGCGAGGACCTCCTCCGCGGCGGCGGGGTCCAGGGCGGACGTGGGCTCGTCCAGGACCAGGACCTTCGGGTGCGGGGTGAGGACGGAGCCGATGGCGACCCGCTGCTGCTGCCCACCGGAGAGCGTGGCGATCGGTCGGTCGCGCAGTGCCGCCAGGCCCAGCAGATCCAAGGTTTCCTCGACCCGGCGGCGCATCACGTCCGGCGCGAGGCCCAACGACTCCATGCCGTAAGCGAGTTCGTCCTCCACGGTGTCGGTCACGAAGTGGGACAGCGGATCCTGGCCCACCGTGCCCACCACGTCCGCGAGTTCGCGTGGCTTGTGGGTGCGGGTGTCCCGTCCGGCGACCGTGACCCGGCCGCGCAGCGTTCCGCCCGTGAAGTGCGGGACGAGACCGCTCACCGCGCCCAGCACCGTCGACTTGCCGACCCCGGAGGGCCCCACGAGCAGCACCAGTTCGCCCTCGGGCACCTCGAAGTCCACGCCCCGGACGGTGGGTTCGGCCGCACCGTCGTACGTCACGGAGACATCCTCGAAGCGGATCATGACGACTCCTTGGGGATCGGGGTGACGAAGGCCGGCAGGAGACCGAGGAGGATCGCCGCCGCGGGCCAGAGCGGGAGAGCGGGGGCCACCAGGGGGACGACGCCGGGGCGCAGCGCCACGGGATCGTAGGAGGCGGCGACGATCATCAGCGCCGCGACGGCCACGCCCGACCCCGCGACCAGCCATGCCCGTGCGCCCCATACGTCCGGCCGGTACCGCGTCCGCAGCGAGCGGCGGCCGCCCAGCCACAGGCCGCCGAGCGCCGCGGCCAGCCCGGTCAGCAGCACCGGTAGGCCGTAGCCGACGCCCTCGGCGGTCAGCAGTCCGTACGTGCCCGCGCAGACGCCGAGCAGACCGCCCAGTGTCAGTACGGCGGTGGTGCGGCGGACGGCGGGTGGGACCTGGGCGGTGCGGCCGTAGCCCCGCGCGTCCATCGCCGCCGCGAGGGCGACCGAGCGCTCCAGCGCGCCTTCCAGGACCGGGAGCCCTACGTGCAGCAGGCCGCGCAGGCCCCGGTCGGGGCGGCCGCGCAGCCTGCGCGCGGCGCGCAGTCGCTGTGCGTCGGCGATCAGGTTCGGGGCGAAGGTCAGGGCGACGACCACCGCGACGCCCGCCTCGTACAGCGCTCCCGGCAGCGACTTCAGCAGACGCGCCGGGTTGGCGAGGGCGTTCGCCGCGCCCACGCAGATGAGGAGCGTGGCGAGTTTCAGGCCGTCGTACAGCGCGAAGACCAGGCCCTCGGCGGTGATGCGGCCACCGATGCGGATGCCTTGGGCCCAGTGGGGGAGGGGGACTTCGGGGAGCGTGACGATGACGTGCGTTCCCGGGATCGGGGAGCCCAGGAACACGGCGAAGCCGAGCCGGATGCCGAGAACGGCGGCCGCCAGCTTCACGAATGCGCCGTAGGAGCGGGCCCAGGGTGCCTCGGTCCGGCGCGCCGCCACGACGTATCCGGCTACGCCGACGAGGAGGGCCAGGAGGAGGGGGTTCGTGGTCCGGGAGGCAGCGGTTCCCAGGCCCAGGGCCCAGATCCACCAGGCGCCCGGGTGGAGCGCGTTGCTGCGGTTCGCCTGCGGCGTGCGGGTACGCAGGTGCAGTGGGCGCCTGGCCGGGGCGGCACCCGGCGCTGCAGGTGTCCGCCTTCTCCCAAGCTCTCGGGTTCGCTTGAGCAGGGGGAACCCCCGACGCCCTGCGGGACGACTGCCCACAGTGGTAGCGGCGCCGGCGCGCCCCGGCCGTGCGAACCGATGGCCCTCAGCGGCGGCGGAGGTGCGCTCCTCCCGCGCGAGTCGTTCGTCGGTAGGGGTAGGGGTAGGGGTAGGGGTAGGGGCAGGGGCAGCGTTGGCGGCAGCGGGAGTGGCGGAGGTGCGCTCCTGCCGGGCGAGTAGTTCGGCGGCAGCAGCAGCAACAGCGGGAGTGGGGGCGGCGGAGGTGCGCTCCTGCCGCGCGAGTCGTTGGTCGGCGGCAGCCGCGGCGGCGGCAGCAGTCTCGGCCGCCTCCGCAGCAGCGGCGGTCGTCTCGGCCCGTGCGTCGTCGTCCGTCGTCATCGCTCCCACCCCCGCCTCAGCCCCGGCGGCGGCGTGCCTGCCAGATGGCGGCCGTGCCCAGCAGGGCCACCGCGGCGGCGCCCGCGAGCAGGCCGACCGACGGGCCGTGGTGGGTGGCCGTCGCCCGGGAACGGGCGGAGGCCGTCGGCTTCGTGGCGGAGACCTGCTCGCCGCAGCCGGTGCGCGGGTAGCCCGCGATGGCGCACAGAAGGGCGTTGGTGTCGTAGCGGAGGGGCTTCGCGACCGACGCGAGGGCGTCGGCCGTCGTGGCGTCGGAGGGGACGCGGGCGCACGCCGTACGCGCGGCCGGTGGCGTCTCGCCGGACGGCGCGTCCGCCGTCGTGCCGAAGTCGATGACCAGGGCCACGCGCTTCTTGCCCTGCTGGGCGGGTGTCTTCGCGCATATGGACGCGAAGTCCGCCGCCCCGCGCGGCTTCGAGGCGTCCTGCGAGTCCTCGCTCACCGCGAAGCGGAACCCCTCGACGTCGCCGTCGGACGGCCGCGCGGTCGACGGACCCTGCGTCGCGTACGCCCACTTCCCGCCGGTCAGATCCCAGAAGGACCAGTAGCGGTAGCCGACGGCACGGGCCTGCCCCGCGCCGCCGAGCATGAGGAGCAGCAGGGCCAGGGTCAGGGCGAAGACCGGCGCGGATGTCCGACGGCGGCTCACAGCTGCTGCTTCTTGTTGCGGCCGCTGATCAGGAAGCCGATGCCGATACCGGCGACGAGACCGACGCCGACGATCCACCAGACACCGAGCCCCTTGTCGTCGTCCTTCTTCTTCTCGTCGCTCGGGGCGGCCGAGTGGTCGGAGGCGTCCGCCGCCGGACCGGTCGCGCCGAGCTGCTTGACGAGGTCCGCGCCGCCGAAGTCACGCGGGTCCGTGCCGGTCGCATGGGCGGCGAAGATCAGCTGGGCGTACGCGGCCGGACCGGCCTTCGCCGCCCAGGCGCCGGAGTTCTTCTCCAGCCAGGCGAGGGGTTCCTTCGCCAACGTCGTCGCTCCCGCGGCGGACAGCGCCACGACCGCGTCCGCCGTGTTGCCGTAGTCGGGCTGGTCCTTGGCACCGGCGAGCGCGGACTTCAGGTAAGGGGTCTTCTCCAGCGACTTGGCCAGATAGTCGGCGCCGTTCTGCGCCGCGTCCTGCGGTCCGAGGGAGTCGGTAGTGGCGCACTGCGTACGGTCGTACGCCGCGCCGGCCTTCGTCGCGAACCCCTTGCCCAGACCGCCGAGCACGCCTGCCGCCGTCGCGTCCGCGTTCGCCGCGAGCTTGCCCTTCTTGTCGGGCTGGTAGGCGAACGCGCCGCCACCGTCCGAGCCGCACGCGAGAGACAGAGCCACGAGGGCGTCGTACGGCGACTTGCCGCCCTTGGCGACATCGGCGGGCTTCTCGCCCACGGCCGTCAACGCCCCGATCACCACGGACGTCGAGTTGGCGTCACTCGCCCCGCCCGCGGTGTACCCCCAGCCGCCGTCCTTGTTCTGTACGGACTTCAGCCAGGCGACGGCCTTGCCCGTCTCGGCGTCCTGCCCGCCGAGCGCGGCGAGGGCCTGCACGGCCGCGGCCGTGCTGTTCGTGTCGACCATCGTCTTGGCATCGCATTTGGCGGTGGCGTCGGCGCGGTACGGAGCGAACGCCCCGTTCGCGCACTGCTGTCCGGTCAGCCAGTCGACGGCCTTGGCAGCGGGCTCGACGCCCACGGTGTGCTGGGCGAGCAGCGCGAGCGACTGCCGCCAGACACCGTCGTAGGTGGGGTCGGTGGAGCCGTACAGCCCGGACGGGATCGCCTGGGAGGGAGAGGGGGACGCGTCGGCGGCGAAGGCTGCCGGTGCGACGGCCGTACCGATGACGACGGTGGCGGCCAGTACCGCGGCGCTGCGGCGAACAATCATGACTCTCCCTGCGGGGAGCCGGGCAGCACCGGGCGCACGCTGGAGCATCCGGGCGGCTCCGGCTCCGTATCCCTCGACGGTGCCGGCCAGCGGCGGGTTGCCGGTGGCACGAGCCGGTCACGTCCCGTGCGCGGCGATCCGGCTCACCGTCCCTGGTGGGCGGCTCACGGTTGCGGGTCAGCGCCGGAATTGCACCGGCTTCCCCCCGTACGGGCGTGATGACGACGCGCTCACTCTACCGGGCCGTAGCAAAGCGCCTGAGGGCCGCCTGTGGGCCCGGGCGGATGCCGGGCCAATCCGCAGGACTGGCCCTAAAGTCGGCCCATGCGAACGGGGAGACTGCTCGGCTCGGGGCGTTCGGCGGACGTCTACGAGATCGACGAGGCGTGGGTACTGCGGCGGGACCGGGAGGGGTGGGGCGACGCCACCGCCGAGGCCGTGGTGATGGAGCATGTGCGCGGGCACGGGTATCCGGTGCCGGGGGTGCGGGCGGCGACCCGCAGCGATCTGGTGATGGAGCGGCTGTCGGGGCCGACCATGCTGGAGGCGTTCGGCGCCGGTGTGCTCTCCCCGCGGGAGGCGGGCGTCACCCTCGCCCGGCTGCTGCGCGGGCTGCACGCGCTGCCCGCCCGGGTCTCGGCGGACCCGGCGGTCCGCGTCCTGCACCTGGACTTGCACCCGGACAACGTGATGCTCACCCCGGACGGCCCGAAGGTCATCGACTGGGCCAACGCCGAGGAGGGCGCGCCCGGCCTCGACTGGGGTATGTCCGCCGTGATGCTCGCCCAGGTCGCCGTCGGCGGTGAGCCGCACGCGGAGGTGGCGCGCGAGACGCTGGCCGCGATGCTCGGGGAGGGCGTGCACGGCGTGACGCAGGACGGTCTCACCGAGGCGCGACGGCGCCGGGCGGCCAATCCGACGATGAGCGTGCGCGAGGTCCAACTCCTGGGCGACGCCGAGGAATTGATCCGGACGCTGCTTCACTGAGCGGTGCGGCGCCAGAAGTCCCGCATCAGCGGGGTGGGCGTCGGGTTCTCCATGGCGACCTGGGTGAGCAGGACGGCGACGGTGCCGGACGACGGGACGATGTGGGCCGTTGTGCCGGTGCCGCCGGTCCAGCCGTAGTGGCCCGGGACGTTCCAGGGGTCGGTGGGTTCGATGTCGACCTGGGCGCCGCAGCCCCGGCCCTGGCTCTCCATGAACAGCGCCCCGATCTCGCGCTGGGCGGAGGTGAGGTGGTTGGTGGTCATCTGCCGTACCGCATGGCTTCACGGCACGCGCGCGGGGACCGTCGCCTCCATGGGCTGGCACAGGACCAGGGCGAGATCGTCGGCGAGGGCCGAGCCGGTGTGGGCGATCAGGCGGGCGTACAGGGAGTGCAGGGCCTCGTCGGGGAGCGGCTCGCGCAGGGCGAGCGCGGCCTCGCCGAGAAGGGGGAAGGGGGCGCCCTCCGGGTCGCGGGCCTCGGTCAGGCCGTCGGTGTAGAGGAGGAGCCGGTCGCCGGGCTGGAGCCGTACGCGGTACTGGCGCGGGTCGGGGCACAGTCCCAACGGCGGGGCGGTGACGCGGGGTTCGAGGAGTTCGATGCGGTGGCCGGCGCGCAGGGGTGCCGGGTGACCGCAGTTGACCAGTCGCACCTCGCCGGGCGCGAACTCGGCGAGCACGGCGGTGACGAAGTCCTCGGGGCCCAGCTCCGGAGCGAGCCGTGCGTCGAGGTCGGCGGTGAGGGTCGTCAAGTCGGGTGCCATGTAGGCGAGTTCGCGGAAGCCCGCGATCGTGTCGGCAGTCAGCCGGAGGGCGTCGAGCCCGTGGCCACGGACGTCGCCGACGAGGACACGCAGTCCGAACGGGGTCACCGCGACGTCGTACAGGTCGCCGCCGACGGTCGACTCGAGGGCGGCGCTGTGGTAGCGGGTGCACACCTGAGTGCCACCCAGGGTGCGGGAGATGGGCCGCAGGACCGCCTCCTGGGTGATCCGGGCGACTTCGCGGGCCCGGTCGAGCGTCGCGACGAGCCGCTCGCGCTGCCGGGCCGCGTACACGGTGAGCGCGCAGCCGAACAGCAGGCCGCTCCAGTGGACGGCGAACGCGAAAGTCTGCACGGTGCGGTCGTCGATCCCCATCGCGAGGCCCAGCACCGCGGACCAGCAGCAGGCCAGCACGGTGTGCCGGACGCCCAGCCGGACGCAGGCCAGCAGGGGGCCGATGAGCAGCAGCACGATGAGCGGCGGCACCCGGTCGAAGAGCAGATCCGGCACGGCGATCGCCAGACAGGCGGCCAGCGGCACCAGCACCAGCCACCGCACCTGCCGCCCGACACCCGCGGTCACGTCCCCGTCCCCGATACGGGCGCTCGCGGTCGGCTGACCGTCCTCGCCACCGACGCCCGCGGTCGGCTGACCGTCCCCGCCACCGACGCCCGCGGTCGGCCGGCCGTTTCTGACGCCGGCGCCTGCGGTCGGCCGGCCGCCCTTGACGCTGACGTCCGGGGTCATGTCAACGTCTCCGATATCGGCGTCCGTGGTCGGCCGGCCGCTCCTGACACCGACGTCCGCGGTTACGTCACCGTCCCTGACACCGGCGCCCGCGGTCGGCGTGCCGCCCCTGACACCGATGTCCGCGCTCAGGTCGTCGCTCCGACCCTCGGCACCTGTGACCGGGGCGCCGTCTCCGGTGCGGGTGTCTGCGTTCGGCTTGCCGTCCCTGAGACCGACGTCCGTGCTCAGGGCGTCAGTCCGGTTCCCGGGACCTGTGACGGGGGCGCCGTCTCCGAGGCCGGTGCCCGCGGCCGAGCCGCGGCTCCCGAAACGCCTTCCCGCGGCCGAGTTGTCGTCTCCGACGCCGGCGCCCGTGGTCATGTCGCCCCCACCGCCTCCGCCCCTGGCGGCCATCCGTCCTCCCTGGTCACTCTCGCCCATCACCTGACAATCTCCGAATATCACCCTTCCCGCCCTCATTGACGGGGAATTGATCGCATCTCGTCGGAAGGTGTACGGAAGTGATGGGGGTTGCGGCCTTTCTGTTCGAGTTGCTGGAGCGAGGCATCGCGGGAGTGCGACGCGGACAGACTGGTCCACGTGTCTGACAAGACGACCGGTGGACGGTCCGGCAATCTGCCCCCGGAGACGCGGAGCTTCGTCGGGCGGCGGGACGAACTCGACTGGCTGGACGACGAGTTGGATCCCGGGGTCGGGATCGACCGGCTCGTGAGCCTCGTCGGGGTCGGCGGCGTCGGCAAGACCCGGCTCGCGCTGCGGGCCGCGGGCCGGGTCCGGGACGCGTACCCCGACGGCGTGTGGCTGGTGGAGCTCTCCCCGCTACACACGGCGGGCCTGGTGGGCCTGGCCGTCGTGGAGGCGCTGCGGCTCGCGGACCAGTCGACGGGCCCGGTCACCGAGGTGGTCGCCGAATGGGCCGAGGGCAAAAGGCTGTTGCTGGTCCTCGACTCCTGCGAGCACGTTCTGGCGGACTGCGTGGCGTTCGCCGAGGCGCTGCTGCCGGTCCTGCCGGGGCTGCGCATCCTGGTCACCAGCCGCGAGCAACTCGGCCTGCCCGGCGAACGCGTGCTGTACCTGGACCCGTTGCCGGTCGCCGACGACGCGGTGGCCCTGTTCGCCGAACGAGCGGCCGCCACCGGATTCGCTCTCGACGACACCAACCGCGCCGCGGTCGAAGCCGTCTGCCGCCGTCTCGACGGCATCCCGCTCGCCATCGAACTCGCCGCCGTCCGGCTCTCCGAGCTCTCCCTGGCCCAGCTGCACGACCGCCTCGGCGAACGTCTGCCGTCCCGGCTCGATCTGCTCGTCGCGCGTGACGGAGAGGGGCCGCCGCGCCACCAGACGCTGCGTACGGCCATCGGCTGGAGCCACGAACTGTGCGCACCGCTGGAACGGCTGCTGTGGGCCCGCCTCTCGGTGTTCGCGGGCGGCTTCTGCGTACGCGCCGCCGAGGAGGTCTGCGCGGGCGGTCCGCTGCCCGCCGGGCGGATCGCCGGTCTGCTCGCCCGGCTCGTCGAGAAGTCCCTAGTGCGTCGTCACCGCGCCGACCCGGACCGCTTCCGGCTCCTTGACACCGTACGGGAGTTCGGCGCCGACTGGCTGCGCGCGCTCGGCGAGGAGCGAGCCGTACGGCTGCGCCACCGTGACCACTACCGGCGCCTGGCCCGCGAAGGCTGCGCCGAGTGGAACACCGGACGACAGGTGGCGTGGTGCGAGCGCACGCTGACCGAACACGCCAACCTCCGCGCCGCAATGGACTGGGCGCTCACCGAAACCGACGGCCGTGTCGCCCTGGAGATGGCGGCCGACATCGGCTTCCTGTGGCGGCACTGCGGCTATCTGCGCGATGCCCAGCACTGCCTCGACCTGGCGCTCGCCACCGACCCGCCGCCGGGCCCCGACCGCATCCGAGCCGTGTGGTCGCGCGGCGCGGTGGCGCTGCTCCAGGGCGACCTGGAGGTCGCCGCCGAGTGGGCGGTGCGGTGCGCCGACGCGGCGCGGGACCAGTGCGATCCGGCGGCGGTGGTGGCCGCCGCGTACCTCATCGGCGGTCAACTGGCCCTGAGCGGCAAGCTGTCCGAGGCGATCGACGTGCTGTCCGCCACGCCCCGGCTGCCCATCCGGCAGGACGGGTTCGGGGCCGCCCAGCTCCAGGTCCGCGTGGCGCTCTCCTTCTCGTACATGCTGCGGGGCGACCACGAGCGGGCGCGTGCGGTGGCCGAGGAGGTGCGCGCGGCCAGCGTGGCGTGCGGCGAGTCGTGGGCGGGTGCCTTCGCCGACGGGATCGTGGCCCAGGCGGACCTGGCCCGCGGCGATGTCCGCGCGGCGGTCGGCAACGCCCGCACCGCCCTGGCCGGGCACGGGCTGCTGCACAACACCGTCGGCGCGGCCATGGCCCTCGACGTGCTCGCCGCCGGTGTCGTCGCGGCCGGCGACGGCCACCGCGCGGCCCGCCTCCTCGGCATCGGCGAACGCGTCTGGGAACTCACCGGCCGCGCCCAGATGGACTCACCCGACCTCATCGCCACCCGCTGCTCGCACGAACTGCGCGTCCGCGAGGAGATCGGTGACACGGAGTACGAGAAGGCGTACGAGGAGGGCCTCGCCATGTCGTACGAGGAGGGGCTGGACTACGCGACGCACGGTTCCTGACGACCATCTCCAGCCTGCCGGAGGGGCTGAAGGGGGTCAGCCCGTCCGGCGTTTGAGGACGAGTGCGGAGCGCGATCTCGGGGGGTCTGGGGGCGGAGCCCCCAGGTACGGGACGGGTAGGGGCGGAGGGGGCGAAACAAGCTCCCGGTCACTGGCGGGGCGTCGGTCCGCCGAACGGCAGGAAGAGCGTCCGGCAGGCGAGCAGCCAGCGGCCGTCGACCTTGCGGAAGACGTCCTCGTAGTGCCCGATCTGGACAGGAGGCCCGGCCGGGACCATGCCTCCGGTGTGGCCGTCGACGCGATAGGTCGTGAAATACGAGGTGGCGGTGGCCGTCGTCGGCGAGCCCACGGTCACGAGGATGTTCGTCATCACGCGGCGCGACAGCCGGTCGGGGGGACGGGAGCCGAAGTACTCCCGCAGTGCGTCACGCCCCCGCACGATCCGGTCGCCCTCCGGCCACTGCCAGCAGCCGTCCTCGGTGAACAGTTCGGTCACCGAGCCGGGTTCACCGAGGTCCAGACGGCGGACGAAGTCGAGAACGAGCCGCTCACAGGCGCGCTCGGCGAGGAGTTGTGCGAGGTCATCCATGACGCCGTTGCTATCAGCCGCGCGCCCGCCACGGCCAACGCATTACCGCGACCGACGCACCCGCTTCGGCCAACGCACTACCGCGGTCAACGCACCCGCTTCGGCCAACGCATTGGCGCGGTCAACGCATCCGCCTCGACAAACGCCTTACCGCGGCCGACGCATCACACAGCCACGTACGTCACCGGATCGCTCCCCGTCACCGCCTCCGCCCGTCCCAGCTTCACCAGCCGCCGCACATGGGCCTCGGCCTCCGAGACCGCGATGGTGCGTGATCCGTACGGGATCTGGTCCCAGGGCCGGTTCCACTCCATGCGCTCGGCGAGCTGCCAGGGGGTGAGCGGTGTCGAGAGGAGGGTCAGCAGTCCGGTCAGGCGTTCCTCGTGGTGGACGAGCAACTCCCGTACGCGGGAAGGGGCGTCGGCGAACGCGTGCTGGTGGGCCGGGAGCACCTCGGCGGGGTCGAGGCGGCCGACGCGCTCCAGGGAGTCGAGGTAGTCGCCGAGCGGATCGGTGACGGTGACGTCGTCCGGATCCTCGTACAGGCCGATGTGCGGGGTGATCCTCGGCAGGAGGTGGTCGCCGGAGAACAGGCGGCCGTGGCCCGGGAGGCGGGCGGGATGGTCCTCCTCCAGGTGGAGGCAGACATGGCCGGGCGTGTGGCCGGGGGTCCAGATCGCGCGCAGGCGGCGGCCGGGCAGGGCGAGGAGTTCGCCGGGGACGATCTCGCGGTCGGGCAGGGCGGGGGAGAAGCCGGGGAGGGTGCTCGGACGGGCCGATGTCCGGGCGCCGCGCAGGGGCGCCAGGTGCTCCTCGGGCGCGCCGGAGGCCGTCAGTTTGGCCGCCATGTAGGCGAACCAGCGCTCGGGCCGGTTCTCCCGCGTCCGCCGGACGATCGAGGCGTCCGCCGCGTGCATCGCGATCCAGGCCCCGGACGCCTCGCGCACCTGGCCCGACAGGCCGTGATGGTCCGGGTGGTGGTGGGTGATGACCACGCCGTGGATCTCGGCGACGGTGGTGCCGCATGCGGTGAGGCCCTCGGCGAGGGTGTCCCAGGAGGCGGGGTCGTCCCAGCCCGTGTCGATCAGGACGGGACCGCGGTCGGTGTCCACGACGTACACCAGGGTGTGGCCCAGGGGGTTGTCCGGGATGGGGACACGGATCGACCGTACGCCCCCGCCGTGATCGGTCACCTGCGCCATGGGCTCCCACCAATCGCCGTGTTCCGGTCACTGTCCGGTCTGCCGGCCACTATAACTAGAACAGATTCCATTGGGTGCCCAAGTCGACTGTTATCTCTCCGCGTCCGGCGTCCGGCCCGTGGACTCCGCTGACTGGAACTGGTATCAGTTCTCGTATCTGATGAAGCGTCAGAGAAGCGTCAGGGAACGGTCCCTCGGGAGGCAGTCAGCCATGACGGAGCTCGTGGAACACGGACAGCTGTTCATAGGGGGGGAGTTGACGGACCCCCTGGGCAAGGACGTCATCGAGGTGATCTCGCCCCACACCGAAGAGGTCATCGGGCGGGTGCCGCACGCCTCGACGGGGGACGTCGACCGGGCCGTCGCCGCCGCGCGCAAGGCGTTCGACGAGGGTCCCTGGCCGCGCATGAGCCTCGACGAGCGGGTCGAGGTCGTCACCCGGATCAAGGACGCGATCGCGGTGCGCCACGAGGAGATCGCCCGCGTCATCTCCTCCGAGAACGGCTCCCCGTACTCCTGGAGCGTCCTCGCGCAGGCCCTCGGCGCGATGATGGTGTGGGACGCGGCGATCACGGTCGCGCGCACCTACACCTACGAGGAGACGCGCGACGGAGTCCTCGGGAAGATCCTCGTCCGGCGCGAGCCGGTGGGGGTCGTCGCAGCCGTGGTCCCGTGGAACGTCCCGCAGTTCGTGGCGGCGGCCAAGCTCGCGCCCGCGCTGCTGACCGGCTGCACGGTCGTACTGAAGCCGTCGCCCGAGTCGCCGCTCGACGCCTATCTGCTGGGCGAGATCGCCAAGGAGGCCGGGCTGCCCGAGGGCGTGCTCTCGATCCTCCCGGCGGACCGTGAGGTCAGCGAGTACCTGGTCGGACACCCGGACATCGACAAGGTCTCGTTCACCGGGTCGGTCGCGGCCGGCAAGCGCGTCATGGAGGTCGCGTCGCGCAATCTCACCCGCGTGACCCTGGAACTGGGCGGCAAGTCCGCGGCGGTGGTGCTCCCGGACGCCGACATCGGGACATCCGTCCCCGGCATCGTCTCGGCGGCCTGGATGAACAACGGCCAGGCCTGTGTCGCCCAGACCCGCATCCTTGTGCCGCGCTCGCGCTACGACGAGTTCGCGGACGCCTTCGCGGCGGCGGCCGGCGCGCTGGTGGTCGGCGACCCGCTCGACCCGGCGACCCAGGTGGGCCCGCTGGTCGCGAGGCGCCAGCAGCAGCGCAACCTCGACTACATCCGCATCGGCCAGGAGGAAGGGGCCAAGATCCTCACCGGCGGCGGCCGTCCGCCGGGCCTCGACCGCGGCTGGTATGTCGAGCCGACCCTCTTCGGCGACGTCGACAACTCCATGCGGATCGCGCGCGAGGAGATCTTCGGCCCGGTGATCTGCCTGCTCCCGTACGGCGACGAGTCCGAGGCCGTGAAGATCGCGAACGACTCGGACTACGGGCTGAGCGGCAGCGTCTGGACGGCCGACGTGGCCCATGGCATCGACGTCGCCCGCCAGGTCCGCACCGGCACCTACTCCGTCAACACCTTCAGCCTCGACATGCTCGGCCCCTTCGGCGGCTACAAGAACTCCGGCCTGGGTCGGGAGTTCGGCCCCGAGGGGTACGGCGAGTTCCTGGAGCACAAGATGATCCATCTGCCGGCCGGCTGGGAGGCGTGAGCATGGGCGACCGCTGGCAGGTGGAGGTCGACCGCTCGGTGTGCATCGGCTCCGCCCAGTGCGTCCACCATGCCCCGGACGCCTTCCGCCTGGACACCGGTATGCAGTCCCACCCGGTCGAGCCGGAGGCCGATGCCAACGAGAAGATCCTCGCGGCGGCGGAGGGCTGCCCGGTGGAGGCGATCACGATCACGCTGCTGGGGAGCGGGGAGCCGGTGTTCCCACCGGAAGACTGAAGAAAAAAATCCCTTTCGGGGGTTTCTATCCGGCCATAGGCGTTCTATCCTGGTATTGCCTACGAGGCGAGTGAGGGAGTTCAACCGGAGTAGCCGACTTTGGCGAGACGCTTAGGCATCCGCTGGGGCCGACGTCGACGGTCGGGCTGAGAGGCCGGAAGGTAGCAGTTGGACCGGAAGGCGACCTCCACTACCTGATCCGGGTAATACCGGCGAAGGGAACCCGTCTCGTAGGTTTTTGCGTGCCCGCGTGCCACGCCCCGTGCGCCCGCGGCCCTAGTCGTCCGCGGCCGGGTCCGTCAGGTCGATCAAGCGGCACACCGTCTCGATGTCGATCTTGACCTGGGCGATCGAGGCCCGGCCCGAGAGCCAGGTGATCAGGGCCGAGTGCCAGGTGTGCTCGATGACGCGGACGGCGGAGAGCTGGGCGGGGGTGGGGTCGTCGAGGCCCATGGCGTCGAGGATGATCACCGTGGTCTGCCGGGAGACCTGGTCGACCTCGGGGCTGACGCTGCGGTCCGCGAAGGTGAGCGCGCGGACCATGGCGTCGGCGAGATGCGGCTCGCGCTGCAGGGCGCGGAACGCCCGCATCAGCGTCTCCGCCACCCGCTCGGCCGCCGTGTCCCCGGCCGGCGGCTTCTTGCGCAGCGTGCCGTGCATGTGCTCCAGCTGGTCCTGCATCGTGGCGACCAGCAGATGAACCTTCGAGGGGAAGTAGCGGTACAGCGTGCCCAGGGCGACCTGCGACGACTCCGCGACCTCGCGCATCTGTACGGCGTCGAAGCCGCCCCGGCTGGCCAGCTGCGCGCTCGCGTGCAGGATCCGTCGGCGGCGCGCCTCCTGCCGCTCGGTGAGCGGGGCAGTGGCGGGGTGCGGGGTGGAGTGGTGCGCGGAGGAGGGCGTGGACGGCTGCGACGCCGACCGCGCGTTCTTCGAGTCCGCCTTGGCTTCCGCAGGCATGGGTCCGTTCCGTGACATCAGCGAGAGGGAGCGATGAGTCAGCATGGCAGGGCTCCGGCTGCCGTGCGAATCATCGGACTCCGCCATTCCGTCGTGGCGTGAATCACCTGATCCACCGCTCACAGCAGCGCTACCTGCCGGTAGATTCAGTGCTCCTTGAACGATCAAGTCTGAAACTTGTTCTAGATTAGCGTCCCGGCGTAATCTCGCGGGAAAGTGCAGGGAGAAGGGGGCCGTAAGTGACCGCTGAGGCCATGGAGGCGGGCCCCGGGGAGGGTGCGGCCGCCGACGGGGACCGACCTCTGCGCATCGCGCTCCTCACGTACAAGGGGAACCCGTTCTGCGGCGGCCAGGGTGTCTACGTACGACACCTCTCGCGCGAGCTCGCCCGCCTCGGCCACCGGGTCGAGGTCATCGGCTCCCAGCCCTATCCGGTGCTGGACGAAGGCCTGCCCGAGCTGAGCCTCACCGAGCTGCCCAGCCTCGACCTCTACCGCCAGCCCGACCCCTTTCGCACCCCGAAGCGCGAGGAGTTCCGGGACTGGATCGATGCGCTCGAGGTCGGCACGATGTGGACCGGAGGCTTTCCCGAGCCGCTGACCTTCTCGCTGCGTGCCCGGCGTCATCTGCGCGCCCGCCGAGGCGAGTTCGACGTCGTCCACGACAACCAGACCCTCGGCTACGGCCTGCTGGGCGACGTGGGCGCACCCCTCGTCACCACCATCCATCACCCCATCACCGTCGACCGGCAGCTGGAGCTGGACGCCGCCGAGGGATGGAAGCGCCGCGCGTCCGTCCGCCGCTGGTACGCCTTCACGCGCATGCAGAAGCGCGTCGCGCGCCGCCTGCCGTCCGTGCTCACCGTCTCCGGTACGTCACGCCAGGAGATCGTCGACCACCTGGGTGTGGCTCAGGACCGTATACACGTGGTGCACATCGGCGCGGACACCGACCTTTTCTCGCCGGATCCGGCGGTACGGCAGGTGCCGGGCCGCATCGTGACGACATCCAGCGCGGACGTGCCGCTCAAGGGCCTGGTCTTCCTCGTCGAGGCGCTCGCGAAAGTGCGCACCGAGCACCCCGGCGCCCACCTCGTCGTCGTCGGCAAGCGCGCCGAGGACGGGCCCGTCGCCCAGGCCATCGAGCGGTACGGGCTCGAAGGCGCCGTCGAGTTCGTCAAGGGGATCTCCGACGCGGAACTGGTCGACCTGGTGCGCTCGGCGGAGGTCGCCTGTGTGCCGTCGCTGTACGAGGGCTTCTCGCTCCCGGCGGCGGAGGCCATGGCGACCGGCACGCCGCTGGTGGCCACGACCGGCGGGGCGATCCCGGAGGTCGCCGGGCCCGACGGCGAGACCTGCCTGGCGGTGCCGCCCGGCGACTCGGGCGCGCTGGCCGCCGCTCTGAGCCGACTGCTCGGCGACGTGGAGCTGCGGGTGCGCCTGGGCGTCGCCGGCCGTGCGCGGGTACTGCAGCGCTTCACCTGGGCCCGAGCCGCCGAGGGCACGGTGGCCCACTACCGCGAGGCCATGGCCGGCTCCGCGGGCCAGGCCCCCCGCCGCTCCGCGGCAGGCCCCGGCCTCCCCATCGCGCCCACGCCTCCCGACCGCTCCGCGGCCACCGAGGGGGCCGAAGCCCCCGCCCAGGACGCCGCCGAAGAACTAGTTGTAGCCAACCGCGAAAGCAGGGCCACGTGCTGACCGTCGACTTCTCCCGGTTCCCGCTCGCCCCGGGCGACCGCGTCCTGGACCTCGGCTGTGGTGCCGGCCGGCACGCGTTCGAGTGCTACCGGCGCGGCGCCCAGGTCGTCGCGCTGGACCAGAACGGCGAGGAGATCCGCGAGGTCGCCAAGTGGTTCGCGGCGATGAAGGAGGCGGGCGAGGCGCCCGCCGGAGCCACCGCGACGGCCATGGAGGGCGACGCGCTGGCGCTGCCCTTCCCCGACGAGTCCTTCGACGTCGTGATCATCTCCGAGGTCATGGAACACATCCCGGACGACAAGGGCGTCCTCGCGGAAATGGTCCGCGTCCTGAAGCCGGGCGGCCGCATCGCGATCACCGTTCCGCGCTACGGCCCGGAGAAGGTCTGCTGGGCGCTGTCCGACGCGTACCACGAGGTCGAGGGCGGCCACATCCGCATCTACAAGGCGGACGAACTGCTGGCCAAGATCCGCGAGGCCGGCCTCAAGCCCTACGGCTCCCACCACGCGCACGCCCTCCACTCCCCGTACTGGTGGCTGAAGTGCGCGTTCGGCGTCGACAACGACAAGGCGCTGCCCGTGCGGGCGTACCACAAGCTCCTGGTCTGGGACATCATGAAGAAACCCCTGGCCACACGGGTCGCCGAGCAGGCGCTGAACCCGTTGATCGGCAAGAGCTTCGTGGCGTATGCGACCAAGCCCCACCTCCCCCTGGTGGACGCCAAGTGACCACCCCCCGGACAGAACACCTCGTCCTGCCCGGGGTCCTCACCGCCGAGCAGGCTGCCGCCACGGTGCGCGGGATCCTCGGGGTGCAGCGCCCGGACGGCGCCATACCGTGGTTCCGCGGGCACCACCTCGACCCGTGGGACCACACCGAAGCGGCCATGGCGCTCGACGCCGCGGGGGAGCACGAGGCGGCTGAGCGCGCGTACGAGTGGCTGGTCAGGCACCAGAACACGGACGGCTCCTGGTACGCGGCGTACGCCGACGGGGACTTCGAGGACGTCACCGACCGCGGCCGCGAGACGAACTTCTGCGCGTACATCGCCGTCGGCGTCTGGCACCACTACCTGGCCACCGGCGACGACACGTTCCTGGACCGCATGTGGCCGGCCGTCTACGCGGCCGTGGAGTTCGTGCTCGGACTCCAGCAGCCCGGCGGGCAGATCGGCTGGAAGCGCGAGGACGACGGCACAGCGGTGAACGACGCGCTGCTGACCGGGAGTTCGTCGATCCACCACGCGCTGCGCTGTGCGCTGGCCATCGCCGAGCAGCGGGAAGAGCCGCAGCCCGACTGGGAGCTGGCGGTCGGCGCGCTGCGCCATGCGATCCGGCTCCACCCCGAGCGGTTCCTCGACAAGGACCGCTACTCGATGGACTGGTACTACCCGGTGCTCGGCGGCGCGTTGACGGGCGCCGAGGCCAAGTCACGTATCGACGAGGGATGGGACCGTTTCGTGGTCCCGGGATTCGGTGTCCGCTGCGTGGTCCCCAACCCGTGGGTGACCGGTGGCGAGTCGGCCGAACTCGCCCTCGCCCTGTGGGCGGTGGGCGAGTCCGACCGTGCTCTGGAGATTCTCCAGTCCATCCAGCACCTGCGCGACCCCAGGACCGGCCTGTACTGGACGGGTTACGTCTTCGAGGACCAGGCCATCTGGCCCGAGGAACTCACCACCTGGACCGCCGGTTCACTCCTGCTGGCCGTCGCCGCGCTGGGCGGCGACGAGCCCACCTGCGCGGTCTTCGGCGGCGAACGCCTCCCGTGGGGCCTGGACCCCGACTGCTGCGCGTAGCTGAGTCCGCGGACCGTCCGCAGGCTCAGTGCCGGTGCATACGGTTGGCGATCGCGTGGCCCACGAAGAGGTACACGACGGCCGCCAGGCCGTAGCCCGCGACGACGCGCGCCCACGCCTCGTCGAAGGTGAACAGGTCACGCGACCAGCCGGCGAGCCAGGCGGCCGCGTCATGGACGAACTGCACCAGGTCGTTGGCGCGGTTGGCGTCCAGCAGATACATCAGGATCCACAGACCGAGGATGACGGCCATCACGTCCGCGACGATCGCGATGACCGTCCCCGCCTGATTCGAGCCGTTGCGATATCGAGGGGACATACCTGCCGGGTAGCCAGCGCATCGTGGGTGAAACCCGAACGGGTTCGCTCAAGTGGCGCAGTCGCCGCGACGGGGTGAGGCTCACGGGAGAGCCGTGTTCTCCCGTGACCAGGGAGAACCATGTCCCTGTCCAGGGAGAACTCTGTCCCTGATCAGGGGAACCGTTCCCTTCCCGGAGGACCCCGTGCCCGTACCGATACGGCGCCCGATCGTGGCGCTCACCCTGTCCTGCGCCCTGCTCGCCGGCGCCACCGCCTGCGGCAGTGACAGCACTACGAAGGACACCGCCGCCGTGGCCGCAACCGCCCCTCCAAGTCCATCGACCTCCGCGGAGAAACAGAAGTTCGCCAAGACCCGCTTCGTGGCGAACGCGGGGCTCGCGGCCGGAGCCACCTACCAGTGGATCGTCAAGCCGTGGAAGGCCGGCAAGTTCAAGAAGGGTGCGAACGGGCACAAGCTCGCCCTGGTCAAGGCGGGCCTCGCGGGCACGTTCGCGTACAACCGCCTCAAGGCGGCCGCGAAGAACGCCGAAGGGGACCCGGCGCTTTCCAAGGCCATCGCCCCGCTCACCGCGGGCATCGAAACGCTCAAGGGCCTGCCCTCCAAGCTGCGCAAGGGTGACGGGACCGACGGTGCCGTGAGTTCCTTCGACGACGTCATCAACAAGGTGAAGGACGCCGGCAAGAGCGCGGGCGCCGAGGTCAAGGACCAGGTGCCGTCGGCGTCGCAGCTCACCGGTGGTTGACCGACTACGAGTTGAGTTCGGCGAGCACCCGTAGTGTGCGCGGGTCCGGGGACAGGACCAGCAGGTCGGTCACCGGACCCTTGCGCCACAACTCCAGCCGCTCGGCGATGCGTTCGCGCGGTCCGACGAGCGAGATCTCGTCGGCGAAGGCGTCCGGGACGGCGAGGACGGCTTCCTCGCGACGCCCGGCGAGGAACAGCTCCTGAATGTGGCGCGCCTCCTCCTCATACCCCATGCGCGCCATCAGATCGGCATGGAAGTTGCGCGCCGCGTGCCCCATCCCGCCGATGTAGAAGCCGAGCATCGCCTTGACGGGCAGCAGCCCTTCGGCGAGGTCGTCGCAGACGTGGGCGCGGGCCATGGGGGCGACGAGGAAGCCTTCAGACAGGTCGGTGAGCGAGGCCTCGTACGCCTGGGGGCGGGTCGGTGACCAGTACAGCGGCAGCCAGCCGTCCGCGATCCGGGTCGTCTGCGCGATGTTCTTCGGGCCCTCGGCGCCCAGCAGGACGGGCAGTTCGGCGCGCAGGGGGTGCGTGATCGGCTTCAACGCCTTGCCGAGGCCGGTGCCGTCGGCGCCCCGGTACGGGTGGGAGTGGAAGCGCCCGTCCAGTTCAACGGGGGCCTCGCGCCTGAGGACTTGGCGTACGACATCCACGTACTCCCTGGTCGCGGTCAGCGGCGACTTCGGGAACGGCCGCCCGTACCAGCCCTCGACGACCTGCGGACCCGAAAGCCCGAGGCCGAGCATCATGCGCCCGCCGGAGAGGTGGTCGAGGGTGAGCGCGTGCATCGCGGTGGTGGTGGGGGAGCGGGCGGCCATCTGGGCGACGGCCGTGCCGAGTTGGATACGGGACGTCCGCGCGGCGATCCAGGTGAGCGGGGTGAAGGCGTCCGAGCCCCAGGACTCGGCGGTCCACACGGAGTGGTATCCGAGCCGTTCCGCCTCCTGGGCGAGCGGCACATGGTCCGCGGAGGGGCCGCGCCCCCAGTAGCCGAGTGCGAGACCGAGCCGCATGTCCCCTCCAGGCGCCGATGTCTGATGGACTGTCAGCTATACGTTCGGCTGGCGACTGTACGACAACGGCCCCCCGCCCGGAAGGGCGAGGGGCCGCATGTGCGGGAAGCGGGCGTCAGCCGCGCTGGATCCCCGACGTGTCCTGCAGGACGCCACGACGGCCGTCCTGGGTCTGCGCCACCAGGGTGGCACCGCGCTGCTCGACGGCCAGGTACCAGGTGCCCGGCGCCAGTTCGGCGATCGGCGCCTGCGAACCGTCCTCCGCGAACAGCGGCCGCGGCACCGGCACGGCGAACCAGAACGGCGAGAAGTCCTGGGCGGCGGGCTGCTGCGCCTGCGGGGCCGGCTGCTGCGGCTGGGGCTGCGACGGACCACCGAACGGCTGCTGCTGCGGCTGAGCGCCGTAGGGCTGGGCCGGCTGCTGGGCGCCGGGGTAGCCGTAACCGCCCTGCGGCTGGGCGCCGTAGGGCTGGGGGGTGGGGGGCTTGGGGGCGCCGACGAGAGCCGCGTTCAGCGCCGGGACCAGCGGGGTGGCGATCGCGGCGGCGGCCAGGACCAGGGCGGCGATCAGGCCGAGGATCAGGCCCGAGCCCGCGCTGACGTTCGAGGTGCCGAAGGTGTCGCTGAACGCGCCCAGCGGGTCGATGATGGTCCAGAACGAGGTCCACAGGGCGAAGAGCGTCAGGGCCACCCCGAGCTGGCCGAGGTCGAGCCCGATGACCTTCCGCGGCTGCGGGAGCGCGCGGGCGACAACGATCAGGGCCGCACCGGCGATGCCCCCGATGTACATGCTCATCACGAGGCCCAGGTTGTCCCAGGCATTGAGCGAGTTGCTGCCGGCCGGGTCGTACGTGCTGAGGAACGACGCGATGAACAGCAATACCGCTGCTCCGATCACCACGCCGTCGCCTCGAGTGAGGGAGCGGATATTCACTTCAGGTCCTTCGTCAGTCGTCTCGTCATCGGTGGAGGCATCGCTGTCACCATGGCGCCGTCAGGCCCTGGTGTGAAGCGCGGGGGTGGCCCCTCATCGTACGGACGACACTATCGCCCGCCCGATCAGGGTGTACGCCCGGTGCAACCTCGTGATCACTACCCGCGCAGGAAACTCACGATTCCCTCAGAGATCCCACGCGCCGCCTTCTGCCGCCACGCGCCGCTGGTGAGCAACGCAGCGTCCTTGCTATCGCGCATGTTGCCGCACTCGATGAACACCTTCGGAACCGTTGACAGATTGAGACCGCCGAGATCCTTTCGGACCACGAGACCGGTGCCGTCACCGACGTAGTTGGAGGGCGCGCTGCCCGTCTCGCGGACGAACAGGCCCGCGATGCGCTCGCCCAGATCGCGGGAGGGGGCGACGATGGGGCGGGTGTCGGCGGCGCCGGCGTGGACGGACGCGGGCAGGATCACATGGAAGCCGCGGTTGCCGGCCGCCGAGCCGTCCGCGTGGATCGAGACGACCGCGTCGGCGTGAGCCTTGTCACCGATCTCGGCCCGCTCGTCCACGCATGGGCCCCACGAGCGGTCGCCGTCCTGTGTGAACTTCACCGTGGCGCCCTGCTGTTGCAGGATCGTCCGCATCCGGCGCGCGACGTCGAGCGTGAACTGGGCTTCGGTGTAACCCGCGTTGGTCGACGTGCCCGTCGTGTCGCACTCCTTCCAGTTCGTGCCGATGTTCACCTTGCGGTTGATGTCGGCCGCGTGCCGGAAGTTACCCGGGTTGTGCCCGGGGTCGATGACGACGACCTTGCCCTTGAGGGGGCCGGAGGCGGCGGGTGCGGACGCGGAGGGCGTCGAGGTCGACTTCGAGGGCGGTGACGTACTCGGCTTGGAGTCGTCCGTGCCGGAAGCGGACGCCGTGGGGGAGGCGGGCGCGGAGGACGACGGTGCCACCCCTGCCTTGTCGGACCCGCCCCCCGAGTCGTCGCCCACCGCCTGCCACACCAGCCACCCGGCCAGCGCACCGGGTACGAGCGCGGCGACCGCGACGGTGAGTGGTCCGCGCCGGGAACGGCGCGGTTGGGGCGGATCGAAGTCAGGGCCTACGTACGACACGTCAGCGACTCTAACCGTGCCCTCAGATCCCCGCTCCCGTTCGCCGCAGGACGCGCAACGAGTCGTTCACCGAGATCTCGGTGAACGCGCCGGACTCCAGGGCCCTGAGATAGACGCGGTACGGGGCCTGGCCGGTGAACTCGTCGGCCGGGTCGGGGAAGACGTCGTGGATCACCAGGAGGCCGCCTTCGGCGACGTGCGGGGCCCAGCCCTCGTAGTCGCCGTTGGCGTGCTCGTCGGTGTGGCCGCCGTCGATGAAGACGAAACCGAGCGGTGTCTGCCAGAAGGCGGCGATCTGCGGCGAGCGGCCGACGATCGCGACCACCTGGTCCTCCAGGCCCGCCTGGTGCAGGGTGCGGCGGAAGGTGGGGAGCGTGTCCATCCGGCCGATCTCGGGGTCGACCGTGGACGGGTCGTGGTACTCCCACCCCGGCTGCTGCTCTTCGCTGCCCCGGTGGTGATCGACCGTGATCGCCGTCACCCCGGCCTCACGCGCGGCCGCCGCGAGCAGGATCGTGGAGCGCCCGCAGTAGGTGCCGACCTCCAGCAGCGGCAGCCCGAGCCGCCCCGCCTCGACGGCGGCCTCGTACAGCGCGAGCCCCTCGCCGAGCGGCATGAACCCCTTCGCGGCCTCGAAGGCGGCGAGAATCTCCGGCTTGGGTGCCGCGGGCATGGGGGTCCTCCTGGTTGTACGGGTCCCTGGGCGCCCCATCGTGCACCACACCCCCGCCGCGGACGCGACGGGGGTGCCACAGGAGGGTCGTCCGTTACGCCGGAACGGTCGCGGCCGGCAGCGCCAGGTCCACCTCGACCGGACGCTCGTCGCCCGCGTGCGTCGCCGAGGAGGCGAGCGGGCCGTGGCCGGTGGCCTTGGCAGCCAGGACGTAGGGGCCCTCGGCGGGCACGGCCAGCACGTAGCTGCCGTCCTCGGCGGAGAGGGTGGCGCCCGCCTGGCGGCCGCGCCGGTCGATCAGGGTGACCTTGGCGCGGGCGACCGGGTCGCCGTCGGCGTTCAGGACGCGGCCGCGGAAGCCGCGGAGCACCTCGTTCGCGCGCTCCAGGGCGGCGTCCTCCTCGCTGCTGGCGCGCAGCTGGGGCTTGGTCGCCTGGCGTCGGCCGGGCAGGAACAGGGCCATGAGCAGGCCGACCGCCACCGCGCCCGTCGCGATCAGGAAGGAGACGCGGAAACCGTGCATGGTGGGGACGGCGACGCCGCCCACGTGATGGGCCGTGTTGGCGAGCACCATGCCGATGACGGCGCTCGACACCGACGTACCGATGGAGCGCATCAGGGTGTTCAGGCCGTTGGCCGCGCCCGTCTCGGAGGCCGGGACGGCGCCGACGATCAGCGCGGGCAGCGAGGAGTACGCGAGGCCGATGCCCGCGCCGAGGACCACCGCGATGACGAGGCTCTGCCAGGCGGCGCTCATCAGACCGAGGCCCGCTCCGTAGCCGATCGCGATGATCAGCATGCCGAGGATCAGCGTGACCTTGGGGCCGTACTTGGCGGAGAGGCGGGCGTAGACCGGCGCGGTGACCATCATCGTCAGGCCGAGCGGCGCCACCAGCAGACCCGCGGTGACCATCGACTGGCCGAGGCCGTAGCCGGTGGCCTTCGGCAGCTGGAGGAGCTGCGGCAGGACCAGCGAGACGACGTAGAAGGACACGCCGACCATGATCGAGGCGAGGTTGGTGAAGAGCACCGCGGGGCGGGCGGTGGTGCGCAGGTCGACCAGCGGAGCCTTCAGACGCAGCTCCATCACGCCCCACAGGACGAGCACGACGGCCGACGCGGTGAACAGGCCGAGCGTGGTGGCCGAGGTCCAGCCCCAGTCGCTGCCCTTGGTGATCGGCAGGAGGAAGAGGACGAGGCCCACGGAGAGGCCTATCGCGCCCAGCACGTCGAAGGTGCCCTCGGCGCGCATCGGGGACTCCGGCACGACGAGGAGGGTGAGGAGGATCGAGAGGACGCCGAGGCCGGCGGCGCCGTAGAAGAGGGCGTGCCAGTTCGCGTGCTGCGCGACCAGGGCCGCGGCGGGCAGCGCGAGTCCGCCGCCGACGCCGATCGAGGAGCTCATCAGGGCCATCGCCGAGCCGAGCTTCTCGCGGGGCAGCATGTCGCGCATCAGGCCGATGCCGAGCGGGATCGCGCCCATGGCGAAGCCCTGGAGCGTACGGCCCACGATCATCGGCAGCAGGGTGCTGGTCAGGGCGCTGACCAGTGCGCCGACCACCATCACGGCCAGGCTGGTGAGCAGCATGCGCCGCTTGCCGAAGAGGTCGCCGAGGCGCCCCATGATCGGCGTGGCCACGGCGCCCGAGAGCAGAGTCGAGGTCAGCACCCACGTGGCGTTGCTGGGCTCGGTGTTCAGCAGCGTCGGCAGGTCCTTGATGACCGGGACGAGCAGGGTCTGCATCACCGCGACAACGATGCCCGCGAAGGCGAGCACCGGCACGGTCGCGCCGCTCGGCCTCCGCGTGGGCTGGTCGGTCGTCGTGTGCGTCATGGGGTGGGGCCTCCAGGCCGGAAGAAGAGACGTACTCAGGTAGTGCGGGGGAGGGTGATCCGTGCGGGATACGGGCGGTCGGGTCGACGATCCGGGTGGGTGATCCGTGCGGGATACGTGCAAGTTGAACCCGGTGCGCCCGGGCAACTATTCCGATGCTTCGGCGTACTAACGAATTCTTGACCTTTCCATGGGGATCTGACCTACCGTCAGAATGGAACGTGTTCTAGTCTGGCGCGCACCTTGGGCCTTGGGGAGGCGCGCATGGGCATCGGGACCACGCCGGAACAGCGGGATCTGGCCGAGGCCGCACGCGGCTGGATCGCGCGAGCCGTGCCACCCGAGGAGGTCCGCAAACTGCTCGACGCGCCGGGCGGCGGCAGACCTTCCTACTGGGACGCACTCGCCGCGCAGGGACTGCTGGCCGTGCACCTTCCGGAGCCGTACGGCGGTGGTGGCGGCGACCTCGTCGACCTCGCCGTCGTCGTGGAGGAGGCCGCGCGGGCCGCGCTACCGGGGCCGTACCTCGCGAGCGCACTGGCGTCGGTGGTACTGGAACGGGCGGCAGGGGCGGTGCGGCCGGACGTTCTCCTGCGGTCGCTGGGGTGCGGAGAGCGGGTCGGCGCCGTGGCGTTCGACGCGGGGACCCTGACCGCGGTCGCGACGGACGAGGGTTATGTGCTCGACGGGACCGCGCCGCCCGTACTGTCCGGCGCCGACGCGGACGTCCTGATCCTGGCGGCCGCGGGCGCGGGCGCGATGGAGATGGTGTGGCTGGCCGTGGATGCCGCCGACCTCGTCGTACGGCCCCACGAGAGCGCCGATCCGACGCGGGCGACCGCCGAGATCCGGGCGGAGGGGGTGCGGGTGCCCGCCGACCGCGTCCTCGCCGCCGACTCGGACCTGGTCCGCGACCTCGCCGCCGTCCTCCTGGCCGCGGACGCGTGCGGCACCGCCGCGTGGGCGCTGGACACCGCCGCCGAATACGCCAAGGTCCGCGAACAGTTCGGCCACCCCATCGGCCGCTTCCAGGGCGTGAAGCACCTGTGCGCCGACATGCTCGTACGGCTCGAACAGGCGCGGGCGCTCACGTGGGACGCGGCCCGAGCGGCTCAAGAGTCGGTTGGGGCGGGGAGGGGGGCTGCTCAAGGGCCGGTTGGGGCGGGGAGGCGGGCTGCTCAACGGCCGGTTGGGGCAGGAGGGCGGGCTGCTCAAAAGCCCCTTGGCGAAGAGGGGCAGACGACTCAAGAGCCTTATGGGGAAGAGGGGGAGGCAGCTCAAGAGCCAAGCGGTGCAAGGGAGTTGGTGTCCGCCCTCGCGGCCGGTGTCGCGCTCGACGCCGCGTACTCCTGCGCCAAGGACTGCATCCAGATCCTCGGCGGGATCGGGTTCACCTGGGAGCACGACGCCCACCTGTATCTGCGCCGGGCGGTGGTGGCGCGGCAGTTGCTCGGGACCGGGGACGTACACCTGCGGCGGGCCGCGCGGCTCGCACGGGACGGCGTACGGCGGGAGCTGTGCCTGGAGCTGCCGGCGGAGGCGTCCGCGTACCGGGCGAAGGCCCGCGAGGTGATCGCCGGCGCGCGCGGGCTGGATCCGGCGGCCGTACGACGGCTGCTGGCGCCCACGGGGTACGCCGCCCCGCACCTGCCCCCGCCGTACGGACTCGGCGCCGGACCCGTCCAGCAGCTCGCCGTACAGCAGGAATTGGCGGCGGCGGAGGTACGGATCAGTGCTCTGGGCATCGCCACCTGGGTCGTACCGTCCCTCATCGCGTACGGCACCGAACGGCAGCGGGAGCGCTGTCTGCTGCCCACCCTGCGCGGGGACCTCCTGTGGTGCCAGCTCTTCTCGGAGCCGGGCGCCGGGTCCGACCTCGCGTCGCTGCGGACCCGGGCCGAGCGGACCGCGGACGGGCGGTGGCGGGTCAACGGACAGAAGGTGTGGACGAGTGCCGCGCAGTGGGCCGACTACGGAATCCTCCTCGCGCGGACGAATCCGGCGGCGCCCAAGCACAAGGGGCTCACCTACTTCGTCGTCGACATGAAGAACACGGACGGCATCGACATCCGCCCCCTGAAGGAGATCACCGGGGACTCCCTCTTCAACGAGGTCTACTTCGACGACGTGCTGCTGCCGGCGGACGCGGTCGTCGGCGAGGTCGACGACGGCTGGCGCGTCGCCCGCAACACGCTCGGCAACGAACGCGTGCACATGGCCGACCAGTTGACGTTCGACACGGGACTGGAGGCCCTGATCGCGCAGGCGGCTCCTGTCGACGAGGCGAGGTTGGGTGCTCTGCTCGCCGAGGCGCACGCGCTCGCCTGCATCGGGCTGCGGACGACCCTGCGGCAGGTGTCCGGCGTGGAACCCGGCGCGGGCGCCTCCGTGCGGAAGCTGGTGCAGACCGCGCACCAGCAGAAGGTCGCCGAGCTCGGGCTCGAACTCCTCGGCCCGGCGGGCGCGTTGCGCGAGGGCGTCGGGGAGCGAGCCGTGCACGGCTTCCTGCTCTCGCGCTGCCTGACCATCGCGGGCGGCACCACCCAGGTCCAGCTCAATGTCGTCGCCGAGCGCATCCTCGGCCTGCCCAGGGACTGAGAGGGAACTCATGAAGACGTACGTCGTCGGGGTCGGTATGACGAAGTTCGAGAAGCCCGAGACCCGGGAGTGGCAGTACTGGGACATGGCCAAGGAGGCGGGCACCAACGCCCTGGCCGACGCCGGGATTTCGTACGCCGATGTGGAGCAGGTGCCCGTCGGATACTGCTTCCAGGCCTCGACCGCCGGGCAGCGCGCCGCCTACGAACTGGGCCTGACCGGTGTGCCCGTCTACAACGTCAACAACAACTGCGCGACAGGGTCGAGTGCGTTGATGCTGGCGCGGCAGTTCGTCGAGGGCGGCCTCGCCGACTGCGTCCTGGCGCTGGGGTTCGAGAAGATGAAGCGGGGAGCGCTCGGGGGCGGGGCGGACGGCGGGGACTTCGAGACGTCCCCGGTGGCCCGGCACTACGGAATCATGGCGGCCCGGCACGGCTTCGATATGTCGCCGCCCACCGCGCAGATCTTCGGCGACGCGGCGCGAGAGCACATGGAGAAGTACGACGGAGGCGCAGTTGGCCGCTGTCGGCGCCAAGAACCACCGGCACTCGGCGCACAACCCGTACGCCCAGTTCCAGGACGTGTACTCCGTCGACGAGATCCTCGCCGCCCGGACCGTGCACCGTCCCCTCACCAAGCTCCAGTGCTCGCCGACCTCGGACGGCGCGGCGGCGGCCGTCGTGGTGTCCGAACGGTTCGTCGAGCGGCACGAGTTGGCGCACAAGGCCGTCGAGATCGTCGCCCAGGCGATGACCACCGACATCGAGGAGTCCTTCGCCTCCGGCTCGTGCATCGACGTCGTCGGACAACCGGTGTCGCGAGAGGCCGCCCGCCAGGTCTACGAGCGGTCCGGACTCGGCATCGAGGACGTGGACGTCGTAGAACTCCACGACTGCTTCTCGGTCAACGAGCTGCTGACCTACGAGGCGCTCGGCATGTGCGCGCAAGGCGAGTCCGGCAAGCTCATCGAGTCCGGCGCCACCACCTACGGCGGACGCTGGGTCGTGAACCCGTCGGGCGGCCTGATCTCCAAGGGACATCCACTGGGCGCTACCGGGATCGCACAGGTGGCCGAGCTGACCTGGCAACTCCGCGGCGAGGCGGGAGCCCGACAGGTGCCCGGCGCACGCGTGGCCCTCGCGCACAACATCGGGCTGGGCGGGGCAGCGGTGGTGACGCTGCTGCGGGCGGGGGACTAGGGAGTGCTCAGTGCTGGGTTCTGGGACCCGGTCAGCGCACGCTCCGTCCGGCGGCGTTCGCCTGCCACTCGCGGCCTATGGAGCGCATCAGCGCCGGGTACACCCCGATGTACCGGAAGGGCTTGATGGCGGCCATGTAGAGGGTGCCGAAGAATCCGTTCGGTTTCACCAGGACGGCCATCTGGCCGCGGTAGCCGTCGGCCCCGTCCGGGACCCAGCCGATGTGCATCACCGCGTGCACGGTCTTGTTGCCCATCTCGGCGGCCCACTCGTCGTCCCTCTGATAGAGGGAGGTGAACTTGGACGAGCCGAGGTCGGGCCCCTGGGGCCCCTCGCGAAGGTCGGCAGGCAACCGGTCGCGCAGGGAAGGCAGCCGGGTGCCGACGCCGCCACTGGACTAGGCACCGGCCGAGGAGTCCGGGAACGACACTAAGGACCGACAGCACCCAGGATGCCTCGACGGCACGAGCCGACAGTGACCCTCAGTCCGAGCTTGTCCGCGCGAGCGGTGCGTGGTTGATCTCTCGCTGATTCAGCATGGCCCATTTGTAGTTTTTGCCCAGACAGCATACGTTTTTGAAAGCGGGCGTTGTGGAGGTCTGCCATGACGGAGGGCAACGATGCCGAACGCCTGGTAGCGGGGCGGTACCGACTGCTGGGCAGGCTCGGGACCGGGGGAATGGGGCGAGTGTGGCTCGCCTACGACCAGAAACTCGAGTGCGAGGTGGCACTCAAGGAGCTCATGCTTCCCGTGGGCATCCCGGATGGGGAGCTGGGTGCCCGGATAGCCCGTGCTCAAGTCGAGGCCCGGCACGCTGCCCGGCTGCGCAGCCACCCGCATGTGGCCACCGTGCACGATGTCGTCGAGGACAATGGCCTGCCCTGGATCGTGATGGAGTTCGTGCCCGGGGCAAAGGATCTCGCCGAGGTGGTGCGTGATCGCGGCCCCCTGTCGCCCGCGGAGACTGCGCGCATCGGTCTGGCCGTACTCGACGCGTTGATGGCGGGCCATCGGGCGGGCATCCTGCACCGGGACGTCAAGCCCGCCAACATCCTGCTGGCAGGGCCAACCCCTGAGGCTCCGGGCCATGGCGAGGGCGGGCAGGTATTGCTGGCCGACTACGGCATCTCGCTGCAGCCGGACTCCGGCGAGACACGGCTGACCGGAACATCCGGGATTGTCGGAACCCCAGGATTCCTGGCACCGGAGCGCGCCCGCGGAGTCGCACCAAGCCCGGCTTCCGACCTGTTCTCACTCGGTGCCACCTTGTACTACGCCGTAGAGGGGGGCGGACCGTTCGAGCACCCTACGCCCTACGAGACGCTGAGAGCCTTGCTCTTCGAAGAACCCCCGCCACCGACCCGGGCAGGAGACCTGGGGCCCGTCCTGGCCGGCCTGATGGCCAAGGACCCCGAAGAACGGATGGGGGGCGACGAAGCGAAGCGCAAACTCGCCGAGCTCGCCGCCACGCCGAGTGCAGAACCCCGGATGCACAAGTCGGCCGTCCCTACGGCGAAGACGACGCCGCTGCCGGAAGAGCCGCCCGCCTCACAGCCCCCGCCTGCCGCACCGCCGACCGGAGAAGCCGCCCAAGCGGCGGAAGCTCCGCCACAGCCGCAGCCGCAGCACCCCTGGCGGTCTAAGGTCCCTTCGGCCCGGGTCTTGGGCGGCATCGCCGCTGCACTGCTGCTCACCGGTGGCGGCATATGGGGAGGCATCGCATTGCTCAACAGCCCGGACAAGACCGTCGAGAACGGCCAGTCCCTGCCCTACGGGGACAAGGTCGGACTGGCCCGCGAGCTGAAACCCGGAGACTGCGTCAATGCCTCCTGGCCCGAGGGAAGGCTCACAGGCATGCCCAAACTGAAAATCGTGGACTGCAGGACCTACCCGGATGGCCAGGTCCTGGACGTGAACGCAGCCACATCCTTGGCAGACGCGAGGACCAACGGCCAAGGACTCTGCTTCGGGCTCTTGCGGGACACGACGCGCAAGATGGTCGACGTCCAGTCCTTCGCGCTGGTACCCAGCGAAGCCGGCTGGGACAACGGCGCGCGCAACACCGCCTGCCTGCTCTTCGGCAAGACCGTCAGCCTCTACGGCCCGGTGGGCGACCACCGGAAGCACGGCGAACAGATCTACGTTGAGAACAGCTCAATCGGGGACTGCTACAACACCGAGAAACTGGAAGAAAACAATTACGCCTTCAACCTTGCGGACTGCAACAAAACGCACGAATACCAGGGCTTGGGCTACGTCAAGGCGCCCCAGAACATAAAGTACGGCGCTTGGGAAGAAGATTACGAGCTGTGCGTCAAGCAGTATGGCGCCTACAGGAGCAACACCCGCGATCTGCTCGCCTGGGGCGATGCCGAGGAGACCTGGAACCAGGGCTTCCGGTATGTGATGTGCCTGCTCACGATGCCCAAAGAGGGCCAGAAGCTCCCGCCCGGCTCAGCCGTACCCACACCGGCTCGTGACTGAGCTAGTTTCGCGATTGCGAAGACCGCACCCATGGTTTGATTCCTTCAGGAAGGGTCTGGGGCTTGCTCCCACCAAGGCTCGGGGCCCTAGCTTGGCTACTTGCCCCTGAAAAAGGGTTTGGCCTGGTGACCGGGCTGTTGCTGCGGGTTGTTCCGGTGCCGGAGCCTGGGCGGCCGTCCTTGTTCACCGGCTGAGGACGGTCATCCCGTGGAGGTTGTAGGCGAAGATCCCGAGTCCGGCCCAGGTCTGGGCGCCGGCCAAGCGGCGGAGGCAGGTGCGGCGGAAGCCGAAGCTGCGCTTGAGGTGACTGATCCGGGCTTCGATACCGACTCTCCAGTTGCGCATCCGTCGGAACGGGCGGCTGCGTTCGTACTCCCGGCGAGCCTTTCCCGGGGTTCCGTTGCGGTGGAGACCGATCCTGCGGACCCCGAGTTCGGCGAGCGCCCGGTCGTTGGCCGCGGTGCCAAAACCGCGGTCGGCGACCACGGTTGTCGGCACCCGGCCGACCAGCGCCGTCGCCCGCTCGACGGAGGGCACCAGTTGCGGGGCATCGGCCGGGTTCCCCCGGTGAACCCGGTGGTCGGCAACGAAGCCGTCTTCGGCCTCGGCCACCAGCGCGGTGTAGCCGAACTGGGTGGGGTGCTGGGGCTTGCCCTTGCGGATCGGCCGGGCGTCTGGGTCGGCTGACGACACCAGCCGGTCGGGGATCTTGCGGGTCCCCGCCAGCCGTAACGCGGTCTGTTCCAGCAGGCGCCGGGTGCCCGCCACCGTCTCGGCCAGCTCACCGACCAGGTGTGCCAGCCGCCCCGACGGCCGCCCGCGCAGTGCGCGCCGCGCATTGTGCTCCACCGTGGCCGCATCTCGCAGTGTCGCTGCGGCGATGGCGGCGACCTCGCCGGTGAGCCGGTCGATCTCGCCCAGCCCCTGACCGGTGCTCCCCCGCAGTGTGCGGGAGATCTGCTTCAGGCGGCGGCCTGCTGATCGGCTGCGGTCCCGGAAGCGGGTGCGCCTGGCGGCGCCGGCGGCCTTGATCCGGCGCACCAGTCGGCCCAGCTTGCGCACTCCGTGCTCCAGCAGGTCGGCGTCCGTGGGGTGGTCGATGTCGGCTTCGATGACGGTGGTGTCGATGCGCAGCTTGCGGCACCGCAGCAGCTTGTCCTCCACGAGCTTGCCCAGCAGTGCGGCGTTGAGCTGCTCGATGGCCTTGGGGCCGCTGCGGCGTACGAGTTTGACCAGCGTCGTCGGGTGCGGCACCGGGGAGGTCAGCGGGTTCCGGCAGAACCGCCGCCAGCTCAGCGAGTCCGCCACCTCACGGCACAGCGTCTCGTAGCCGAGCTGGTAGCGGTGCTTGAGGTACAGCGGACGCAAGAGCGTTTCGACAGGAACCGACGGCCGCCCCAGGCGTTCGGCGAACACCGCTCGCCACGGTGCGATGAACCGCTCGTCATCCAAGTAGGCATCTACGCAGGCCAGTTCGGCGGGCAGCTGCCGCGCCTGCTCCGGCAGTGCCTCCCACCATGTGTCCTGTGGCACGGACACACGCAACATCACCACCACCCCCGGCCGCCTCGACCCAACACCACCGTGGCGGCCACGGACAACTCGTACCAGCTCTCCGCGCAGGTCACCTCATCAGGGGCCCCGACTTCTTCAGGGGCAAGTAGCTAGGCACTTTCGACCCATGGCCCCAGCGTCAACGCCCTGGCCTGCGGCTTCACCCCGCCGGATCCTCTAGAACCCCCGAATGACGCGGAACGCGGGGCAGACCAGTAGCGCCTTTTCGAGCATGCCCGGGACCGATGCGACCCCCGCTGACCGCCCCGGACGACTTCGCCTACAAGCCGCTGCACCCGCGCTGGCACACCGTCATGGACGGCGGGCTCGAAGACGAGACTATCGGCGACGTCATCACCCGGCTGGGCAAGGGGCGACCTCTCCTTCCGGCCCACCCGCCGCGGATTGGCCACCAGCTCCAAGCGCGTCGGCAACGACAGCAAGGAGATCGCCAAGCAGGGCGGATGGGCCGACCACAGCGCCGCCATGGAGTGGGGTACTTCGAGGACGCCAACGTCTGGGAGGACAACGCCTTGATCGGCGCGCTTTGACACCTCTCTTCACCCGCAATGCGTATATCCGGATGACCCTCGGCCGTCATGGGCGGGGTGAATGTGTGGTTCATGGCGTATGAGGCGATATTGGGCCGCACGTAACCCAGGTCTGAGACAGAGCAGCGGCGGGCGCGGTGCCGAGCAGGGGACCAGGCATGGGACCGAGCAGCGGGACCGGGCGCGGTGCCGAGCAGGGAACCAGGCATGGGACCGAGCAGTCCGAGGAGGAAGTCCATGCGTGGAGCCACGTACGCCCGGTGGGCCGTGTGCGCGGTGGCGCTCGCGCTCGCGGCGACGGCCTGCGGGGGCGGGAGCGACGGCGGCGACGGCTCCGGAATCCTCAGTTCCTCGTGGGGCGACCCGCAGAAGCCGCTCGAGCCGGCGAACACCAACGAGACGCTCGGTACCACCGTCCTCGACATGATCTTCCGCAACCTGAAGCGGTATGACCCGAAGACCGGCGAGGCCGAGAACATGCTCGCCGAGAAGATCGAGACGTCCGACTCGCAGAACTTCAGGATCACCATCAAGGACGGCTGGACGTTCAGCAACGGCGAGAAGGTCACCGCGAAATCGTTCGTGGATGCCTGGAACTACGGCGCAAGCCTCGAGAACAACCAGCGGAACGCCTATTTCTTCGGCTATATCGAGGGCTACGACAAGGTGCACCCGGCATCCGGCACCCAGACAGCCGACACACTGTCCGGACTGAAGGTCGTCGACGACGAGACCTTCACCGTCCGGCTCAACCAGAAGTTCTCGACGTTCCCCGAGACCCTCGGCTACGCGACCTTCGCCCCGCTTCCCCGGGCGTTCTTCGACGACCACGACGCCTGGCTGAAGAAACCGATCGGCAACGGCCCGTACACCGTCGAGTCGTACACCCGCGGCTCGGGGATGTCGCTGCGCAGATGGGACGGCTATCCGGGCGACGACAAGGCGCAGAACGGCGGAGTGCACCTGAAGGTTTACACCGACAGCAACACCGCCTACACCGATGTCTTGGCTGGAAGTCTTGACCTCGTCACCGACGTGCCGTTGCCGCAGCTCAGAAACGTCCAGGGCGACCTCGATGGTCGGTACATCAACACGCCGGCCGGCGGCATCGAGACCATCGCCTTCCCGTTCTACGACGAGGCCTGGTCCAAGCCGGGGACGGAGAAGGTCCGGAAGGGCCTGTCCATGGCCATCGACCGGAACCAGATCATCGACAAGATCTTGCAGAGGAAACGAACCCCGGCGAGCGACTGGACTTCGCCGGTCCTCGGTGAGGGGGGCGGCTTCAAGGCGGGACTGTGCGGTGAGGCCTGCGAGTACCACCCGGACGAGGCGAAGAAGCTGGTCCAGGAGGGCGGCGGCCTCCCCGGCGGGCAGGTGAAGATCTCGTACAACGCGGACGCCTCCCTCAAGGAGTTGGTGGACGCGGTATGCAACTCCATCAACAACACGCTCGGCAACGACAGAGCCTGCGTCGGAAAGCCGGTCGGCACGTTCGCCGACTTCCGCAACCAGGTCACCCAGTTCAAGATGACGGGTCCTTTCCGGGCTGGCTGGCAGATGGACTATCCGCTGATCCAGAACTTCCTGCAGCCGCTTTACTACACCGGCGCCTCGTCCAACGACGGAAAATGGTCCAACAGGGAATTCGACGACCTGGTGGACAGGGCCAACGCGGAGACCGACACCGCCAAGTCCGTTTCCATCTTCCAGCAGGCCGAGGAGGTGGTCCGGGACGACATGGCCGCCATTCCCCTCTGGTACGTGCACGGCACCGCCGGCTATTCGGAGAAGCTCTCCAATGTGGCGCTGAACCAGTTCGGCGTTCCGGTGTACGAAGAAATCAAGGTCGGCTGACCGAGCCCCCGTCACGACCGGCCGACTCCGTGAAACCAGCTGCCCACGGCAGGCTGGCCGGGCGTTGCGGCCCCAGACTTTGCCACCCAGCCAGACTCCGAATTTACTCGATACTGTCCGCGGCAGTCACCTCCTAGTTGGCGTTGCTGCTCGTGCCGTCTCCGGCTTTGGCATTACCTGCGACGCAATTCCGGGAAGATGTCGGGATAGCAGTGCTTGCCGTGGCTGTCGAGGTGGCTCACGACCGGCGAGGCGGACATCGGGGCCGCCACCGCGGCGGAAGCCGGAAGGACAATGCCCCCGGCTATCGCCGCCGAAGCGGCAACCGTCGCGAGGCGCAAGCCCCGATGCTGGGGACGAGCGTCATCGTGGGTGTGAATCTTACGAGTCATGATTTTCTGCTACTGGTATAGAGAGGCTTTTTGATGTACCTCCGGGAACTCTGAGTGGTGATCGGCGGAACAGTTACGACCTGAACCGCCATGCCGGGATAACCGGCAGTTCGACGACAGGGAGAATTCTCGGCGAGGAATTCCGCCTTACCGTGCTGCCTCGATTCCTCTCGGGTGAGGCCGCACCACAAGTAGGCCTGACCCACAAAGGATCGTCACGTTCCGACTCGGGACTTGACAGAGCGGCATGCCTGGGGTGAAGGCTCCACGAAAACGCCGCCGGGCAGTCTCTGATCTTCGGGAAGCCCGGTATCTGCCGTGGTGGCTACTCCGATGCCCGCCTCGCACCCGCCGTACAGCGCCCGTCGGGCACGAGAGGTGGCAGGTTTTGCTGTGCTGCCCACTCGGAGTAGAGCAGGGAGCCCTGCGACGCGTCGTCGGCGAACGCAGCCTTCATATGCAAGCGTTCAGCGGCAGACACGGCCGTCGACACGGTGACAGGCTCAGGCCACCTTTCCGCGGTCAGTTGCCAGCTCAGGTACGAACCAAAGGGGATTGGGCCGCGACCCCCGCACGATCCCAGAGCTGACGGCCATCGCTGCCTCATGGGCTCGCAGCCGCTGACACTTGGGCTGCCGTTGGCATCACCCCGCTGCGGCCTTTCGTCGGCGAAAGGCCGCCTCCGGCGGCGTTTTCCGCTGACTTTTACCCCCTGTCTACGGGTCCGTCAAGTCCCGAGTCCTCGGAACATGACCATACTGTGCCGGTCAGGCCTACTAGAAGTGCAGTCTCACCGAAAAGCAAATGAGGCAGCACGGTGAGGAAGAATCCCTCCAAGGATTCTCCATTTCGCCGAACCGCGGTTATCCGGCTTGGCGCTCAGCGGTCGTAACCGATCCACCGACCATCACGCCGAATTTCCTGGGGCACACCACAGAATTCCTCGGTATCAATAGGGAGAAAACCCATGATTCGCAATAAATATACCCCCGACGACACCCGCCCCAAGCAACGACGCCTTCGCCTTGCGACGGTTGTCGCCTCGGCCATGGTGGCCGGGGGCATCATCGTTCCGGCTTCCGCTGCGATGGCGGCCCCCATGCCCCGCACGTCGGTCGTGAGCCTAGTCGGCAGCCACAGCATGCACGCGCCCAGCCTGCTTTCGGATGACGATTCTGGTGACGAATCGGACTCCGCCAGCACGGTCGATAACTTCGTCGAATCCGGCGGGTCGTGCATAAATCAGGAAGAGGGGTGCTGACCTAGGCGGACGGCGCCTATAAACATACGGAAGGATGAGCTTCAGTGTGGGGGAGGATTGCCTGACCCCCACACCCCAAGGCTTCGGCGTAGCCGTGTGACGCCCGGTTCATCGCGATCTGCCGGCTGACACGGGCGTTCAGCCCAGCTCGGATAAATTGGCCTGGTTCTGGTGGCTGCGCAGCCGGTAGGAGGGGCCGTCAATGCCTGCGACAGCGGCCCGGTGCAGGAGCCGGTCGAGCATCGCGGCAGCGACCGTGGCGTCGCCGAAGGCGCCGGCCCAGTCGGCGATCCCGACATTGGTCGTGAGGATCGTGCTCGACTTCAGATACCGCTGGTTGATCACCTGGAACAGCGCCGAGGCCCCGTCCTCGGGCAGCGGGAGGTAGCCCAGCTCGTCGATGATCAGGAGCTTGGGGCCGGCGAAGAAGTTCATGCAGGTCTTCCAGCGGCCCTCGAGGGCCGCCTTGTGGCACTTGGCCGCCAGTTCCGCGGCGGTGGTGAAGTAGACGCGGTGTCCGGCCTCGACCGCGGCCCGGCCGAGCGCGACGGACAGCATGGTCTTGCCGACCCCGGGCGGCCCGACGAACAGGACGTTGGAGGCGTCGTCGAGGAAGCGCAAGGTGGCCAGGTCGCGGATGAGTTTCTCGTCGACGCCCGGCTGGGCGGCGAAGTCGAAATCGTTGAGGGTCGACGGCTCCGGCAGGCAGGCAAACCGCAGCCGGGCGGCGAGCCGGCGGGCCTCGGTGGCCTCGACCTCGATCTCCAGCAGTCGTTCCAGGGCCGCGGTCAGCGACATCCGTTCGGTGCGGGCCTGGTCCAGGACCCGGTTCAACGCCTCGGCGGCATCGTTGAGTTTGAGGTAGGGCAGATGGCCTCGCAGCTGCTGGAAGCGGCGTGCTTCGCTCATCTGCATGGGCGACGTACTCACTCCGGGTTCTCCTCCTTCGGCGGGGGAACACTCCGCAGCCGGTCGGCCACGGCGGCATAGTGGGACAGGTCGATCACGACCCGTTCGGCCGGATCACCGACCAGGGACGGTCCGCGCAGGCGCTCGGCTTCCGCGAGCGCGGCATCCGACAGCGGCTTGCGGACCTTGCTCTTGCAGGGGGCCCGGTCGGAGAACGACGCCAGTACTGCTCGCTCCAGGGCGATGACGTGGCCGTCGTCCCGGACGGTCTGGCCGGCGCCCCGCGGGGCCCGGCGGTGCTGAGCGATCACCGCCTGGCCCGCGGTGGCGATCCGCAGGTCGCTCTCGCCCAGGCGGTGCAGAAGCTTGACCTGGACCCCGGGCAGGCCCGGCGAGACGGGGTAGAAGTTGCCGTCGAACTGCACCAGGCTCTGCGGGCTGACCGTCCGCTCGACCTCCAGCTCCGCCGGGAAGGGCCGCACCGGGATGTCCAACAAGGCTTCAGCAGCGGCGAGTTCGCCGACCGTGGTGGCCACTCCGTCGATGCGGCGGCGCCGCTCGTCCATTCGACGGCGCCGTGGACCCGGCCCGCGCAGAGGGTCTGCTCGCCGCCCTGGAGCTGATGCGGGCCGACGCGGCGCGCGGCGCCTCGCTCGACTTCGAACTGCTTCGCGGCTGGCAGCAGCACGTCCTGGACACACCGCAGCCGCCGCCGTTCCGCAGCCTGCCCGCCTTTGCCAAGGGGGGCCGGGAACGGTACGGCATCGGCCCGGACACCCGCGACCGCCTCGATGCCTGCCTGGCCGAGAGCGCAACGGGCGGCGGGCGGCCCCTTCCTCTGACCGCCCGCGCCGCACGCGCCTGTCTCGACGTCTGTTACTTCCATCCCTTCGACGACGGCAACGCCCGGTCCGCCTTTCTTGCCCTCGTCTTCGTCCTCGCCCGCGAGGGCGTCGCGCTCGACGGGGTCGCCCTGCTCCGTCGCATCACCTTCCAGGCCGACGACCCCCAGGACGCGGTGACCCTCGCCAACTACATCGACGTCCACCTCGCGGAGACTCGACGCGGCGCCGCGTCCCTCGGCTCCTGAGGCGTGATCCGAAAGGCAGGCCCTAGGTCTCACGGCCGAGTTGGAGCGCGGCGAAATCCCGATGCAAGGACCGTAACCCGGTTGAGAGCATGACACCCATGCTCCGAGCCGCCGAAGACGACACCCGTATATCCGAACGCACCGCCCCGCCCACGTGGATGGTGGTCGCACTCGCCTGCGCCGGCCAGTTCCTGGTCGTACTGGACGTGTCCGTGGTCAATGTCGCGCTGCCCTCCATGCGCACCGACCTCGCACTGAGCGCACCGGGACTCCAGTGGGTGGTGAACGCCTACTCGATCGCTTTCGCCGGATTCATGCTGCTCGGCGGCCGAGCCGGTGATCTGTACGGCCGCAAGCGGATGTTCCTGGTGGGGCTCGCGCTGTTCACGCTGGCCTCACTGGGCGGCGGCCTCGCCCAAGAGGGCTGGCAGCTGCTCGTCGCGCGGGCCGTGCAGGGCCTGGGCGCCGCCGTACTCGCCCCCTCGACGCTGACGATCCTCACCTCGGCCGTCCCGGAGGGCGCCGCACGCGCGCGGGCCATCGCGACGTGGACCGCCGTCGGTGCCGGGGGCGGCGCGGCCGGCGGCCTGGTCGGCGGGCTGCTGGTCGACGGCCTGTCGTGGCGGTGGGTGCTGCTCATCAACGTGCCCATCGGCGCGGTGGTGCTGGCCGGGGCCGCCCGCCGGCTGGTGGAGAGCCGGGCCGGAGACGGCCGCCGCCTCGACCTGCCGGGCGCGCTGCTGGTGACGGCGGGGCTCGCGACACTGGCGTACGGGATCGTGCAGACGGAGGCCGAGGGGTGGACGGCGGCGGTGACGTTGGTGCCGCTGTGTGCCGGCCTCGCCCTGGTCGGACTGTTCCTCCTCGTCGAGGCACGGACGAAGACCCCCCTGATGCCGCTGAAACTGCTGCGCCTGCGAGCGGTGTCGTCGGCGAACGCGGCCATGTTCGTCTGCGGCTCCGCGATGTTCTGCATGTGGTTCTTCATGACGCTGTACGCGCAGAACGTGCTCGGCTATTCGCCGTTGGGCGCCGGGCTCGCGCTGGTGCCCAGTTCGCTCGCGGTGGTCCTCGGCTCGAAGCTGGCGCCGCGCTTCATGCCGGTGGTCGGCGCGCGCAATGTGGCGGCCCTCGGCACGGTGGTGGCGGCGGCGGGCTTCGGCTGGCAGTCGACGATGACGGCGGACGGCTCGTATCTGACGGCGATCATGTTCCCGGGGATCCTGATGATGGCGGGCGCGGGCCTGGCCGCGACACCGCTGGCCGCGCTGGCGACCTCGGGCGCGGCACCGAGGGACGCCGGGTTGGTGTCCGGTCTGGTCAACACCTCGCGGACGATGGGTGGTTCGCTCGGGCTGGCGATCATGTCGACGATCGCCGCGGCCCGCACGGGCGACAGCGCCTCGGGGGAGGCACTGACGGCCGGGTACGCGCTGGCGTTCCGGACGAGCGGGTTCCTGCTGCTGGGCGGGACGGTGCTGATGCTGGTGTGGCTGCCGCGCAAGACTTCCGGCATCGCCCGGGGCTGAGGCGACGAGGAATTCCGGGGCCGAGGCAACGAAATCCGATCCTCGTGGACTCCTTCAGACATCTAGGAGGTGCCCATGGGGGATCGGAAGCAGGCTCGGGACGAGGAGTTCCAGAGCTTTGTCATCGGCCGCTGGCCGCGGTTGATGCGTACGGCATTTCTCCTTACGGGGGAGCAGCACGCCGCGGAGGACCTGGTCCAGTCGACGCTGGAGCAGGTGTACGTGGCCTGGCGCAGGGTCGGCGCGGCCGACGACCCGGAGGCGTATGTACGGCGCGTGATGATCAACGCGCATGCTCGCAAACACCGCAGAAAACTCAAGGAGTTCCTCGCGCCGAAGGACGACTCGGGCCTCACGCACGAGCTGCCCGACAGCGGTGACCGGATCGCCCAGGCCGACGACCGCAGCGCGCTGCTGAAGGCGCTCTCCCAACTGCCCGCGCGACAGCGCGAAGCGGTGGTCCTTCGCTACTGGGAGGACCTGAGCGAGAGCCAGACGGCGGAGGCGATGGGCTGCTCGGTGGGCGCGGTGAAGAGCAACGCCGCCAAGGGGATCGCGAAGCTGCGGGCCATACCGGGGCTGGCCGACATGGTGACGCACGGAGGGCGGAAGTGATGAGCGCGGACCGGGAGACGAACCACGACATGGCGACACACAGGGACATCGCCCTCCTGCTGGCCGAGGCCGCGGACGAGGTCGAGATCGGTATAGCCCCCTACCAGGCGGTGGTCCGCGGCGGCCGGCGCCGCAAGGCCCGCCGCTGGACGATCGCGGCCGCCGCGGCACTGGTGATCGCCGGTTCGACGGGTGCGCTGGCGCTGGCCGGGACGACGGACGGTGACGGGAAGCGGGTCGAGCCGGTCGCCACCCAGCCGCCGACGGCCGAGGACCGGCACGTATACGAGCCGCAGGGGACCACCGTGGCAAGGGGCACCGACCACGGCAGGGTCTGGCAGGTGAGCATCGACGTCTGGGGAGCCCCGAAGAACGAGGCGGAAGCGCAGTACCAGCGCACGCTGATGGGTGAGTACGGGGCCGCGCCGGTGGGAGTGCGAAAGGCCTCGGAGCTGATCGGCAAGGGCTGGGTCTTCGTGCGCCTGGACGTGGGCGACGACCGTCCGACGACGGTGGTGCAGGGACCGGTGGAGAAAGGCGACTCCCTGTCGGGCACGGACATCCTGTCCTACTCGATGCCGCTGGAGTCGGGCGACTCCGACAAGGTCGGTGCACCGCACCGCCTGGTGATCGGCAAGGTCGCTCCGACCGCGCAACAGGTCACCTGCACCTGGGACGACGGCACGACGACCAAGGTCATGAGGGCTGCCCCGGGCACGGGCCTCACCTCGGACTTCGAGGACCTGATCCGCCCGGTGGACGGCTCCCAGCCCGACTGGTTCGTGTGCCTGGGGCCGGAGGGCAAGAGCTCCCAGTCGGTGAAGGTGACGAAGTGACCTGAGAGGACCAGGGGCCGGCTCTCGGGTCGGCAACGGGTTCTCTCACGTCACCCGTCGGGGGACGAGTTTCCGCCGGACCGCCGGGCCGCGGCTACAGCCACCCCTGCTGGCGGGCCTCCCGCATCGCTTCCATGCGGTTGCGGGTGCCCGTCTTGCCGATCGCGGAGGAGAGGTAGTTGCGGACGGTCGACTCGGAGAGGTGGAGCTTGGCGGCGATGTCGGCGACGGTGGCGCCGTCCACCGAGGCCTTCAGTACGTCGCACTCGCGGGCGGTGAGCGGATTGGGCCCGGCGCTCAGCGCCGCCGCGGCGAGTGCGGGGTCGATGACCGTCTCCCCGGTCAGCACCCGCCGGATCGCCTCGGCCAGATCCTCCACGGGCCCATCCTTGACGAGGAACCCCGCGGCGCCCGCCTCCATGGCCCGTCGCAGATACCCGGGCCGTCCGAAGGTGGTGAGGATCAGCACCCGGCAGTCGGGCGCCTGTTCGCGCAGTTCGGCGGCGGCGTCCAGCCCGCTCATCCCGGGCAACTCGATGTCCAGCAGCGCCACATCCGGCCGATGCGTCAAGGCCGTGTCCACGATCGCGTCCCCCGCGGACACCTGCGCGACCACCTCGATGTCCGCCTCCATCCCGAGCAGCAGAGCGAGCGCGCCCCGCATCATTCCCTGATCCTCGGCAAGCAGGACACGAATGGACTTGGCGGGCCGGTGGTCCTGCGGCATCTCGTTCACGGGCCAAGGGTAGGGCGCGGCGACCGGCGCCGATGCGGGGGCGGTGGGTCGGGGCTGCCCGGCCGCCCGGCCCGTCTCGGCGGTGGTCCTAGGCCGGCGCCTCCGTCAGGTTCGCGGCATCCGGCGCATCCACCGGTAGTTCGGCCCTCACCTGGAACCCTCCGCGCGAAGCCGGCCCCGCCTCCAGTGAGCCGCCTGCCGTGGCCAGGCGTTCGGTGAGGCCCTTGAGGCCGGTGCCGCCGATGCCCTCGACGGGCTCTGCGGTGGAGGTGCCGCTGCCGTTGTCGGTGATGGTCAGGCGGACGCGGTCGGGGGTGCCGTCGAGGGTGATGTCGCAGCGGGTCGCGGCGCTGTGGCGTACGACGTTGGTGACCGCCTCGCGGAGCACCCAGCCCAGCAGGGCCTCGGTCTGGGGGACGAGGGGCGGGCCGGACTGCCGGACGACCGGATCGACGCCCGTGGCGGACAGTGCCGAACGGGCGCGGTCCAGTTCCGTGGCGAGGCTGCCCTCGCGGTAGCCGGTGACCGCCTCGCGGATCTCCGTGAGGGCCTGGCGGCCGACCGACTCGATGTCCGTGACCTGGACGAGCGCCGCGTCCAGGTCGCGGTGGGCCAGCCTGCGGGCCGCCTCCGACTTCACCACGATGACGGAGAGCGTGTGGCCCAGCAGGTCGTGCAGATCGCGGGAGAAGCGCATGCGTTCCTTCTCGACGGCGCGGCGCGCCAACTCCTCGCGGGCGGCGCGCAGTTCGCGTACCGCTTCGGAGAGGGAGAGGATCGCGGCCGTCACCATCGTCGACAGGAAGGTGCCGTACGCGACGTTCACCGCGTCCCAGCCCGACCGCACGGAGGAGACCACCGCCGCGAGTACGGTCAGACCGAGGCCGATCTTGCCGAGCCACGGGCCGCGCAGGACGGCGCCGGTGGCGAGCCCCAGCAGCGGGAAGAAGTACAGCCAGCTGCCGCCGTACCCGATGGCCAGCCCGCAGGTGACCAGGGCCATCAGGACGAGCGCCACCAATGTGGAGCGGGACTCGCGCTTGTCCTTCACGAAGGACCGGAAGGTCACGAAGATGTACAGGGAGTTGAAGGCGAGCAGGCCGATGGCGCCGATCCAGGGCTGTGGCGTCTTGCCCTGGAACAGGTTGGAGAAGGCGCCCATGCCCATCAGCAGCCACGGCAGCAGGGCGAAGCCGGTGGGGGGCGGACCCGGATTCTCGGGCATCTTCCCGCCGCTCTTGCGGGCGGCCCGCTGCTCGGCCTTGAAGCGTTCCATGTCGGCCTTCCAGCGCGCCCGCGCCGCCCGCCACTCCTGCACCTGGCAGGTGACCCCTCGCATCCAGGACATCGCCCACTCCCCCCGGTTCAGACGGTCCGTGCGGACCGACGGTACGAGAACACAGCGTAGGAACCGAACGCCAGCAGCCAGGCCGCCAGCACCCCCATCGCGCCGAGGCCCGGAGCGTGGCCGTCCGCGACCGAGACGCCGAGCTGCGCGAACCGGTTCGTGGGGGTGTACGCCGACAGGGATTGCAGCCAGCCCGGGAACAGGGCGAGCGGGAACCAGAGACCGCCGATCACCGAGAGCCCCAGGTTGCACACCATGTTGGCGACGCCCGTCGTCTGCGCGGTGAGCCGGTAGCCGTTGCCGAGGCCCAGCAGCGTGAAGGGTATCGAGCCGAGCCACAGCAGCACCGCGATCGCCGCCCACTGCCAGATGTCCAGCCGTACGCCGTTGACCAGGCCGCCCGCCGCCAGGACCGCGGTGATCGCGGGCAGTACGGTCACCGAGCCGGTCAGCGCCCGCCCCAGCACCACTTCGCGCGGCGTCATCGGTGTCACCCGCAGCTGCCGCAGCCAGCCGATCACCTTGTCCTCGGCGACCCCGCCGCCGGTGTTCAGGGCGGAGCCCACCGCGCCGTAGGCGGCCATGCCGACCATGGAGGCGGTCTTCCAGTCGCCGTCATCGCCGCCGCCGAGGTTGGTGAAGAGGAGGTACATCATCACCGGCATCACGATGCCGCCGATGACGAATCCGGTGTCGCGCAGCGTCCGGCGTACTTCGAGCCGCAGATAGTCCAGCATCACACCGTCTCCAGGACATCCGACGGCGCAGCCGAGGTGAGCGCCATGAACGCTTCGTCCAGGGACGCGGGGACGACTTCCAGGCCGCGTATCGCCCCCTGCTCGGCCAGCGCGATCACCGTCGCGTCCGAGTCGTCGGTGCGCAGATGGGCCCGGTCCCCGCGCACCTCCACGGAGACCACGCCGGGCAGCAGGGTCAGGCCCTCCGTGCCGCGGCCCGCCAGGTCGAAGGAGACCAGATTGCCGCCCACCGACCGCTTCAGCTGCTCCCCGGTGCCGTCGGCGACGATGCGGCCGTGGTCGATGACGACGATCCGGTCGGCGTGCGCGTCGGCCTCCTCCAGATAGTGCGTGGAGAAGAGGACCGTGTGGCCGCGCCGGGCATACGCTCGCATCGACTCCCAGAAGGCGTGCCGCGCCTCCACGTCCAGCGCGGCGGTCGGCTCGTCGAGCACGATCAGCGCGGGGTTCCCGGCCAGCGCCACCGCGAACCGCACCCGCTGTGCCTGCCCGCCGGAGAGCCGGTCGACGCGCCGCCCGGCCAGCTCCGCGATGCCGGCGAGCTCCAGCGCGTCGGTCACCGGCAGCGGCGCCGGATAGCGCCCGGCGACGAAGGAGACCAGCTCCTGGACGGTGACGCGTGGCACCGGCCGGGTCTCCTGCAGCATCGCGCCGACCTTCCCGGCGTGCACCGCCTCCTGCGGGGGCCCGCCGAAGAGCGTGACCGAGCCCTCGTCCGGCTCGTCCAGGCCCAGGAGCAACGAGATCGTCGTCGACTTCCCCGCTCCGTTGCGCCCCAGCAGCGCGACCGTCTCGCCGCGTGCCATCTCCAGATCCACCCCCGCCACGGCGCGTACGTCCCCGAAGCTCTTGACCGCCCCCGTGAAGGACACGGCGGACGGTGTCCCAGTCGTCTGTGTCATGGGTACGACGCTATGAGCAGGGCGCCGGGCCCGGCAGATGCACATGTCAGCAATCGGGCGGGACAAATGTCACGACCCACATATCTGACATGGCGTCAGTAGTCTTCACAACTGCCGGGCGCTGGGCTATACAAGGGGTCGCCGGACTGGAACGCGTTCTAGAACGGGCGGGTTCCGCGGCCCAGTGTCGACCTCGGTGCGGCCGACGGTGCGGACGGCCGCACCGAGGTCTCAGGCCCTAGTGATCAGGAGCCCCATGCCCATTGACGCCGCCAAGGCCGTCGCCGCCGAGCCCCGGACCGCAGAGATCACCTGGAGTCACAAGGACGTCCAGCTCTACCACCTGGGCCTGGGCGCGGGTGTCCCCGCGACCGACCCCGACGAGCTGCGCTACACCCTCGAATCCAGGTTGCACGTCCTGCCCAGCTTCGCCACCGTCGCGGGAGCCGGCTCACCGGGCGTGATCAGCGGCCTGTCCATGCCCGGCGTCGAGGTCGACCTCGCGCGCGTGCTGCACGGCGGCCAGACCGTCCGGCTGCACCGCCCCATCCCGGTCGAGGGCAAGGCGCTCGCCACCGGGCGCATCGCGGCCGTCTACGACAAGGGCAAGGCCGCGATCCTCGTCATGCGCACCGAAGTCGCCGACGCCGACGGCCCGCTGTGGACCAACGACGCCCAGATCTTCGTACGAGGAGAGGGGGGCTGGGGAGGAGACCGCGGGCCTTCCACGCGCCTCGAGGCGCCGACGGGCGAGCCCGACAGGACCCTCGAGCGTCCGATCCGCGAGGACCAGGCCCTGCTCTACCGGCTCTCCGGCGACTGGAACCCGCTGCACGCCGACCCCGAGTTCGCCAAGCTCGCCGGGTTCGACCGGCCGATCCTGCACGGGCTGTGCACGTACGGCATGACGCTCAAGGCGGTCGTCGACACACTGCTCGGCGGCGACGTGGCCCGCGTCCGCTCGTACACCACCCGCTTCGCCGGTGTCGTCTTCCCCGGCGAGACCCTGCGCATCCGCATGTGGCGGCGGCAGGGCGGGGTCCAGGTGGCGGTGAGCGCGGTGGAGCGGGACGACGCGCCGGTGCTGGCCGACACCATCGTCGAACACTCGTGAGCCCAGCCCACTTCTGAGGGGAGCCGCACCATGCGCGCAGCCGTACAGCACGAGATAGGCCAGGACAAACTCGAAGTACTCGACGACGTCGAGGCGGTGGGCTTCGGGCCCGGCAAGGTGAGGATCCGGGTGCGGGCCACCGGGCTGTGCCACTCGGACCTGTCCGCGATGAACGGCGTATTGCCGCAGCCGGCGCCGTTCGTGCCCGGGCACGAGGGCGCCGGCGAGATCACCGAAGTCGGCGACGGCGTGAGCCACTTGAAGCCCGGCGACCGGGTCGTCGTCTGCTGGCTGCCCGCCTGCGGCGTCTGTCCCGCCTGCAAGCGCGGGCAGACCGAACTGTGCCTGGCCGGCTTCCTGAACGCGGGCACACCCAACTTCAAGCGCCCCGGCGGCGACGTCTTCGGCTTCGCCGGCACCGGCACCTTCACCGAGGAGGTCGTCGTCGACGCGGGCTGCGCGGTCCCGATCCCCGACGACGTGCCCTTCGACATCGCGGCCCTCATCGGCTGCGGCGTCACCACCGGACTCGGCGCCGCCCTCAACACCGCCGACGTGGAAGCCGGTTCGTCGGTCGCCATCATCGGCTGCGGCGGCGTCGGCATCTCCGCGATCCAGGGCGCGCGGCTCAAGGGCGCCGCCGAGATCGTCGCCGTCGACCCGGTCGCCTCGCGCCGCGAGGCCGCGCTCAGGTTCGGTGCGACGAAGGCGGTCTCTCCGGACGAACTCGCCGACGCCAAGCAGTCGGTGACCGGCGGCGAGGGCTTCGACTACGTCTTCGAGGTCGTCGGCAAGTCCGCCACCGCCCGCACCGCCTACGACCACACCCGCCGCGGCGGCACCCTCGTCGTCGTCGGCGCGGGCGCCATGGACGACTTCCTCCAGCTCAACATGTTCGAGCTGTTCTTCGACGAGAAGCGGATCCTGCCGTCGATGTACGGCGGCGGGGACGTCCTGCGGTCCTACGAGCGCACCGTCGCCCTGTGGCGCGCGGGCCGTATCGACCTGGAGGGCCTGATCACCCACCGGGTGCCGCTCGCCGAGATCAACGAGGCCCTCGACCAGATGCGCAGCGGCACCGCCCTGCGTACGTGCATCGAGATCTGATCCCACAACCGCAAAGGACCTCGATGTCACTGCCACTTGAAGGTCTCACCGCGATCGTCACCGGCGCGGGGCGCGGGCTCGGACGGGCCGAGGCGCTGGAACTGGGCCGACTCGGCGCGGCCGTGGTCGTCAACGACTACGGGCAGCCCGGGCGGGACGGCTCCGGCGACGCCTCGGCCACACCCGCCGAGGAGGTCGCCGCTGAGATCCGCGCGGCGGGCGGCCGGGCCGCCGCCCACACCGGGGACGTCGCCGACCACGAACAGGCCCGCGCACTGATCCAGTTGGCGGTCACCGAATTCGGGAAGCTCGACATCCTGGTCAACAACGCGGGCATCCTGCGTGACCGGATGATCTTCTCGATGTCCGAGGACGAATGGGACTCGGTCGTCCGGGTGCACCTCAAAGGCCACTTCAACACGACCCACTTCGCGTCCGTGCACTGGCGGGCGCGCTCCAAGGCGGTCGACGGGCCCGTATACGGGCGGATCGTGAACACCTCGTCGGAGGCGTTCCTCGCCGGTTCGGCGGGACAGCCCAACTATGCCGCCGCGAAAGGCGGAATCGTCGGGCTGACGACCTCGACGGCGCTGGCGCTCGCGAAGTACGGCGTGACGGCGAACGTCATCTGCCCGCGTGCCCGGACGCGTATGACCGAGGACGTGTTCGCCGGCTTCGCCGAGCCCGACGAAGGGCTGGATCAGCTCGCACCCGAACATGTCGCCCCGCTCGTCGGCTACTTGGCCTCGCCCGCCGCCGCGCACGTCAACGGCCAGCTGCTCGTCGTGCACGGCGGCATGGTCGCGATCATCGAACGCCCGCGGGTGGCCGCCAAGTTCGACACCAAGCAGGACGCCTTCACGTACGACGAGCTGGACGCCCTGCTCACCGCGCACTACGCGGACCGCCCGAAGGGCGAGACCTTCGCGGCGGTGGAGGTGCTGGGGCTCAAGCACGGATAGCTCTTCGGAGGCCTCGGGCGTCGATTACGGGTGCCGGGGGTCGGCTGCCGGTCTCTCGGGGGTCGGCTTCGGGTGCCGGGTGCCGGGTGCCGGGTGCCGGGTGTCGGTCTTTCGGCGTCGGCTACCGGGCCCGGGCGTCGTCAGGCATCGGCCCTTGGCCCCCGGCATCGGCCCTTGGCCCCCGGCGTCGGCTACTGGTCTTTTGGACGTCGACGGCCCCACTCACCATGGCGGACGCTGTTGGTTAATTCGAGGCTGCGCGTGACGTCGGCCTTCAAGACCTGGATGTGGCCTTGAAGGCCGACGTTGTCGTATGGGGTGGGTGCGGATGTCGATGCAGCCGAACGGATCTGGGGAGATCCCGGCGGAGACGGTGCGGGTGGCTCGGGCCGCGTTCCCGAAGGGGAGCCTGGCGATCCGGGTGAGGGACGAACTGGGACCGTTGTTCAGTGACGAGGAGTTCGCGGACCTGTTCCCGGCGCGGGGCAGGTCGGCCTGGTCGCCGCGCGGGCTGCATCAACACACCCAGCACCAAACGACCCCGCGAACTGCGACTGCGCCGCCACGACGAACACCACGCGCTCCAGGCGGCCAGGGCCGAGCAGCAGACCGACGCCTGGAAGGAACGCTACAAAGTCCGGGCCGGAGTCGAGGGCACCATCGCCCAAGCCGTCCAACGTTCCGGCCTGCGCGGATCCCGCTACCGAGGCCTGACCAAGACAAGCCTCCAGCACCAGCTCACCGGCGCCGCGATCAACCTCGCCCGCATCGACGCCCACCTCACCAACACGCCCCGGACCCGCACCCGCACCAGCCACTTCGCAGCACTTCGCCCCGCCGACCAAGAAGCAGTCAGCGGGGCGAAGTAACAGGCAGCCCCGAAATTAACCAACAGCGTCCGTCATGGCGAGCGGGGCCGTGTGCCGGGTTCGGCGTGCCGTCAGGCCGCGTTGTTCTGGTCGGACGGCTTGCGGTGGCGGCCCTGCGGGGTCGCCGCGTCGTCGTGGCCGGAGTTCGGGCCGCGGTGCCTGCCATGGCCTTCGGCCTGAGCCGTGGCCTCGTGGGAGTCGGTTCCCGGCGCTTCCATCGTGCTGATGTCGCTCATTGAAGTGTTCACCCCGTATGCAAGATCCTTCTTTTACAGCCGGGGGATTCTAACCGGCGGTCATTGCGGGGGTGTCGGTGGGGGAGAGCTCTGCACCCCCAGCACGCCGACCCTCTCCCAAACGCCCGGCTTCGGTCGTGCAGGGGGGACGGGACCCCCATCGCCCCTGGACCCCCCTCCGGTCTGAAGGGCCTCGTCCTCGAACGCCGCACGGGTTGCGGGTACCTGAACGGCCTCGCCCTCGAACGCCGGACGGGCGGAGGGTGTCCGGGCGGGCTTGTGCAGTTGGAGCCCTGGGGTGTTCAGTCGCACGCCCCGGCGGTTCAACTGCACCACCCGGCCCTTCAGCGGTGCCTGTTGGAGCGGGACCGGGCGGCCCGACGTTCGTGTCTCGGGGCCCCGGCCGGCGTCCCGGTCAGGGCCCTCTTCCCCCGCCCCCGTGGGTGCTGCCACCCGTGCCACCCCGCACGGCACCGCTGCCGTCGCGTAGGGCAGGTGGAGCACCCCCTCTCTGGTCCACAGGCCGGTGCCCGCCAACCAGCCCTCGGGGGCCGGGAGATGGTGGATCTGGCGTTCGGCCGGGCGCCAGATGCCCAGCCAGGTGCCCGCCGGGCCGTCGATGCGCAGGGCGACCGCGCAGGTCTCGGGGGTGAGCATCTGGCCCGGCTGGATCGCGAAGGGTGTCACCGCGCAGTCCGTCAGGCGCAGGCACTCCGGGAAGCGGATGGGCAGCGTGCTGCCGACGACGCCCCAGCCGAGGCGGTCGTGGCCCGGGGACGGGGCGTCGGAGCGGACGAGGAGGAGGCCGCTGTCGGCGTCGGCGAGGAGCAGGCGGTCGTTGCTGTGCTCGGCGATCTGGAGGAACGGTGACATTTCACCGCCGCGTTCGAGGTCGACGACCACCGTCTTGGTGCGGCCGTTCTGGAAGCGGTCGAGCGCGAGCAGACGGCCGGTGCCGTCCAGCCACACCCCGCCCGAACAGTGGCCCGGCACCTGGGCCCGATGCTCCGGACCGAACGCGCCGCCCGCCACCAGCCACACCGCGGTGGAGCCACAGCCCACGGCGAGGGCGTACGCGCGCTGCCCGCCCGGCGCGGGTGGCAGCAGCCGCAGCCGGGTGTCCTTGTCGGGGCACTCCACGGCGCCCAGCGGCAGTTCGCCGGTGCCGGGCCCGGTCGGGTACAGCAGCGAGAAGACGTGCCGTCCGTCCGTCACGCGGTGGATCAGCACCCTTCCGTCGGTCAGTGGCAGCACCTCGGTGCCGGGCTCCTCCGGCTGGTGGGTCGGCAGCGGTACGGCGTACGGCTCGGGGCCGTCCAGCGTCCAGCGCTCGGGGTACCAGCAGTCGCCGGCCAGGGTGAGACGCGCCGCGTACGTGCCGTCAGCGGTGATCACACAGGTGGGACGGGCGGTCCAGTCGTTCACGTCGTGGTTCGCCTCTTGGCGCGCGTTTTGGGTCTCGTCCTCGTTCTCCGCCACGGGCTCCGTCGCACAGACTGTCATCGTTCGGTCACCTCCGGCGACGAAGCTAGTTTTCGTACGCACAGACGTGGGACCGACGGGCTGCGGCTTCACACATAAGGGTGGCCATGTCGGGATTCGCCTGAGGGAACGGGGGCGAATGTGCTGGCCGGTGGCCGGGAGGCAGGGGTGGGGGAGCGAGTGTCCGGACCCGCCCGCCGCCGGGGTGCCGGTCGAGTGGTCCGCGACCGGACGGACAGGGACGTAAGGCAGGTAGCCTTTCCCCGTGCCCCGTCTGTCTGAAGTCATCGCCGCGCTCGACACCCTCTGGCCCTCCGAGAGGGCCGAGGACTGGGACGCGGTCGGCACCGTCTGCGGTGACCCCGACCAGGAGGTCACGCGCGTACTGTTCGCGGTCGACCCCGTCCAGGACATCGTCGACGAGGCGCTGAAACTGGGTGCCGATCTGCTGGTCACCCACCATCCGCTCTACCTGCGCGGTACGACGACGGTGGCGGCCACCGGCTTCAAGGGCCGCGTCGTGCACACCCTGATCAAGAACGACATCGCGCTGCACGTCGCGCACACGAACGCCGACCGCGCAGATCCGGGAGTCTCCGACGCACTCGCCGGCGCGCTGGACCTTCGCGTCGTACGCCCCCTCGTGCCGGACCCCACCGACCCGGACGGCCGCCGGGGTCTTGGCCGAGTCTGCGAGCTGGACCATCCGCTGACCGTCCGCGAACTCGCCGCGCGCGCCGCCGAGCGGCTGCCCGCCACCGCGCAGGGCATCCGCGTCGCGGGCGACCCCGAGGCGCTGGTACGCACCGTCGCGGTCAGCGGCGGCTCCGGCGACAGCCTCTTCGACGACGTACGCGCCGCCGGCGTGGACGCCTTCCTCACCGCGGACCTGCGCCACCACCCGGCGTCCGAGGCCCGCGCCCACAGTCCTCTCGCGCTGCTCGACGCGGCGCACTGGGCCACCGAGTGGCCCTGGTGCGAGCTGGCCGCCGCCCAGCTCGACGAGATCTCCGACCGTCATGGATGGGGCCTGAGGGTCCACGTCTCGAAGACGGTCACCGACCCCTGGACCGCCCACGCGGCCTCTACCACCGACACATCAGGAGCCCCCAACTGAACGCCGCGCCCGCCGACCAGATTCGACTTCTCGACGTCCAGGCCCTCGACGTGCGCCTCCAGCAGCTGGCGCACAAGCGGAGGTCGCTGCCCGAGCACGCCGAGATCGAGTCGCTGAACAAGGACCTCACGCAGCTGCGCGACCTGCTCGTCGCCGCGCAGACCGAGGAGAGCGACTGCGCCCGCGAGCAGACCAAGGCCGAGCAGGACGTCGACCAGGTGCGCCAGCGCGCCGCCCGCGACCAGAAGCGCCTCGACTCGGGCGCCGTGTCGTCCCCCAAGGACCTGGAGAACCTCCAGCGCGAGATCACCTCCCTCGCCAAGCGCCAGGGCGACCTCGAGGACGTCGTCCTGGAGGTCATGGAGCGCCGCGAGTCCGCCCAGGAGCGCCTCGCCGAGCTGACCGAGCGGGTCTCCTCCGTCCAGTCGAAGATCGACGACGCGACCGCGCGCCGGGACGCCGCCTTCGAGTCCCTCGACGGCGAGACCGCGACGGCGAACAAGGAGCGCGAAGTCATCGCCGGCACGATCCCCGCCGACCTCCTCAAGCTCTACGACAAGCTGCGCGAGCAGCAGGGCGGCGTCGGCGCGGCCCGGCTCTACCAGCGCCGCTGCGAGGGCTGCCGCCTGGAGCTCAACATCACCGAGGTCAACGAGGTGAAGGCGGCCTCTCCGGACACCGTGCTGCGCTGCGAGAACTGCCGCCGCATCCTGGTGCGCACGTCCGAGTCCGGTCTGTAGGTCCGTAGACCCGTAGGTCTGCAAGAAATCTGTAAGGGGCTTGACGCGTGCGGGAGTTCATCGTCGAGGCCGACGGCGGTTCCCGGGGCAACCCGGGGCCCGCGGGCTACGGCTCCGTGGTCATCGACGCGGCCACCGGGGAGACGCTGGTGGAGCGCGCCGAGTACATCGGCATCGCCACCAACAACGTCGCGGAGTACCGGGGGCTGATCGCGGGCCTGACGGCGGCCCGTGAACTGGACCCGGCCGCACGCGTCCGGGTCCGGATGGACTCCAAGCTCGTCGTCGAGCAGATGTCCGGCCGCTGGAAGATCAAGCACCCGGACATGAAGCCGCTGGCCGCCGAGGCCGCCCGGATCTGCCCGCCCGAGCAGGTCACGTACGAGTGGATCCCGCGCGAGCAGAACAAGCACGCCGACCGGCTCGCCAACGAGGCGATGGACGCGGGCAGGCGGGGCGAGCAGTGGTCGCCGTCGGCCTCGACAGCGGAACTGGACGCGCGCGCGGCCCGGTCCGCGGCGCCCGAGCCGACGGGCCCGCCCGGGGACGCGGCAGCGGGCGCAGCGAAGGCACGGGCGGCACTGGCAGGGACACGCGGCGGCGTGGCGCCTGCCGAGGCGCCGGGCTCCGGAGCGCCCCGTCAAGGGAGCGGGGAACTGCGCGACCAGCCACAGACGGCCCGCAGCATGACGACTTCCGGCAGCCACCCGTCACCCGGCGGCGGAACCGCACAGGCCGACGCCGATGTCCGCGCCGCGCGGAACGTGGCGACGGCGGCGAGCGAGACGACCGCGACGAGTGAGACGACCGCGACGCCGACCGTCGGCTGGGGCGCGCCCCCCGACCTGGGCGCCCCCGCCACCTTCGTACTCCTGCGCCACGGCGAGACCCTCCTGACCCCGCAGAAGCGGTTCTCGGGCAGCGGCGGCACCGACCCGTCGCTGTCCGATGTGGGCCGCGAGCAGGCCGAGCGCGTCGCCGCGGCGCTGGCCGCGCGCGGCACGATCCAGGCGATCGTGGCGTCGCCGCTCACCCGGACCCGGGAAACCGCGGGGGCCGTCGCCGCCCGCCTCGGGCTCGACGTGGTCATCGAGGACGGGCTGCGCGAGACGGACTTCGGCGCCTGGGAGGGCCTGACGTTCGGCGAGGTGCGGGAGCGCTACCCCGACGACCTGAACGCCTGGCTCGCCTCGCCGAAGGCCGAACCGACCGGCGGCGGCGAGAGCTTCGCGGCGACCGCCCGCCGCATGGCCACCACCCGCGACAAGCTGATCGCCTCCTACGCGGGCCGCACCGTCCTGCTCGTCTCGCACGTCACCCCGATCAAGACCCTCGTACGCCTGGCCCTCGGCGCCCCGCCGGAGTCCCTGTTCCGTATGGAACTGTCCGCGGCCTCGCTCTCCGCGGTGGCGTACTACGCGGACGGCAACGCGAGCGTCCGGCTGTTCAACGACACGTCTCACCTGCGCTGATCACGCGCGCTGCCCGGCACGGCCGGCACGCCCGGCATGACCCGCACGCCCGGCCGCGCGCTCGCGCAGGATCTCCGCCGTCTCCCGGTCCGCCGGGAGGAAGGCCTCCAGGTGGAGTTCGGCGAGCGTGACGTCCACCGCCGTCGCGAACGACGTCAGCGTGGTGAGCAGTCTCAACTCGCCCTCCGGGCATCGCAGTCGCAGCGGTACGGCGAAGCCGAGGTAGTCCGCGCCGGGCTCGCTCGCCGGTACGTACCCCGCCAACTCCTCGGCGAGCGCGCCGAGGTGGGGATCCGGGCTGCGTACGGCCCGGGCCCGCAGGTTCTCCACGATGTGCTGCCCCCACGCGTCCAGGTTCAACACCCGTGACGCCATCCCGCGCGGATGCAGGGCGAGCCGCAGCACGTTGACGGGTGGTGCGAGCAGTTCCGGGGCTGCCCCCTCGGTGAGCACGTCGAACGCCTCGTTGGCAGCGACGAGTTCACCCCGCGGCCCCGCCACCACGGCCGGATAGGGCAGATGCCCTTCGAGAATGCTGTCCAGCGCCTCCCGTACGGGCTTCAGCGCGACCGCGTCGAGCGGTGACTCGGCGAACGCGGGCGCGTAACCGGCCGCCAGAAGCAGTGAGTTGCGCTCCCGCAGCGTGAGCTCCAGCGACTCGGCGAGCCTGATCACGATCTCTCTGCCGGGCACCGAACGCCCACGCTCGATGAAACTGACGTACCGCTGCGTCGTCCCCGCCCGCGAGGCGAGCTCCAACTGGCTGACCCGGCGCGCGGTGCGCCAGCGCAACAGCTCCCGGGCGAAGGGAGGAGGCTCGGTGGAGATGCTGGTGGTCATGGATCAGTTGTACGTCACGGGTACGACATCGCCGCCTCCACGACATGGCTCTCTCCACGACGACAGCTGTCTCACGACGTCGCCATCTCAACGAATGCAGCGGTCTCTGCGGACGCAGCCGTCTCTACGACGACAGTCGTCGCTACGACATCGCCGTCCCGGCGGGCTGCCATACCTTGCCGGGAATTGAGCGGCGTACCCCGTCCGAGCAGCATGGACGCATCCACGGAGCAGACCTCAGGGAGCGGACATGCGCGCCTATCACCTCGAAACGCTCGGTACCGTCGACGGGATCGTCCCGCGCGATACCGACCGCCCGGAGCCCGGCCCCCGCGACATCCTCGTCCGCGTCCGCGCCGTCTCCCTCAACAAGCGCGATCTCCTGCTCATGAAGGGGACCTACCCGCTGAAGGCCGTGCCGGATGTGATCCCGGTGAGCGACGGAGCGGGCGAAGTCGTGGCAGTGGGAGGGCAGGTGACCGGCTTCGCGGTCGGTGACCGGGTGGCGGGCACGTACTTCCCCAACTGGCTCGACGGACGGATCACGCCGGACCGGTTCGACCAGCCGGGCGCCACCCTGAACGGCATGCTCACCGAGTACGCCGTCCTGGACCAGGAGGCCGCCGTACTCGTCCCGGACCACCTGACCTGGGAAGAGGCGGCCTGTCTGCCCTGCGCCGGAGTCACCGCCTGGCACTCCTTGACGGGCGGCGAGCCCCTCGCCCCCGGCCAGACCGTGCTCACGTTGGGCACCGGCGCGCTGTCCCTCTTCGTGGTGCAGTTCGCCAAGATGCTGGGCGCCGAGGTCATCGCGACGACGTCGAGCGCTGCGAAGGCCGACCGTCTCAAGGCGCTTGGTGCGGACCACGTCGTCAACTATGCCGAGAACCCCGAATGGGGGTTGACGGTAAGAAAGTTGACCGGCGGTCGCGGTGCCGACCTCGTCGTCGAGACCAACGGCCCCGACACGATCGAGCAGTCGATGCGCGCCGCCGCGCTCTACAGCCAGATCGTGCTCCTGATCACCGGCAATGCGCGCAAGCCGGGCATCGAGATCTCCAACGCGGCGTACGCGGCGAGTCTGGCGACGATCCGCCGGGTGTTCGTCGGCAGCCGGGCGCACTTCGAGGCCATGAACCGGGCGCTGACGCTGCACGGAACGCGCCCGGTCATCGACCGCGTCTACGGCTTCGACGAGGTCCACGAGGCCTTCCGCTACTACGAGAGCGGGACGGCCTTCGGCAAGGTCGTCATCAGGGTGGCGGCCTGAGCCGTCGGCATTCGTGCGGCGGCCTGAGCGGCCATCAACCGAGTGGTGGCCTAACGTGTCGTCATCCGCGCGGCGACGTAAGCCGTCGTCACCGGGTGGCGGCCTGAGCGGTCGTCATCCGAGTGGGTGCCTGAGCGCCGCGGCCTCCCGCGCCAGGGCCTCGATCCGCCCCCAGTCCCGTCCCGCGACCGCGTCCTGCGGGAGCATCCAACTCCCTCCCACGCAGCCGACGTTGGGAAGTGCGAGGTACTCCGGCGCGGAGGCCGGACCGATGCCGCCCGTCGGGCAGAACCGCGCCTGCGGCAGCGGGCCCGCCAGCGACTTGAGATACGCCGTCCCGCCCGCCGCCTGCGCCGGGAAGAACTTCATCTCGCGCACGCCCCGCTCCAGCAGCGCCACGACCTCCGACGTGGTGGACACCCCCGGCAGGAACGACACCCCGGACGCCTGCATGGCATCGAGCAGTACGTCCGTCCAGCCCGGGCTGACCAGGAAGCGGGCGCCCGCCGCCACCGAGTCGGCCACCTGCTCCGGTGACAGGACCGTGCCCGCGCCGACCACCGCGTCCGGCACCTGATCCGCGATCGCCCGGATCGCGTCCAGCGCGGCCGGCGTCCGCAGCGTCACCTCGATCGCGGGCAGCCCGCCCGCGACCAGCGCCCGCGCCAGGGGTACGGCGTCGGCGGCGTCCGTGACCACGACGACGGGGACCACGGGGGCGAGGTCCATTACGGAGGCAGACGAGGACGAGGGCAGCGGCGAAGTCATACGCCTCATCCTGCCCGGGGTGTGCAGCATGCGCAAAGGATGTTGCACATGCTGCAATGGGTCTCGGGTGGCTCCGCGCCGGCGGAGCGCCACACCTTGATCGAGCGGCGCTCGCGGAGCGGACCGCGACCTTGGTCGCCCTTGGTCGAGTCGCGCTCACGGCGCGCGCCGCGACTTCGGTCGAGTCGCCCTCGCGGAGCCGGCCGCAACCCTGGCCGGGCCGCGCTCGCACCCCGCGACGTCGCGTGCGCGACCCGCAAAGGGGAGTACGTCAGTGGATCTCCGTGACCACCACGTCCAGCGCCCACGGCCTGCCCGCCTTACCGGGAGCCTCGACCTCCACCACGTACCCGAGGTCCCGCAGCGCCTCCACCAGCTCCGCCGGGCCCTTCGGTGCCGCGCCCGCGCTGAGCAGGCTGCGTACGATCTTGCCCTTGGTCGCCTTGTTGAAGTGGCTGACGACGGAACGCTTCTCGACCCCGTTCACCATCTGGGAGTGCAGCACCCGCACGGTCGCCGTCCGCCCCGCGAGCTCGCCCTTGGGCTTCCATGCCGACGCGTACGCCGAGGAGCGCAGGTCCAGCACGAGCCCGCCGTCGGCCGCCTCGGGCAGTGCGGTGGCCATCGGCGTACGCCAGTGCGCGCCCAGCGCCCCGAGCCCGGGCAGCTTGACCCCCATCGAGCAGCGGTACGAGGGGATCCGGTCGGTCACCTGGACCGCGCCCCACAGCCCCGAGAACACGAGCAGCGAACGCGCCGCCCGCCGCTTCGCCGCCGTGTCCAGGGAGGCCAGGTCCAGGGAGTCGTACAGGACACCCGTGTAGATCTCCCCGGCCGGACGCGCGCCCGCCGTCCGCAGGTCCACGTTCTTCGCGACCTCGCCGCGCAGGCCCTCGCTCAGTCCGAGCACCTCACGGGCCTTCTCCTCGTCGGCCGCGCACAGCTCGACCAGCTCGTCGAGGACCGCCTGCCGCGCCTCGGTGAGGCCCGGCAGGGACAGCGACTCCAGCTTCAGCGCGGTTCCCCGGCCGGAGGGCGCCTTGCCTTCGGAGGGCGGCAGCAGCACGAGCACGGTGTGGTTCTCCTAACGGTGGTGTGGCCCGGCGCCAGCCTAAGCGTTCGGGGTGCCGGGTGAATTCGGAGTGCCCCGCGACCTCCGGGTGCCAGGCGCACTCTGGGTGCTGGGCGAACTCGGGGCCCTGGGCGAACTCGCGGTGCGGGTCGATCCCGGATTCCCGGGCGAACTCGGGGTGCCGGGTCAAGGAGCCCGTCCTACGCTCGCCCTATGCCTCGCCGCCACATACGCGTCACCGGTGCACCGGAGGCTCCCCTGCGAGCCGCCCTCCGCGCGCTGCGGACCGAGCTGGGGGTGTCCGAGAGCTTCCCGCCCGACGTCCTTGCCGAGGCCGCGCGGCCACCCCGGCTGCCCTCCTACGACGCGACGGACATCCCTTTCTTCACCATCGACCCCCCGACGTCCACCGACCTCGACCAGGCGATGCACCTCGCGCGCCGCGAGAAGGGCGGCTACCGCGTCCGGTACGCCATCGCCGACGTCGCCGCCTTCGTCGCACCGGGCGGCGCCCTGGACGCCGAGGCCCACCGCCGCGTCACGACCCTCTACTTCCCGGACGAGAAGGTCCCGCTGCACCCGGCCCAGCTCTCCGAAGGCACCGCCAGCCTGCTCCCGGACCGGACCTGCCCGGCCGTGCTGTGGACGATCGACCTCGACTCGGACGGCCGTACGGAGGCGACCGACGTACGCCGTGCCCTCGTACGCAGCCGCGCCAAGCTCGACTACCTGCACGCGCAGAAGCAGATCGGGGAGGGGACGGCGGAGGAGCCGCTGGCCCTCCTCAAGGACATCGGCCAGGCCCGTGAACGACTGGAGGTCGAGCGCGGCGGCATCTCGCTGAACGTCCCCGAGCAGGAAATCGTCGACGAGGACGGGACGTACGAACTCGTCTACCGTGCCCCGCTCCCCACCGAGCACTGGAACGCACAGCTCTCCCTGCTCACCGGGATGGCGGCGGCCGAGCTGATGCTCTCGCACGGCACGGGGATCCTGCGTACGCTGCCCGCCGCCCCGGACGGCGCGGTGGGCCGGCTGCGCCGTACGGCCAAGGCCCTCCGCATCGACTGGCCGCACCATGTCTCGTACGCGGAGCTCATCCGCTCCCTCGACCCGCACTGGCCGCACCACGCGGCCTTCCTCCAGGAGTGCACGACGCTGCTGCGCGGCGCGGGCTACACGGTGTTCCGGGACGGCGCCCTCCCACAGGTCATCTCCCACTCCGCCGTGGCCGCGCCCTACGCACACTGCACGGCCCCCCTGCGCCGCCTCGCCGACCGCTACGCCTCGGAGCTGTGCCTCGCGGCCGCCGCGCATCAGCCGCCCCCCGAGTGGGTCCTCGCGGCCCTCGACGCCCTCCCCGGACAGATGGCCGACGGCGCCCGTCGCGCGGGCACCGTCGAGCGCGAGTGCGTGGACATCGTGGAGGCCGCGCTGCTCAAGGACCGCGTGGGCGACATCTTCGAGGGCTGCGTGGTCGACGTAGCGGAGCACGAACCCACCGTCGGGACCGTGCAGTTGGAGTCCCCGGCCGTCTTCGCCCGTATCGCGGGCGGCACGTCCCGGCTGCCGCTGGGGGAGCGGTTGCGAGTGCGGCTCACCCAGGCGGACCCGGGAGCGGCGAAGGTGCTGTTCGCGCCCGCGTGAGAGCGGAAGCGAGCTCGTTGGGATCGTCCGCGTGCAGGCGCTCGAGACGTACGGGCCGCTCCCGTCCCACGTTCTCGTCCCAGGAAGGTGACATGCCGTACTGGGGCGGTGAGTTCGAGGGTGACGGCGGTCTGGGCGCCGAGGGCCAGGCGCAGTTCGCCCTCAGCCGGTTCGTGGGTGGTGCGCAGTTTGCGGCGGACGGCCGCGATGTCGGCCAGGGTCACACCTCCGGCGTTCCGCACCACCGGGCCAGCGCGTCGACGAGTGCGTCCTGCGAGTCCCCGGTGTGCTCGGTGACCGTGCCGTCCGTGTCGTCCGCCGCCCACGCCGTGATTCCGTCCGGCCGTACGAGCAGCCCCGCAAGCCCCGGTCGGCCGGGGCAGGCGGCGGTGACGACGTCCAGCCGGTCGCCGTACCCCTCGGTGCGGGCCCGGAGTTTCGGGTCGTCGCAGAGGTCCAGGAGCAGTGCTCGGCCACCGTGGAGGAGGTCGGCGAGGCGGCGGCCGTCGGAGAGTTCGAGGTCGGGTGCGCTGCGGCCGGTCAGAGGGTGGCCGCCGGGAAGGTCGTACCGCTGCCAGACGCCGGAGATCTTCTTGACGAGATACGTGGTGCCGGTGACCGTCTCCGCCAGGTCCGTGACCACCTCGCGCAGGGCGCGGGAGTGCGACTCCGGGCGCATCAGCGCGATCTGGGCCCGCGTCCAGTCGAGCACCCACGCGCCGATCGGATGCCGCTCCGCCGTGTACGAGTCCAGCAATCCCTGCGGCGCCCACCCGCGCACCTCCGCGGCGAGTTTCCAGCCGAGGTTCATAGCGTCCCCGATGCCCAGGTTCAGTCCCTGCCCGCCGAACGGCGAGTGCACATGCGCGGCGTCGCCCGCGAGGAGCACCCGGCCCGCGCGATAGCTGGTCGCCTGACGGCAGTTGTCGGTGAAGCGGGTCACGGAGTGCACCTTGGTCACCGTGACGTCCACCCCGGAGACATGGCGCAGGCTCGCCTGCAGCTCCTCGGCGGTCACGGGCGTCTCGCGGTCGGCCGGCGGCCCGTCGAACTCGACGGTCAGGACGCGGCCGGGCATCGGGCCGTGGACGTACGTCCCGACGTCCGTCGTGTTCCAGCCGTCCTTCAGCCCTTCGGAGCCGGTCATCTCGACGATCGCCTGATAGCCGGTGATCTCCGGCGCAGTGCCGGGGAACGCGAACCCGGCGAGCTTGCGGACCGCGCTGCGGCCGCCGTCGCAGCCCACGAGCCAGCCCGCGCGAATGTCCTGCGGCGCGGACCCGTCCGTACGCAAGGTGTGCACGGTCACCCCGTCGGGGCCCGCCTCGAACCCGGTCAACTCCACGTTCCTGCGCAGCTCCACGCCCAGCCCGTCCGCGCGCTCCGTGAGCAGCCGTTCCAGGGCCGCCTGCGGGACGAGGCCGACTTCACCGGCGGGGCCGATGTTCGCGAAGGCCGGGTCCGACTCGTCGAACAGACCGGCTTTCAGCATGATCCCGGCGAAGTGCCCGGCGAACTTGGGCGGCGGAGGCGTCGCTTCACCGCCGCCGCGCGCCTTGAGGAACCCCCGGAAACCGCTCAGCGCCCGCTCCTGCACCTCGGCCAGGGCGGGCAGCATCCCCCGCCGGTCGAGCGCCACGGCACTGGGCATGTTGATGGCCGCCGCCTTGATCGTCTCGTCCACTTCGGGCAGCCGCTCGACGACGAGCACCCGGGCCCCGCCGAGCTGAAGCTCGCAGGCCAGCAATAACCCGACGGGCCCGGCGCCGGCCACCACCACGTCGTAGTCGATGTCGATGACGCTGCTCATGGATGTGTCCAGGTCTGTGTCCACGTTTGCGTTCATGACTTTAGTGTAGTCACTAAAATTTTATGTCCGCTATAGTTTTCCCATGATGGAGAAGGCGTCGGTGGATGAAAGTGCTGAACTTCCCCTGCGGGAGCGCAAGAAGCGGGCGACGCGGCAGCGGATCTCGGACCTCGCCACGCAGCTGTTCGTCGAGCGCGGCTTCGACCATGTGACCGTCGCGGAGATCGCCCGAGCCGCGGACGTCTCGGCCATGACCGTGTTCAACTACTTCCCGCGCAAGGAAGACCTCGTCCTCGACCGCATCCCCGAAACCGTCGAGATGTTCACCGCGGCCGTACGGCGGCGTGGGCCTGGCGAGACCCCGCTCGCCTCGCTGCGCCGCCTGGCACTCGAACTCCTCGACCAGAGGCATCCGTTGTCCGGGGTCGACGACGACTTTCCGGCCTTCTGGCAGGTCGTGATCGACTCGTCGGCGCTGCGGGCGCGGGCCCGTGAAGGCGTCGAGGGGGTCGAGCACGCACTCGCGGACGCCCTGCGGGAGACGGCCGAGTTCCGTGACCCGCACCTCGTTGCCGCCCTGATCGTCGCCGCGTACCGCTCGGTCTACGTCACCTCGGCGCGGCGCCTGCTCGCGGGGGAGCGCGCGGACGATGTCGCCGGGGACCACGCGGCACGACTGGGCGCCGCGTTCAACGCGCTGGAGCGAGCCGTCTCGCCCGCTCTCGGTGGCTGAGTTCTCACCCGCCCGGTTGTGGGCGACGGCTGAGTCCACCCGCCCAGTGCGAGCCGACTGAGTCCTCACCCGTCCAGTCGCGAGCAGCTCTTCAGTCCGTCTCGATCCTTGACGGCTAACGCTGTTAGCCATACCGTCGTGGCTAACGGCGTTAGCCGGACGCCTGCGGTCCAAGGAGACAGCCATGAGCACCCACACCGTCACCCCCTCTCGCCCCGTCTTCCCCACGCTCCGCCGCATCGCCTGGCTCGCCGGCGCCCTGTTCTGGTCCGCGTTCGCCGTCCTCGAAGCCGTGAACCACGGCTGGCTCGCGGGCACGCTCGCGCTCGTGTTCTTCGTCCTCCCGGACCTGACCTTCCTGGTCGCCCTCGACGACGCGCCCCGCATGGCGAAGGGGCAGCTCCCGCCCCGCGCGGTGCCGTACTACAACGCGCTGCACCGGGCCCTGGTCCCGCTCGCCCTCGTGGCGCTCTACACGCTGGCGGCCCCGGTGACCTGGGCCCCCGCCTTCGCGGCCCTGTGCGGCTGGCTCGCCCACATCTCGTACGATCGCGCCTTCGGATACGGACTGCGGACGAAGGAGGGCTTCCAGCGTGGCTGAACGACCGACCGCACGATCTGCACGCTCCGCACGATCCCAGGAGATCGTGACGGCCGCCCGGACCCTCCTAGAAGAGTCGGGCCCCGCCGCGCTCACCATGCGGGCCCTCGCCGAGCACCTCGGCATCAAGGCCCCGTCCCTCTACAAGCACTTCCCCGACAAGCAGGCGGTGGAGGTCGAGGTGATCGCGCAGATGCTCGCCGAGTCCGCCGAGGCCATGGAGGCCGCCGAGGCGCGCGAGCCCGGCTCGCTCCCCGCGCTGGCCGAGGCGTACCGCACGTACGCCCTCGCCCATCCCCACCTCTACTGCCTGGCCACCGAGCGCCCCCTGCCGCGCGCGTCCCTCCCGGCGGGCCTGGAGGACCGGGCCGCCGCACCGCTGATGCGGGCCTGCGGAGGCGATCTGGACCTGGCCCGCGCGACCTGGGCGTTCGCCCACGGCATGGTGATCCTGGAGATCCACGGCCGATTTCCGGACGACGCGGATCTCGACGCGGCATGGAAACGGGGAACGCGGGCGTTGCACCCGTAGGCGCACTGCCCAAGGCCACTGAGCCCCGGGCGAGGCGCGAGCGCACCAAGCAGGAACCGGGGGAGGGAGGCGACCGTGAGCGGGACCGTACGCGAAGAGGCCCGTTGGACGCGGGCCACCCTCGGCCGTGACGGCCGGCCCCTCGACCTGCTGACCGCACGCTTCGACACGTTCCGCTACGCGCCGCACGCCCACGACGAGTTCACCATCGGCGTCTGCGTCGGCGGCTCCGAGATCATCGACTACCGCGGCGGCCGCATCCACACCGGCCCCGGATCGATCGTGGTCCTGGCCCCCGGCGAGATGCACACCGGCGGCCCGGCCGCCTCCGACGGCTTCGCCTACCGGGCCCTTTACGCCGAGCCCTCCCTGCTCACCGAGGGCACCCTGGGCGGCCTCCCGCACTTCCGCGAACCCCTCCTCGACGACCCCGAGCTGGCCGCCGCCCTGCGCACCGCGCACACCGAACTGAGCGTCTGCCCCGACCCGTTGGAGGCCGAGTCCCGCCTCCCGTGGCTGTTCACGGCCCTGGCCCGGCGCCACTCCACGGCCCGCCCGGCCTGCGACACGGTCCCCGGAGCGGCCCACATAGCCCACGCCGTACGCGACCGCCTGGCCGACGAACTCCAGGCACCCCCCTCCCTCACCTCCCTCGCCACCGACCTGGGCCTGTCCCGCTACCAACTCCTGCGCGCCTTCCGTACGACGATGGGGATACCGCCGTACGCCTGGCTGGCCCAGCACCGGGTGAACCGGGCCCGGGGGCTGCTGGAGTCCGGCCTCCGCCCCGCCGAGGTGGCCTCGCTCGTGGGCTTCGCGGACCAGGCGCACCTCACCCGCTGGTTCCGGCGGGTGCTGGGGGTGACCCCGGCGGCGTATCGCGCGAGCGTGTCACCGCCGGCGTAGCGCAACAGCGTTCAAGACTCCGGCCGCCGACGCGGCCGAAACTGCCCGCATGACTGCACGTGGCTGGTTTCTGTTCTCCCTGATGGGAGTGGTCTGGGGCATCCCCTACCTGATGATCAAGGTGGCGGTGGACGGTGTGTCCCCGTCGATGGTGGTGTTCACGCGCTGCGCGGTAGGAGCCGCGCTGCTGCTCCCCTTCGCGATACGCCAAGGCGGCCTGACCCGGACCGTACGAACCCACTGGCGCCCCATGCTGGCCTTCGCGTGCATCGAGATCATGGTCCCCTGGTGGACCCTGACGGACGCCGAGCGCCACCTCTCCAGCTCCACCGCGGGCCTGCTCATCGCGGGCGTACCGATCGTCGGCGTGGCCGCCGCCCGCCTCTTCGGCGACACGGAACGGCTCGGCGCCCGCCGCATGGCAGGCCTGGCCCTGGGCCTCTCCGGCGTCGCGGTCCTCACGGTCCCCCACCTGACCGGCGGCGACGCCCGCTCACTGGCCGAGGTCCTCCTGACGGTCGTCGGCTACGCAACGGCACCGGTGATAGCCGCCCGCCACCTCAAGGATGTACCGTCACTCCACCTCACGGCCCCGTGCCTGGCCCTGGCGGCGCTGGTGTACGCCCCTGCGGCGGCGGCCACGCGGCCGGATGCGGTCCCGTCCGGGCAGGTCCTGGCCGCGCTCGCCGGCCTTGGTGTCATCTGCACGGCGGTCGCCTTCGTGGCCTTCCTGGAACTGATCAAGGAGGCGGGCCCGACGAGGGCGACGGTGATCACGTACGTCAACCCGGCGGTCGCGGTGGCGGCGGGCGCGCTGTTCCTGGACGAACACCTCACGGCGGGGATAGCCGTGGCCTTCGCCCTGATCCTGGCGGGCTCGGTCCTGGCGACGGCGGGACCGAGGCGGGCCGCACGCCCGGTACCATGGTCGACACGGCAGACGAGCCGGGCGGACGGCCGCGTGGAGGTCCTTGTGGACCTTCCCGAGGAACGTCCGGGCTCCACAGGGCAGGGTGGTGGCTAACGGCCACCCGGGGTAACCCGCGGGACAGTGCCACAGAAAGCAAACCGCCGGGGGCTTCGGCCCTCGGTAAGGGTGAAACGGTGGTGTAAGAGACCACCAGCGCCTGAGGTGACTCAGGCGGCTAGGTAAACCCCACCCGGAGCAAGGTCAAGAGGAGCCGCTGTAAAAGGTGGCTCTGCGCGGACGTTCGAGGGCTGCCCGCCCGAGTCCGCGGGTAGACCGCACGAGGCCGGCGGCAACGCCGGTCCTAGATGGATGGCCGTCTCCCCGGCCGCCGCGAGGCGACCGGGCGACAGAACCCGGCGTATAGCCCGACTCGTCTGCCAGCCGGGCTCCGGCCTGGGCTTATGGCCTGGTGGGGGCCCTTTTCCGTTTCGGGCACTGCCCGCTTCTACCTGCGAGTTCCCGTGAGTTCCCGCGCGAGTGTGCACGCGTTGTGCACTGACGTGGCCTCTCCGGGGAGGCATTCAGCGCTGAGCGCTGGGCAGTCGAAGGCTGTCGCCGTGAGTTCGAGACCCTGGCAGGAATCGACCTGCGCACGCGGCTCCGGAGGGCATGCCGGGATGATCTGCCAAAGCGCTCCTGAACTGCGGGTACGCGGTACGACGGCGCTGCGGTGCGGGCTCTCTATCGCATATCGTGCGTGGCCGCTCCCGGGCCTCTAAACCGGTCCGGGGTGTGAGCCAAGCACATTACGAGACCCTGTCGGCCGCCGAGTCCGACGTGGATGACCAGGCGCGACGTGCGCTGGCCTTCGACGGCCTGCCCGCCCGCAGCCAAGTCCGTAGTCGTCCAATGACAGGACGTGGATGGCCTGGTCCGCTACTTTGACGGCACGGGCCTTGGACGCTCGGGTACGGCCTGATTCTGAGGGGGAGGGGCCGATGCGTAGTCTTGCGCGTCTTCCGCTGGAGGGTGGGGGTTCGATCCTGTTTGAGGCCCCGGAGATATCCGATGGGCCGGTGAAGGCCGGACGGGTCAGCGAGGCGATCCACGAGCTGCCGCAGACTCTGCAGGAGGCGCTCAGTCCGGTCACCGCCATGGCCCGGGCCGCGCTGGAACAGCTGCGCAAGGTTGGCCCGGACGAGGTCGAAATCGAGTTCGGGGTCGACATGGCGGCTCAGGCCGGCGCGGTGATCGCCAAGAGCGAGGCCGGCTGTCACCTGAGGGTGACCGTGACATGGCACGGCGCCTCCGGCGCAGACGCTCCCTGACCCCCGGGGGCCTCGGTGACATCGACGAACGCTGTTGCTTCGGCCCCCGGCGGCGGGCCCGGGCTCAGAATCCAGGCGGCGGTTGTCCAGATCCTGTCTGCCGAAGGCGGCGTGGCCGGGGCGGGGTTCCTGATCGGTGAGGACGTGGTGGTCACCTGCGCGCACGTGGTGCGTGCCAGCGGCCATGGTCCCGGCGAGAGGGTGCAGCTGGTCTTCCCTCGCGCGGAAGGGGCTCCGCAGGCTGAGGGGCAGGTGCTGATCGGGCAGTGGCGGGCCTCGGATGCCGACGACGTGGCCATCATCCGGCTGAGCGACGTACCGGCGACGGTGGAGCCCTTGCCGGTGGGGTCGGCGGCCGGGTGCCGCGGGCATCGGGTGCGCTCCTTCGGGTTTCCCGCCCAGGCCCCGCCCGGTGGGCACTTCGGCTACGGGACGGCGGGTGACCTACTGCCCCCCACCGATGTGGAGGGTGGGGGCGGGCTGCTGCAGTTGACCGGAGCCAACGACCTGACCCAGGGGTTCAGCGGCGGCCCCGTCGTCGATGAGGTGACCGGCCTGGTGATCGGCATGCTCACCGCGATCACCGCACCCGATGGGCACCTGCGAGGCCAGGGCATCGCCTACGCCACACCCGCCCAGGTCCTGCGGGAGGTCTGGCCCGCTCTGATGGAGCGTGAGGTGCGCCCCTACCGGGGCCTGGAGCCCTTCACAGCCGAGCACACGGCCTTCTTCCACGGCCGTGACACCGCGGTGGAGACGGTGCTGTCGGCTCTGGCCGAGAACCGGCGGGTCCTGCTGCTGCTCGGCCCCTCCGGGTCGGGCAAGTCCTCGCTGGTCCTGGCGGGCGTGCTGCCCGCCCTCCAGGACGGCCGGCTGCCCGGCAGCGACCGGTGGCTGCCCGTGCTCGTCCCGCGCCCCGGGCCAGATCTGGCGGCCGAACTGGCCCGCCATGGTCTTCCCGGCGCCGATGCCGACCCACTCGTGGCCGCGGTGCGGCACCGTCTGGAGGCCGAACCCGGCTGCGAACGGATCGTGCTGGTCATCGACCAGTTCGAGGAGGTCTTCACCCCGCTCGCCCCCTCGGCAGCAGCCGCGCGGCCAGAAGCGAACGACGCCCCACCTGGTACATCCCTGGATGTGCTGGAGCAGATCACGGCATTGATCGGTTCAAGTGCGGCGGTCAGCGTGGTCCTGGTCATGCGGGACGACTTCTACCCGCAGCTGGCCGCCCGGGCCCCAGCGCTGCTGGAGGTTGCCGCCCCTGGCCTGGTCAACGTGCCCGCCACGCTGAGCCGGCAGGACCTGCACGCCATCGTCACCCGCCCCGCCCACCAGGCCGGCGCCACTTTCGAGGACGGCCTGAGCGAGCGCATCATCGCCGATGTCCTGGCCGCTGACCCTCACGGTGCCCCTGCACGAAGAGCCCCGGTCACCCTGCTCGCGCCGCTGGAACTTGCCCTGAACCGGCTGTGGGAGCGCCGCGTGGACGGACGCCTGACCCATACCGCCTACGAGCGCATCGGCCAGATCACCGGCAACCTTGCCGCGTGGTGCAACGCTGCCATTGACCAGCTGCCCGAGAGCCATCACGCCACCGCCCGGCGGATCCTCACAGCCCTGGTACGGCCCGCCGACGAAACCCACCACATCCCCGCCACCCGTCAGCAAGTTCCCCTCGAGGTCCTGCGTGACCTCGCAGCCGACACCGCAGCAGATGACGCGCCCGCCCAGGAGATGACCGACGCGGTCTTGGCCACCCTCACCCGCCACCGCATCATCACCACCGCCGCCCGCGACCCCGGCCCTCCACCCAGTGACCTGGTCGCCGAACTCATCCACGACACCCTCACCCGCGACTGGGCCGAACTACGCGACTGGGTCGACCAGGACCACCGCTTCCACGCCTGGCTGCACCGCGCCGAGGACCAGCGGGCCCGCTGGATCGACCGCCACGACCCCGCAGACCTGCTCCATGGGACCGACCTGGCCGAGGGCCTGGACTGGTCCCGGCAGCGCGGGCTGCCCAGCAGCACCGCCGCGTTCGTCACCGCCAGCCACCGCAACCAGCAAGCCGCCCTTCGGCGCACCCGACGCGTCAACACCTTCCTGGCCGGGCTACTCGTCCTGGCCGTAGTCGCCGCGGGACTGGCCTTCTGGCAACGCCAAACCGCCGTCACCGCCCAGCAGCAGGCACTGTCCCGGCAACTCGCCGCCCAGTCCGACGCACTCATCGACACCGACCCGGACCTGGCCTCCCTGCTCGCCATCCAGGCCTACCGCACCAGCCCCACGACCGAAGCCACCAACAGCCTCCTTGCGGCAGCAGGCCTCCCCCTACAACGCCGCCTCACCGCCCATGATGGCCCCGTGGAGTCGGTGGCGTTCAGAAACGGGCCCACCCTGGTCACCGTCAGCAAGGGTGGCACGGTGCGGTTGTGGGACACCTCAACCGGCCGCTTCCGCACCACCCTCACCGGCCACATGGACCCCGAGGCCCCGCTGGTCTTGAGCCCGGACGGGCGCACCGTAGCCATCGGCAGCGAGGGTGGCACGGTGCGGTTGTGGGACACCTCAACCGGCCGCCTCCGCACCACCCTCACCGGCCTCACCGACCTCGGGTGGGGGGCGTTCAGCCCGGACGGGCACACCCTGGCCTCCAGTGAGGACGGCACCGACCAGGTGCGGTTGTGGGACACCTCAACCGGCCGCCTCCGCACCATTCTCACCGGCTTCGGGTCCTGGGCGGCGTTCAGCCCGGACGGGCACACCTTGGCCTCCAGCGGTGACGACGGCACGGTGCGGTTGTGGGACACCTCAACCGGCCGCACCCGCACCACCCGCACCACGCTCACCGGAGGAGTGATCTCGGTGGCATTCAGTCGGGACGGGCACACCTTGGCCTCCAGCGGTGACGACGGCACGGTGCGGTTGTCAGACACCTCAACCGGTCGCCTTCGCACCACCCTCACCGACCCCTCCGGCCTCGTGCACGACGTGGTTTTCAGCCCGGACGGGCGCAACCTGGCTGCCAGCAGTGAGGACGGCACGGTGCGGTTGTGGGACACCTCAACCGGCCGCACCCGCACCACCCTCACCGGCCACACCGGAGTGGTGACCTCGGTGGTATTCAGTCAGGACGGGCGCACCCTGGCCGCCAGCAGCGAGGACGGCACGGTGCGGTTGTGGAACACCTCAACCGGCCGCAGTCGCACCACCCTCACCGGCCGCATCGAATCCGAGTCCTCGCTGGTCTTGAGCCCGGACGGGCGGACCCTAGCCATCGGCAGTGAGGACGGAAGGATGCGGTTGTGGGACACCTCAACCGGCCGCATCCGTACCACCCTCACCGACCTCGTGAACGACGTGGTGTTCAGCCCGGACGGGCGCACCCTGGCCGCCAGGACTGAGGACGGCACGGTGCGGTTGTGGGACACCTCAACCGGCCGCACCCGCACCACCCGCATCACCCTCACCAGCGAGATGTCGGTGGCGTTGAGTCCGGACGGGCGCACCCTGGTCACCAGTGACTTCTCCAGGGTGCGGTTGTGGGACACCTCAACCGGCCGCATCCGGGCCACCCTCACCGGCCTCAAAGGCATGGTGTACGGCGTGGCGTTGAGCCTGGACGGGCGAATCCTGGCCGCCAGCAGTGAGGACGGCACGGTGCGGTTGTGGGACACCTCAACCGGCCGCACCCGCACCACCTTCACTGGCTATGATGATCTCGCGTCCGCGGTGTCGTTCAGCCCCGACGGGCGCATCCTGGCCACCATCAGCTCGACCAACACGGTGCGGTTGTGGGACACCTCAACCGGCCACATCCGCACCACCCTCACCGGCCATAAAGACACCGCGACCACGGTGGCGTTCAGCCCGGACGTGCGCACCGTAGCCATCGGCAGTTCGGATGGCACGGTGCGGTTGTGGGACACCTCAACCGGCCACATCCGCACCACCCTCACTGGCCACGATGATCCTGCGTCCTGGGTGGCGTTCAGGGACGGGCGCACCCTGACCACCGTCGGCGAGGATGCCACGACGCGGTTGTGGGACGTGGAGCTACCTGACCAGGCCACAGCGATCAAAAAGATCTGTCAGGCCGTTGGCCGAGACCTCACACCGGAAGAACGCGGACTATACCTCGCAGGCCAGACGCCCAGCCCGGTGTGCCCCACCTGATGCAGCGGCCGGTGCATCGTGGGACCTGCCCTGCTGTTCGGAGACAATTCGTATAGGTCGTCAGCCAGGGCGGGCCGATCTGGCGCCTGGGTCTTTCATGCTGGCATTCGCCTTGATCAGCGCATACCCCCGGCAGGATTCAAACCTGCGCATACGGCTCCGGAGTGAATGCGCAGATCATCTCTTACAACGTTCTGACCTGCGGCGGACTCGGTTTGCGATCACGACCGACGGGGACTGTGTCGGAGGTGTGTCGGACGTCGTCATGACGACTCTTGCGCGTTTGGCATTGAGCGCCGTGCAGCTAGGCCGTTCAAAGACCCATCTCAAAGCTGCAACCTATGAGCAGGACGTCCCCTCTGGACAGAATGTGGCAATGGCTGTGTTGAGCGGGTCACGGACTAGGGCTGAGGCAAGGCTATAGGGTCCGCTGGCGCGAATCGCGTAGAGGCTGCCATCCGGCGCCGTGAAGCGGTGGTCGATGACTTGGCTGGGCCCCTTGTCCGCGTCGTCGTAGCGGTAACTGAGTTCTGACCAGGTGTCGCCTGAAGCGCGGTCGAGAGCCCGGTAGCCGGGTTGCTGCGCGTAGCCGTTGCCCGAGTCCTTCTCAGCGAGGTCCAAAGACTCGGCCGGGGTGCTTTCGCTGAGGCCGAAGATCTGCAGTTGGCGGCCGTCGGGGGATTTGTAGTAAACCACAACAGCCGTGATGCCCTGCTTTTGACTGCGAGTCCAGCCCAGAGGGATGACGACCGTGTAGCCGACCGGGTCCCTCACCGCGTGATAGCCGGCCGGGATCGGCGTGACTACCTCTCCCGTAACAGGCGGAGCAGACGGGGTGGCAGCGGGGGTGACTATCCACCTCGGAGTCGACAGCAAGCGCGAGGCACCGAAGGCTGTGGCTATGACGAGCAGAGCCGCGAGTGCGAAGCCGATGGAGCGTCGCCGATGGCTGCGGGCGGCCGGAGTCGTGCCGACATCGACAATCGCCTCAAAGACGTGGGAAACCGTTGACGTCGGTGGATCTCGTTCGGCCTGCTTCGCTTCCTTGACCGCTTCGCCAGGCGCTTTGAGGGCTTCGCCGGGCGCCGGTACATCGAGCAGAGAAACCAGATACCTCCGCCACAATGCTCCGTCCCGGTGTCGACCTCGCTCGATGAGCTGATCCAGGGATTCGACATCGGCATCCGTCAGTGACGTCCAGTACCGCCGTGCGAGCCTGCTCACGACTCAATCACCTCCGTCCCGCCTGGCAATACGCCAACACTGGGGCCGTCAGCCTCAACCGGCTCGTGGCCGGAATGAGTACCGCCAATCACTGCCTGCAAGGTGCGCGCGCTGCCGAGCTGGCGCAGCAACGCCGGGGCAGAGGCTCCCACGGCGACCGTGGCTAGTGCGCCTGTCAGTTGGGGGGAGAAAATCCACCCGGCACCGGCACCAAGCGACAGGCGAGTGAGGGCAGCCAGTACATCGGACGGGGGATCGATGTACTTGTCGAGCCGCGGCAACTGGGCTCGCTGCTTGTTCCTTGCCAGAGCACGGTGCCGGGCCGTCTGCCACGCTGCGATCCGGCCGTAGAAGACCACGATCTCCACGACGAGGCCGCCCATCGCACCGTATGTGATGGACATCGTCCACTCCATGGCCGTCCCCCTCGGCGATGGCACCGTTCAGCTCAACCCAGCATTCCAGACGGGCGGTTGATCCGGGAGGGAGTTGGCATATAGCCCCGAGAACGCTCAGTGAGATTGACTCCCGCTCTCTGTCGGTATCTGCCCTGGTCAGCCTTGATTTCTGCTGTTCCTTGGCGAGTGACCCCGGCAGGATTCGAACCTGCGCACATGGTTCCGGAGGCCGACGCGGTTCACCAGGTTCGCCCAGCTGAGAGGGCTTCGCCCGCTGTGGGCTGCCCGGCCATCCCGCAGATACGCCGCGGGGCTGCCGCCGATCACCGCTTTAGGAGTTCGATCGCTCCTCGGCACTGGCGGGGCACTACCTGGCCGCGCTGGCCATGCCGGACCGCCTAGGAGTGCTGGCGTCCAGCATCGTTGATGTCACTCGTGGATGTCAGAACGGCGCGAGCATGTGCGCTCACTGGCGCGACGGGCTCGTGGTTCACGAGGAACGCATCGCAGAGATCGCGGCTTACTACCAGGCACTCGACGAGGGCGCCACCTTGCGGCACCACTTCTGCCACGCTGACGAGGAAGAGGGCTTCTGGTACATCGAGGCCGCACCCGACCGCGGCAACTTGATCGTCATCAAGCAGGCCGAGCTGACCTCGGCCGACCAGCTGCACCAGTACAGCTGGGAGCACCTGAAGCACTTTAGGAGAGAGGGTGGTGTCCTGCCGCTGAACTGCTGCTTCTCTTACCGAGCCAGCAGGCTCGGACGTGTCCGTTGACCACTCTTGTTGACCGCGGCTGACCCCTGTATCTGGCACGACCGTGGCACGCGATCGTTAGCTCGTGCTTACGGCGGCTGTCTCGCACTTGGGCGAATCCGCCTCAGGCAAGCACCTTGTGTACCGGCACTATCTGCAGAGACGTACCGAGGCAGCCCCGCATGGATCTGGCGCTGCCTTCCCGCACCGACGTACGGGGCATGACAGAGCCGCTCGATCGAACTCCTAAAGCGGTGTTCACCATCTGCTCCGCTCAGGGTGAGGACGCGAGGCCGGCAGGCAGAACGGGGAGCCAGGATTGTGTTGGGGTCCGTCGGCAGACTCGATGGCGTGAGCGACGTCGGATGGCAGTACGGGCTTGGCCTCACGTCCGAACCAGTTGCTCGGACGCAGCTGGTTGGTAGTGATCACAAGTGTCGCCCCGTGGGCGTCTGCATACTTGACCGCGAACGCGCACGGCGGTCAGGCCGGCGCCTGAAAGTAGGGCGGCTTTATCGTGAAGTTGGGGGATAGATCCTTAATTTCATCTTTCGATGCACATCTGCCGCGGTGATCTCGCTTGTCACTGCAGCCATATGCTCAAAGTACGGCAGCACGACCCTCTGTCGAATCTCACGCTCCCGATATACGTAGGGAGCCACGACGACCCAGGCTCGATGCATACTCAGACCATAGGATCCAATGATCAAATCTTGATCAACGACCCCATGTACCACAAGCTTTCCTAATTCTTCGAAAAAGAAAGCAACGCGACGCACACACTCCTTGGGCGCCTCGGGAAGTTCTAGGTAAGAGATAGGCCCCGGGAACTCTTCTTTGAGGTGATAGAGCACGTACTCCATCGACTTCCGGAACTCTGGTGAACGCCCCTCTCGAAACCCGTCGAACACCATTGCCAATGCGTTAGCTTTTTGCGTTGAGCGCAGTTGACCGTATGCGATCACGCTAGAGAGAAGCAATGCCACGACAGATATAGCGAGTGCGGCGATATTTAACCCCATGTCTCACTCCATACGGTGGCGATCTCACTCGAAAGATGGCGGTCTAAGCATCGTTGCGGGGGAATATTTTCAACGATGGCGCGCCGTCCAGTATCAATAGCCGGCACTCCCCGGCGGGAGCGATCTGCCCGCCAAGACTCGCCTAATTGCCGCAGTGATTTTCACTCTCTTCCAACCGCTTGGAGTAGGAGTCCATGCCTGAGACCGATTATCAACGACCGTGAGTCCTAGCGGGTCATAGAGAATTGCACCTCCGTTCTGACGTCTTGTTGAAACATCACCCCCTTCCCGTGTTTGCTGGAAAGATACTTTGAATCCACTTCCGGGCGGAACGAAATAGAGGTGTGATACTTGAAGAGTGAGGGGTTCCTCGGCTGCTGTGCGACCCCACCGGATGGAAAGGGGAGTGAAATTCTCGCGACCCTCCATAATCACCTTTATAGGGAGTGGCCCCTTGTTGTCGAGGTAGGCATATATCTTGCCATCGAGACCTATGCGAGCCCAGTAAGAGACTTGACTGATAAATTCGCCGCGCTGTCGTTCCTGATCGCGTGTCAGGATCACCATTCCGAGCAAGAGAGTGCCGCTCGTGGTGATCGCGCCAACCCATGTTGGAACATCCCCCCACCCAGTCCCCATATGGTCAGGATAGGCGGGCAACCGCGTGCTGTGGCGGCTCTTCCAACAGACGCGGCTTGCCGCCGAGGTGCCCTCCCGTTCCTTGGCCCTACCCGTTGAGGCCAAGGAACGGCTGGACTGAGTGGTCCGTTCCATGGGCAAGTCCAGGACCAGTCGAGTTGATCGCTGGGCCGTGCCTGGCCTTGCGAGGGTGCACGAGACCGACCGACAGCGGAAGTTGGGCGGACACACTTTCCTGGCAAGCCACCTATGGTCATGGTGTCCCTCGACGGTGCGCCGCTAAGCCCGCACAGCAACCGCACCAGATCGAGTGGGGAACCACGGGGAAAGCGGTCGAGCCTGACTGGGGCACAGCCCGAACGTTCGCCCAGGTCAGCGCCAGAATCAGTCCCAAATGATCGCAGCTTCCCAGGCTGAGGGCGTAGTGCCCCAGACTGCTGCCAAGGACCCCGGCCAGCGGCAGCCCAGCTAAGTACTGGGCCATCCCAAGATCACATCGATGGCGCGAGCGTCCCACCCCGGATTGTCCACGGCTACACGGACATTCCAGGCTCCTCGGTCACCAACCAGACGCACAAATCGGGTGAGCCCTTCGACGTCGCCAACTGCCAGGCGGCCATCTGGCAGCAGGAGCTGGCCGTCGAACACGGTCGTAAAGGCCGGATCAAGGCCTGAGGCGTCGGTCGAGTCCCTGAAGATGCGGACTCGGATGAGATCCGTCTGAGGCCGGACCCGTACTGCGACGTGAGTGTCGCAACTGGCCGCGTCGGCCTCTCCCAGGTCGAGGGAGAGAGGAACCCAGTCGGTGGCGCCCAGGTGCAGCCCGGATGATTCACGTACACCTCAACGCCTGCAATCTGCATCCGGCCCCTCCACTCACCAGTCGATAGTCGTGCCAGAAGCCTGACCGTCATCGCATCCAAGGATCTTCAGTACGCGAGGATGATGGCACGCCGGACAAGCATCGCTTTGAGGTGGGAGGTTCGGCCCTACTCCGTCTCAGTCTCCGTCTCATTCAGCACCGTTCACCGCCGTTCAGGCCAGACCCAAAGTCGTCCTCGCCTCGTCGGCCAGCCCCCAATGAACCCAGGTGAACGGCCCCGCACTCATCCCTACAGCCCACCAACACAGTTGGAAAGCGTGTTGGCCCGAAGCAGCCTCGGCGTGGCCAGGCAGGTCGGGCGTCAGCTGGTTGTCTCAGGGCCCCAGTGGTCCGGTCCCACTCCGCGCCAGTCGATCCACGGCGCACCCGCGACGTCGGCTGCGTCGATCTCCAGGCCGGCTCGGCGGAGGAACTCGGCCAGGTCGACAAGGTTGTGGGCCAGGCCGAGGATTTCGCCGTCCACGCGCACGCGCCGGCCACCGGTAGGTGAGGGCGGATGGACGATCACGCGTATGGGTCCGGACATGCCTTCAGGATCATCCGGGTTGCAGGGCTCCGCACTCCAGCGCGTCACTCGGGGACCTTCAGTGTCCGGCGGACAGCACACGTCGCGGTGACGCCGCAGATGGGTCCGGTGATGAAGCCTCTCAAGTCCGATCCCGGTCCGGTCGTCCCAGGTCGCGCAGCTCTCGCCACGCCGCGGGGCTTGGCCGCTGGTGCTGCCAGTAGGGGTGGAAGTACACGTGCGTCGACAGTCGGTGCAGGCGTCGGCGCAGCTCGGTAAGGCCGGTGAGCTGAGCGAGCTGCTGGTAGGTGGCGCTCCACTCCTGCTGTGCCTGGGAGGTCGGCGGGGAACGGTCGCATGACCAAATGCAAGCATGTGTTCGATTTTTGCGTCCATCGAAGACGCCTGCACCTGTGCCGCCCATCGATCAAGGGCGTCGCTCGTCGGCAGGAAGGGGCACGCCGTCAGCCGCCCGGGCTGACCGCGCCGGAAAGCTCTCCACGGACGCGTTGTCAGAGGCTGATGAGACTGTGCGCCCATGGACACGCTCTTCGATCTCCCCGAAACGGAGACGCCAGAACAAGGTGTCGCCCACTACCGCCTGAGCGGCGATCAGTACGGCTCACCTGCCGAACGCCAAGCGATCTTCGAGGCCGAGCGGGCCATGGCTGCCGCAGTTGAAGCGGCGGGAGTCGGCGAGGTCGACGGGAACGGGTTCGGTGCAGGCGAGGCTGAGCTTTACGCCTACGGCGCGGACGCCGAAGCGCTCTTCAAGGTCATGGAGCCGACCCTCCGCAGCCTGCCGTTCAGGCCAGCATACGTCGTGCTACGGCGGGGAAGCCGCGAGACGCAGTCCCGAGTGGACCTGTGATGCGGTACAGCGGCGAAGTACAGCAACCCCAGTAACCGCCAGCGCCCAACAGCAACCCTCGTAACCCTCACGGCAGCCTGTATGACCTCCAATGACCGTTCTCTGTAGAGCTACGGATCAGAGAGCTGTCAGCTCAGACGGGCCAGTTACCTTTGGCCTGTGAACGACAGAGACAGGTGGATCGGCGCGGCAGCCTGGCTAGCCGTCTGGTGGAGCCTGGCGACGGAAGTGTTCCGCCTCTTCAGCCTGGTCATCGACGACTTGAAGAGTTGGACGACGTGCGCCGGGCTGGCCGCCGCTTCCGTCGCGACCGGGGGGCTGTCGGAGCGCTGGCATCGACGCTGCCGCATGGCGAAGCCGCGGACATCCCCCATCTCCTCACCGGAGACGGACTGCACCACAAGCGCACCAGATCGAGCCGGGGAACAGCGGGGATACGGCAGGGATTCGAGCACGTCCGTACGGTCCGCGAGAGCGGCGCAGTAAGCGGCGGGCCGCGAGTGTCCGGCTGGCTCGCTCAGCGTTTCGCCTCTCCAGCGGATCACGGATTTGAGGACCGGACCGAGGGCTCCTCTACGTGACAGATTGCGCATCGCCGGAAACTTAGGAATCAATAAAGCATGTTAGCCCCGGGGTATTCATATGACTCCCCATCCGGCAAACATGCCGCGACCCGAAGGTGGCGTCCGTCTGCGACCGAGTGGGCCCTCTTTTTACCGTCCACAAGAAGTTCGAGCGATAGGGATACTTCATACGCGGCGCCAGGGTTTTCAGCCTCGATACAGAACATGAACTCCAGCGCATCACCCTTATCTAGGTTTAAACCGAAGCTTCCGAGTTCATTATTCTCGTCATCGAATAGCTTGACGACCGGACCTACTTGAGTAAGAGTGATGTATGCCCGCCGGCGCAGATATCCATTTCCCCCCAGTTGGGTATAAACTCTTGACCTCATTACAAGATCAGGGATGCGTCGGACTTCCGGCGTCACGCCAGTAATGACCAGTGAGTGAGCGTTCCCTACGAACAGCACCGATTTAATGTACCAACTAACTGGTGCTCCTCCTTGAGAAAACAGCCACTCATCAACTGCGTCGTTACCTGCATCAACCGCAGGGGCGCTGGAAAAGTCGACAGGTGACATCGGAGTTGCCCAGTTTGAGTGCGTAATGTCAATTGTATGCAACTCAGGCTTCCGGAAGCGCGGGCCGGAACGCCAAGCGTGCGCCAGCCCCCCGACAGCCACAGCTCCTGTAACAAGTCCTGCGACCCCGGAGAGGATGTCACTCATATACCATGGCCTTCCTCTAGTCGAGTTGCTTCACGAAAAGCGTCGAGAAGCCAGCGTCGTAATCGCGTCCGCGCATCCGCTGCCGCCACGTCAAGGACAACGATAGGCAGCGGCTGCGAACGATAAAGGTCGCTGGGCGACTCTGGACATCACTCGCAGCCTTTCCTCCCCGGGTTGGCGGTGGGCGGCAGCAGCTCGAAGTGGCCCCGAGATGACTTTTCGTCTCCCGCCTACTCGGGATACACACACTCTGTGAAGAAGCGGCAGCGTGGCCCTGCCCCAGCCTGACGAGTCGATTTCCGTCGCGATTGGCACCGTCCTCAACCACGCCATCAATGGTCGCCTTTGCAGTCAGGTCCTGCCTCGCATGCACCCTGGCGCGCCCGTCTGGCGCTCAGAACTTGAAATGTCGCCGCACAAAGTCCAGCGACTCTCTGTCAATGAAATAGAAGATCGCCGCTTCACCAAGTGACTTGGTGCCAGCCGCCGCTACGGCACCAGACGCTGCGTCCCCCGCCACCGGAATGAGCTTCAATATTGCTCGGGCTATTTCGCGCAAGGCGTACCCGGCCCCGACATTCCCCCCCAGAGCAAGGATCAATTCTTTGGAGCTGGCCAAGCTCAGTTCCCGCCCGGAAATATAGGCGATCATTGTGATCATCGCGGCCTGCAGGCTGGCGAGCACCGGCAGATCAGCGATCGGTATCGGAGTCACTGCAACGACTCCACAAATGACCGAAACGGCTGCCACTATCCTTCTTGCTAGGCTTTTCTGAACCTGACGAAATTGCGTCAGGCGAGCAAATTCGACCTGCGCATTGTCCGGCAAGATTTCTTGAATCTTGAGCGCCAGAACATCGATGTTCCAGCGGTAGTCACGTCTCTTATCCACCTTTCCGTCTGAATCGAAGAACAGTAGCGCCGATGTCGGCACCGCGTCACAGGCGATGTGTCGAGATAGGTACGCGTTGACGCTTAGGTGTTCTAGGAGGAGGGAAGCTGCGTCTTCGACATTCTGCTTCTTCTCATCGTTTTCATCATCATGCGGTGGAAACCTAATGTCGCTCGGATGAAGGTGATCACACTGGGTGAGAACTGGCACGATCTTTATGTCGACCTGGTGTATGCGCGCCGCCTCTCGGTGAACTCGCTCAAGAATGGCCAGATCCTCGGCGATTGCCGCATCAACGTCCGTCGCCTTCACCAGGAAAGCAATGGCATCCGGGCACTTCTTTCGAACGGCGGCGAGAAGGGACTTCTCCGCCGTCTCCGCAGGGTCGTCTTCCACTGGTGCGGACCCCTCCTGCACCCCGCGGGTGTCCAGGATGTCTAGCTCTCGCCCCCCAACTTGGCAGAGTTCCCACTGTGTCGCGCCGGTCTGCGTACGCACCGCTCCGGTCTTGTGCACAGGTGCGCCGAATATCGCGTTAGTCAAGAGAGACTTCCCGGCACCACGACGGCCATACAGCATCAGTCGGGGCCTTCGCCGCTCCCGAAGCATGGCCAGCAACAACTTGATCTCTTCCTGCGCCTTGGCTCGAACCGACTCAGGCAGCATGTCCAGAGCATCGAAAAGCATGTTGAGAGTTTTATCCAGGTCCTGGGGTTCCTCATTCGAACTGCCTCGGCCATCAGCCAACTCTTGGTCCCCTGTCAGTGAAAGCGGCTCCTGCGTGGGCTCTGAGGCAGCGCTGGTGCCGTGGGATTGAGGTTCTCTCTGTGTCTACTGAGACTTACTGCTGGATCGGCATCTCCGATCCGGAGAGTATCCAGGCAAGTTGGCCCCTGTCACCGGCGCATGGGGGCGGTGCATGCGCCCCCATGCCGGGGGTGCGCTAGTCGGCCCCTACAACTGAAGGGGTCTTCGTCCCCAAGGTGGTCTCTATCCGAAAGATCGCTGAAACCTGCGGGTCGACGCCTCCGAGGCCTGGCTTGGGTCTCTGAGTCTCACACCTAGGATCACTTGCGGCGGAGCGTCCGTTGTGCCGCATCGAGTGCCGCGACCTGCATCGTTTTGAGGAGCAGGTACCGTTCAGCGAATTAGCATGGACAGAAAGCGATCTTCTCGTAATGTACGGGCCTGACGGCAACGTGCGTGCACATGGCCGTACTCGGAGGGACAGCCAGTCACTTTGCTGGCTGGCGCTGGCGGGCAATGCCCTAGCTCCGGAGCCGGCGGCCGGACCTCCTAAAGCGGGTGCCCGCCGCTCCCGCAACTGCTCGACGGTGAGGTCGGCCAGCTCGGCATACCAATTGTCGTAGAACCTCCAACGACTCATGGTCCCAAGGTGAAGACCACCACGATCCAAGCGCTTACGTCTTTCGCCCGCCACCGTGATGGGCTACTACTCGGCCTCACCACAAGCGCACCAGATCAGGCGGGGAACAGCGGGGAATCACGGGGAAAGCAGCCCAGCCGGGGGAGGCCGCAACCCTGCCGTTGGAGCAGGTCAGCTCCCAACCCGCCTCAAATGATCGCAGCTTCCCAAGCAGATGTTCAGTGCTGTGCCGCTTTGGAATCTGCCTCAGTGGTCTGCCGTTCGTCCGGGCTGCGGCGCTGGGGCGCCGGTCCCGGCCGAGCGGCAGACCACGGGCGGAGAGGTGCTGGAGAGGTCGAAGCCCCGCACGGTGCTCGCCGGGGAGACGGGATGCCGTGCGGGGCCCGGGGCCGGCCGGTCGCGGGAGGCTTGCTCGGACCGCGGCAAGCCGGGGCTCGTGATTCGCTGGTTCGGGCCGCAGAGGCTTGCTGGTGAGGAGTCTCCGGTGACGCCTTCGCCGGAGCGTCGGGCTGCGTGTATGCCGCGAGCCCCGACGTGATCAGTTCGGCAAGTAACAGTGCTGCCTCCGGGCGGATGGTGCCGAGGTGCACCAGGCCGTCACCGAACACGTTCACGTCAGCGGCCAGGGCGGGGAAGTCGGAGTCCAGGCTCAGAGCCGTGAGTTGCTCGGCCAAGATTTCTGCACTCCGTCGAGCCTGTATCCAGCCGCGGACGTAGGGGACACCGGGCAGCAGGTCCTCAGCGCGCTTGGCTATCACTCCTCGCCTGTCGGTCATGGTTCAGCTCTCCCCTTCGTTTTTCGTGGTCGTGTCCGTGTTCGTCGGGCTCTTCTCGGCGAATGACAGCGCGAGTCGGAGCAGCTCGGCCAAGCGCTCCGCTGTCGCAGGAGACACGCGCCCGAGTTCGATGAGGCCGTGCCCGAAAAAGCAGGTGACAGGGGACGGCGGGCGAACGGGCGGGCGCGTGCCGCCGGGGGATCGGGGCCGCCGTTACCCGTGTTGCGCGTCGGCGGGGCCTCCGCGCTCGTGCGCCGCGGGAAGCCGGCGCGTAGTAGCACCACCACCAACGCCTCGGCGCTGGCTTCGTTCACGTCAGCCAGGATCGCCGTGCCGTGGGAGCCATGTGCTGTGTAAAGCAGCTGACGGCGCCGGTGGCTTGGGTGGCCCGCCGGTAGAAGTGTGCATCGCGCTGGACGATGCGCACGGCGGTCCATGCGGGAGTCTTGCTGGAGGCGGGCACCTCCGCCATCTCCAAAGCCCGCGCCCGACTGGGCTCCGAGCCGCTGAAGGCCTTGTTCGAGCCGGTGGGTGGTCCCTTGACCACACCGCAGTCGCCCGGCACCTTCGTCTTCGGCCGACGCCTGCTGATGCTTTCGCTGGACGGCACCGTGCTCGCGGTCGCGCCCACGTCGGCCAATATCACGGCGTTCGGCCCACCTCCGGGCGGCAGCCACAAGCCCGGACATCATCCCCAGGTCAAACTCGTCCTGCTGATCGCCTGCGGAACCCGCGGCATCCTCGGCGCCCGCTTCGGCCCGCGCCGGGACAACGAAGTCACCCTGGCCAAACACCTGGCCACGGCCCCGATGCTGTCGGGCGGGCAACTCGTACTGATGGACCGGGCCTTCCACGGCCACGACATCCTCGCCCGGATCACTGCCTGAGGCCCCGATTTCATCGTCCGGGCCCATGCAGGACGGTGTCACCCACTTGCAGGTTGGGGGCGGTGGTCATCGCGGCTCCTTCACGCAGGGCCGTACGCCCGATGAAGGTCCATCCAACCGCATCGAGGGGCGTAGCTGAGCGCCCTACCGGGGCCGTCTCGGTGCCGTGGAAGGGCGCTCGACGTTGACCAACGCTGACAACCAGCCACGGCTCAGCCACAGGTCACAGTACTGATCGATTACGTGCCCGCAGGTCACAGGGTCTGCGGGTCACTTCCAGAAGAACTGAGGCGGGGGCACCCGGGAAGGGTCGGGCGCCTCCCGCCCTCAGGGAAAGGAGGCGCCCGGCGCGCTCGGTGGTTGCGAGGTGCGTCAGCTCAGCGGCAGCCGGTACACGCCGCTCCCTGTGCCCGCGAACAGCCAGTGACCGTCGGGAGAGACCAGCACCGAGTGCACGTCAGGGTCGAGGAGCTGCGCGGAGACACGGTTGCTCCAGTGGCTGCCACCGTCTTCGCTGCGGAACACGCCCTGACCAGGCTCGGACAGGTCGCGCGATGCGGCGAACAGCGTCCCGTCCGGGGCGAAGGTGACGTCGTCGTAGGTCAGTTCGGGAATGCCCGTAGCGTCGCTGAACGAAGCGCCGCCGTCGTGGCTCACCTTGATCATGCCGTCCCCGACGACCACGATGTGGTTGGGATCGGTGGGGTCGACCGCAACCCGGTTGACCTGCCCGTCGAACACCTTGACCCCGGTCGAGCCGGAATCGGTGCTGTGGTAAAGGCCGGTCACATCACCGATCCACAAACCACCGTCGACCCGGCGGTCAACGGCAACCGACGCCACGCCCTGCAGCTCGGGGAACTGGTGCAATTGGAAGGTGGCACCGCCGTCCTGGCTGGCATAGACGCCTATGGCCGGGAACGTGGACGCGGCGTAGATCTTCGACGTGTCACGGGGGTCGACGGCCACCGAGAATGACGCCCCGCCGGGGACCTGGGCCAGTGTCCGCCAGGTGGCCCCGCCGTCGGTTGAGCGCTCCAAGGCGAAGCAGTCGGTCATGCAAAGGCCGCCGCGCGTCCTCAGCACGCCTCCCTTCTCGCCCGGTACGGTAGCCAGCGCTTCGATTTGGTTGCCGATGGTGTCGGTACGCTGCCCTGTCCACCCCCAATCCTGGTAGCCCTGCTGAAGGTTCTTGGTCAGGGGTGCCGTGGAACGGTAGCTGCCCGCGGTGGCCGTGCCGGCGATGAGGGCGGAGCCCGAGACGGTCAGCGAGTCGACCTCGGCGTCAGGCGCGCCGATGCGCTGGAAGCGAACCGAGTTCGAAGTCGTGTAGATCCCTGCGGCGGCCGCGATGACCTGCTCTTGCGGTCGGTCCGGGAAGCTGCCGGTGTCGGTGTATGCGTCGAGCGCTTTGGTCGCTGCCGGCTTGGGGGTCCACGTCCGGCCGAGATCGCGGCTCACCCACAGGTTCTTCGCGCCCGATCCGTCGGCCGCCCCCGCGACCGTCTGCACCTGGAGCTCGCCGGTCGCGGTCAGCCCGGTGTAGAGGATCGCGTCCTGCTCCCCCCAAGGCCCGGTCAACTGGGTCCAGTTGCGGCCATGGTCTGTGGAGAACACCGCGCCCTGGAATATGTTCGAGGCCGCCAGGACCGACCCTTGGGCCGACAGGTGTTGCACCGAGAAATCAAGGGGCGTCGGCAGCTTCTGCGCCGGGCCGGCGTTCCCGAGTGCGTCCTCGATGAGGTAGATCCCCTTGCCGGTGCCGACGAACAGGTCGTGGTCATCGAGTGCGAGCCGGGTCGCTCCGCTCGGTGAGCCGGGGACCTGCTGCCAGTTCAGGCCGTGGTCCGAACTGACGAAGACCCCTGCGTCACCGGCCGCGAAGACGTACCGTCCTGAAGGCGACACCACGACATCGGAGATTTCGGTGGGGCTGTCCACCGCGGTATGGAACGTCCGGGCGCCGTCGTCGCTGCGCAGCAGGAAGCCCTGTCCACTGCCCAGCACCCTTCCCGCCACATAGAGGACGTCGGGGTCGTGGGGATCGGCCGCCAGTCGCATTCCCACACCATTGGGAATTCCGAACTTGGCCTGCGGCTGCCACGTCAGACCGTGGTCGTCGCTCCGGTCGATGCGCATGCCCCGGTCGGGCAGCACGTAGACGCGGGACGGCATAGCCGGGGTGAACGCGAGATGGCCGCCGCTGGCGTTGGGGCCCATCAGCTGCCACTGAGTCGCGGTGGCGGTGTTCGGGGTGCCCGTACCGGCCGTGGCGGGCAGGGTCGCGGCTCCGGCGAGGGCCGTGCTCAGACCCAGCACGAGCAGGGTCCGCTTCATGGTTCTGAGGTGCATGAACGGATCGTTAATCGGACAACGGTTGGTGACAACCGGTCGATGCTGTCCCAACTGCGCCATGTCACATTCAGGCCAATGCGTCCCGGCGGAGGCAAAGGCCAAAGGCGGCTCTCCAGGCGTGCACGGTTTGCCGCCATAAGCTCGAAATCTGGTGAAAACCCACGCGTGGTCGAAGCCGCGGCCGACGCCCGAGCTTGCCGAGAGCACGTGCACGGCCGTTGGCCAGCAACCGGATCGCCTGCGCGTTATCGCGGTCGATGGCCAAGCCGTCATCGGCCCATTCGAGCGCCTGGTCGTAGAGGCCCGCGTAGTAGGCGCCCAGGGAGCGGGTGCCAAAGATCCACATCGCCAGCTCCAGGTCGTCGATCTCTTGGGCGAGCTGGAGGGCTTCGGTGCTGTAGGCCTCGGCGATGGCCTCGTGACCCGCGTTGACCGCCATGTAGCCGAGCAAACCGGAGGCTTGGGAGGCCAGACGGAAGAGCTCTGCCCGCTGCCCAGGCGGCTGGCGCCCTTCCAGCAGTGTCTGGATGAAATTACGCAACTCGGCGGTCTTGGGCGCGAGCTGGTGCGGACCGTCGGCCTCGTACCGGTCCACTATGGCGCCCACCCGCTGGGCCAGCACGGTCAAGGTGGCGGGGTCGGTGTTGGACGAGATGGTCGTGCTCAGGCGCCTCGCCACGTCGAGCGGGCTCTCCCAAGGTTCCCGGGCAGCTGTCTCGCGGACGGGGACGACACGTGATCACTTCGCGCCAATGGCGTACTCGATCATCGCCAGGTAGCAAGATGACACCATGACGACGACACTCACCGATGCCTGGGCACGTGTCCGAACAGCTCTGGACGCGCATGCCCCCTCGACAGCACGTACTGTCCGGCCATCGGCGACCATGGACGACATATCCGAGGCTCAGTCCGTGATGGGACAGACGTTCCCCGATGCGGTGAGGGATCAGTTGTTGCTTTTCGATGGGGTGGAGCCGAATCCGATCACGGGCGTTTTGCTGCCACCCTTGTACATCCCTGTCGGCCTCCAGCGCCTGCAGATGCTGTGGCAGCGCAAGCTCGCCGCCTCGCAGACCCCAGTCAACGGGGCAGCTGCCACAGCCCATGCCGGAGAGCCTTGCCAGGAGTTTCATCCGCTCCTAGTGCCCATTGGGGACGACACGACGGGGGATTTGCTGGTAGTGGACAACAGGCCCGGTGAGCTGCGCGGGAGCGTTCTGACCTGGAGCAAGGTCGACGGCTACTTCGGCACGCCCACCTGGCCCAGCGTGACCGACATGTGGGCCGATGTGGCGCGTGCACTGGAGACCGGAGTTGATCAAGGCACCGAATGCGACGTTGATCCCCATTTGACGTTCAACGGGTGCGCTGCGGTGTTCACCGCTGACGGACTTCTTGAGTGGGAATTCTAGCGAGGCCGGTGCTGTTCCCGGCCGAAGCCCGCCGGGAACAGACGACTGGCGTCAGGGGATGATCACCACATAGAACTCGTCGTTCGGGCCGTCGATGATCCTGTTGTTGGCGTAGTACGTTGCGAGCTGAGTGCCACCCGCAGTGTTCTCGGTACCGTTGATGGCCAGTGCCGAAAAGTTCTTCTTGGGTTTGCTCGGCTCGTAGATGGATTGGGCCGATCCTTCATAGGTTGAGGCGAACGGGTACTCGTCGCACTCCAGCCCCTTCGACGCATAGTTGGGGTCTACGGCTGTGCATACCTTCACGGCCTCACGCCGGTTTGCATTATATCTGTTCAGGTTCGTCTGGTTGATGCTTTTCTGCAGCCGGTGCAGTGGGTCGCTGGCGCTCCGGCCTGCCACGTGCTTCGAGGGATTGGCCGGCAGGGTGTTCTGTGGCTGCGTGAAAGCCGTCTTGATATGGGAGGCCACCGCACGTTCCGGAGCAGTGCTGGCGGTGCTGTACCGCAACGGGGAGACGTCGTAACTCAGTGCGGCGCCCCCGGTGTGCAGCACGTCCGTGGGCTTGTAGTTGGGAAGGTAGGGAGAATTGTCCCAGCGCAGCCCGAACGAGGAGAATTTCCACTCAGCCAGCGGGTTGGTCTCGACCCAGCCGGGCGGCCACTCAGGCACAAATTTCATGTTCCAGACCGCCCATATGCCGTCGTCGGGTGCGAGACCCTGCCCGGGCGAGGCGTTGGTCGAGATCATGAAATGCGGGTGCGCCTTGAGTTGGGCCACTGTCGTCGGAGTCGGGTTGAGGCCGCCTTGGCCCAGCGTCACACCGCTGGGGACCGTGGGGTGGTTCAGTGAGGTGCCCACGAGCGTTTCGTCGATCGCGTTGGTGCCCGCTGCGTAGAAGTCCGAGAAGTAGTAGTCGAACTGGACGTCCCGCGAGTTGGCCCGCACCGTCGCGATAGCGCTGACCGTCATCTGCGAGAAGCCAACCTCTCTCCCGTTGACGCGCCAGGTGGCAGCAAACCACTGAGATTCGCACATCGCGAAGCGGGACGCGATCCACATGCTTGCGTCCGAGGCGGTATGCGCCTTGCATTCCGCGAGCGTCATCGTCCTCTTCGGTACGTCCGTCACGGTGGGGCCCAACTGGGCGCCGGACGCCCGGCCTTCTCCTGCTCTGGCATTGGGGGCATCCCCTCGCAGGAACGCCGGACCGATCCTGCGGACGGCGCTGCTCGTGATCGCTCTGCGCCGCTGCGTCAATCCCACGGCCTCGGGAGTTTCACCGGCCTTCAGCCGTTTGAAGATCGTGTCCGGGGACTGCGTCGGAGCGTCCGTTAAGTAGGTGTCGACTGTCATCGAGTCGGAGTGGGGCGCCGCCTGGGCGACTGAGGTCCCCAGCAGCGCTAAGGCCATCGTGGTCAGCAAGATTGTGAGCCCGTGTCTGAGACTGCGCATGTGGTCCTTCCGTGAGACAGGGGCCACGAACTGGTCCCCGTCGAGCCCTGGCCAACAGGAAGTAAACGTATGTCAGTTCGACCCTTGGCGCCGCAGGTCTTGCCTCTGACAGGGGGAAAGGGAGAGTGAACCAGCCATGATCGACAGCAGCGACCTACTGACAGCAGCATCTGGTTGCTGTGCGTGACGGATGTTCCCTGACGGCCCTTCTAGTAATGGAACGGGCTGAGGGCGACGGCAACGATGTCGCGAGAAGCGGTCTTGACGTCGGCGGTGGCTTCCTCGGGCAGGACCCGGATCGCGCCGATGAGCTTGCTGAACTGCGCTTGGGCCATCGGTGAGTTCAACCGCCCTGCGGGTTTGTTGTGGGGCATGCAGATGCCGGCCGGAGCGCCCTCGTACCCCTCTGTCCGTCAAGGGCAGGAGTACGTCAACGGCGGCCTGATCGAGGGCGGTGAAAAGTCGTGATGGCGGGCGCAGGGTGATGTCGTACTCGCCGCCGGGGCGTGCACACTGGACGGCACGTGAAGCCTCTTGGTGAAGGCTGGTCTTCACAGACCAGTCTCCACCAGGGTCACCCGTTTCCGGTCCCGGATCGACACCCGGCGGCCCTGCCGACGTACCGTCGCCTCACGCTGTGTGACACCCCTGCTGTCAACGGCACACTGGCTTCGGCGGAAGGAAGTCAGGTAGCTGATCCCGGGTCGGTGATGAGGGCTTCAAGGTAGGCGACGCGGCGGTCTTGGAATCGGAGGTTGGAGCGGGCGGCCTTCAGCTGCTCGTCGAGGGTGCGGTTCTCGGTGGTGAGCTGGCGGATACGCCGCTTGAGCGTCGTGTTCTCGGTGGTGATCCGCTGGATGACCTCCTCGGTCCACTCGACCTGCAAGTCACTGATCTGGCCAATGAGTTCGCCAATACGGGTACGTTGGGCGAGGATCTCGGTGTGGGTGGCCTTGAGGGCCTCCTCGGCGTTCAGTGCGCGTTCGCGCCAGGTTGCCTCGCGATGGTCGTCCCGGTCGGCGAGCATCCGGGACCGGCGTTCGCCAGCTTCGGTCATGGCGGCGGCGACCGCCGCTCTGGCCTCCGGGTTGTCGTAGAGAAAGGTGCGGGAGACCTCCGCCCGGCGGGCGATGGCGGCGACGCTGACCTGGGCCTTCTCACGACCACAGGGCCTCGACCAGGATCACAAAGCAGACACAAAGACCATGGTCGGGCCTATGGTCGGGCCCGACAGGCCCGACCACGCCGACGCAGTGTCTACGCTGAACGTCCTCATGCCACCCGACCGCTGCGGGGGCAGCACACCGGCAGACTCAGACCTGCGGGCTGCTTTGAGGCCACCGACACTCACAGCGGTGTCCGTTACCTCCTGCGCGCCACTGGGCGACCGACTGCCCCTATATCCAGGCCTGCGTCGATGACCGGGGTGCGGGGCGGCTTCGGCTGGGCGGGAGGCTAGGCGGTTTCAGGGGCGGGCGGCAGGGTGTCGGCTACGAAGGTTCCCAGTCCGACTTCGCCCCGCGTCCAGCCCTCTTCGCGCACATGCCGCATGGCCTTCGCCGCTGTCGCGTTCACTACGCCGAATTCCTGGGCGATTTCCAGGGTGGAGGGCACGCGGCTGCCCGGCGGATAGGTGCCGTCCTTGATGCGCCGGATGATCTCCGTCGCGATCTGCCGCCATAGCGGGCGCGTGCGATCAAGCTCCATGGTTTCAGCGTGGGTGACCATGGCATTCTGTGCATCCGTGGTTATCTGCGGTTATCTGCGGTTATCCACGGTATGTTGGGTTCCGGACACGGAACGGCCCCGACGGGAAGCGGCTACTTCCTCACCGGGGCCTGAGCCGACTGAGTAGGAGTCGACATATGCACAGCCTACTGACCGCGATCCTGAGCCTCTTCCCGCTTCCCTGCGGAATACGCCGCGTCACCGCAACGCCACTGTTCCTCACTGCCACACCACCCACCTCCGCTCGCAGGGCCACCCCGGCGCGTCGGTCGGGGCCGTCTTCGGCGGACGTCATCGTCGGCGACGGTCTGCCACCGGTTCGGACATGCCTCGCCGTGTGTCCGTCGGGGGGCGTCGCATGACCGCGAGTCGTCTCCGCAGCGTTGGCATCGATCCCCTCACCGGCAAGGAGGCGTTCGTGGTCGCGCAACCCGGGGGCTTCCTCGAGGAACTGGCTGACGCACACGCCCTCGAGGCCGCCGCCGTCCTGGTGACTGTCGTCGGTGCCGTGTTGGAGGGCGGCAAGTCGTCGGACTCCGAACTCGCCGCACTCGTACCGACGTTGCACGCCGCGCTAGAGGAATGCATTGGCATCATGGCGGCGGACAGGGAGTGATTGCGTAAGAGGGCAATCCGCTGCTCAGGCGGCGCTGCCAGCGGGTTCATGGGAATTGGGTCGGTCAGCACGCCCGCCGGCCACCGCGACCAGCTCCCCGATGGCACCGCTTCTGCCCGCGGTCGGTCGATCACGGCCGGCTCGATCGAAGGCGCTAGCGCAGCATCCGCGGGCGCCTCGAAGTCACCGGTGTCGACTGCCGCCTGACGCGTAAATACTGACGCGGGTGGGCAAAACCGCAGGTAGCTGACCTCGCCTCCTGAGGTGCCACCCCGCACCACGGTGTTGATCAAGGGCTACGGGGTGTTCGGTGTGCCATTTACCCGTCCCACGGCGGGCGGCGAAGCCGCCCTGGGTCGCTGACCAGCCATCACCTCTGAGTATTTGGGCCTGCAGAGAGCATCTCGGTCGCCGCGCGCTCGACGTCCGCCTCCGACACGAGTACCAACTGAGCCGCTTTCCCCAGCGGGACGAAGCTGTCCACGCTCGCGACCCGTCCGACCGCGCCCGTGAATCCGGCATCGACCAGCGCGGTGACGACCCCCTCTGACACGCCCCCCGTACGCCGGGTCTCGTCGACCACAAGGACGCGCCCCGTCGAGCGCGCTTCTCGAAGCAGATCCTCCACCGGCAGGGGGGCCAGCCAGCGCAGGTCGACGACCCGGCCGGCGATGCCCTGTTGATCCAGTCGGCGTGCGGCTCGGAGGGAGATGGGGAGGCCGTTGCCGAAGGTTACGAGGGTGAGGTCTGTGCCTGTGCCGTAGGTGCGGGCTCGGCCGATCGGTACGTGGTCTGCGGGGGGCGGGTATGCCGCCAGCCAGGCGTTGTCGCCCTCCTCGTGGAGGTCTCGCGTGTGGTAGAGCGCGATCGGCTCCAGGAAGGCGCTGACCGTGCCGTCCACCTTCGCGGCCGCCACGCACGTGCGGAGCATCGCCGCCGCGTCGTCGGGGCGGGAGGGGGAGGCGATGACCAGGCCGGGGATGTCGCGCAGGGCGCCGAGCGCGTTGTCGTTGTGGAAGTGGCCGCCGAAGCCGCGCTGGTAGCCGTAGCCGGCGATGCGGACCACGAGGGGGTTGCGGTACTGGCCCTGGGAGAAGAACTGGAGCGTGGCGGCCTCGCCGCGCAGTTGGTCTGCGGCGTTGTGCAGGTAGGCGAGGTATTGGATTTCGGGAACCGGTAGTAGTCCGGACAGGCCCGCCCCCAGCGCGAGGCCGAGGATGGACTGCTCGTCGAGCAGGGTGTCGAAGACCCGCGCGGTACCGAAACGCCGTTGCAAGCCCCGGGTCAGACCGTAGACCCCACCCTTGCGGCCGACGTCCTCGCCGAAGACGACCATCTCCGGGTGGCTGCCGAGCAGGTCGGCGAGTGTGTGGGTGATGGCCTGAGCGAATGTGACGGGCTCGCCCACGGGGGCTGTGGGTGGTTCGGTCGTACGGCGTGCCGTAGCCGCCACGAGGTCGGGGCGGCGGGGTGCGATGGGGGCTGCGATCTGCGCGGCGGTGGTCAGGGGCTCGCTCTCCAGGGCCTCCTTGGCTACGGCGAACACCCGTCCGCTCACCTCGTCGTACCGGTCGAGAACCTGTTGCGGCGACAGGATGCCGGCCGCTGTGAGCAGCCGGGCCGTGGCCAGCAGTGGGTCGCGTTCCAGGTCCGCGGCGACTTCGGACGGCGTGCGGTAGGCGGCTTCGGCGTCCGAGCCCGCGTGGCCGAGGAACCGCACCATCGACAGATGCAGGAAGGCGGGTTGCCGGTTCTTGCGTACGTGTGTCACCGCCTCGCGCGCGGTGTCGAGGGCGGCCTGCGGATCGCAGCCGTCCGCGGCGAAGTAGGTGAGAGAAGGCCGGCTGCCGTAGGCCTGCCGCACCCAGTCGTGCGGTGTCGGAACGCTGATGCCCAGGCCGTTGTCCTCGCAGACGAACAGGATCGGCATCGGGAGGCCCTGGTAGGCCGCGTGGCAGGCGCTGTTGATGGCGCCTGCCGCCGTGGAGTGGTTGACCGACGCGTCGCCGAAGGAGCAGCAGACGACGGCGTCGGCGGGCCAGGCGCACTCGGTTCCGAGCCGCCTGGCGCGGGCGATGCTCCATGCCACACCGACCGCTCGGGGCAGGTGGGAGGCGATGGTCGACGTCTGCGGGATGACGGCCAGTTCGTGGCGCCCGTATACCTTGTGCCGTCCACCGGCGATCGGCTCCTCGGCCCCGGCGGCCACCCCCAGCAGCATGTCCCTGACCGCGTCGACGCCGCCGGCCTGCCGGGCGCGGGCGCAGTAGAAGGCGCCGGATCGGTAGTGCAGTAGCGCCGGGTCGGTGGGGCGCAGGGCGAGGGCGAGGGCGGCGTTGCCCTCGTGCCCGCTCGATCCGATGGTGTAGTAGCCGCGGCCCTGTTGTTGCATCCAGCGTGCGGCGGCGTCGGTGTGCCGGCTCTCCAACTGTGCGTCGAACAGGTCCAGTGCGGTATCGGTGTCCAGTCCGCCGGAGTCGCGCAGCGGGATCGCCGCGTCCGCGGACCGTGGACCGGCTACCGCCTCGCGGAAGTGCCGGTCCAGGTCCTCGACAGCGCTCACAGGCGGAAGGACAGGTCGGGCTCGAGCGCGGCCACGTCCATCTGTGCTTTTTGCAGACGGCCGGAGTGGTCCCAGTTCATGGACTGCCAGCGGGTGAACTGGTCGAGCACCCACTGCCCCGACTGTCGACTGCCGTCGCCCGACTTGCCGTTGCCGCCGAAGGGAAGGTGGGCCTCGGCTCCGGAGGTGGTGTTGTTGACGCTGACCATGCCTGCGGAGATGCCGCGCCGGTACGTCCATACCTCGTGCGGATCGTTGGTGTAGATCGCGGCGGACAGTCCGTAGCCGGGGGCGTTGGCCAGTTCCACGGCCTCGTCGAGGTCCCGGTAGGTCGTCACGCCGACGATGGGGCCGAAGGTCTCGTTGAGGAACAGGTCGTCGTCGCGGCGCACTCCGTCGACGATCACCGGGTGGTAGAACATGCCCGCCTCAGGGTCCCCGACGAAGCCCTTGCGCGGGTTGTCGGCCGTGATCCGCCCGATGCCGTCGGAGCCGTAGGTGCGGTGGTGGTCCTTGATCCAGCCGAGGAAGGTCTCGTAGCGCTGCGCGAAGCGCTCGTCGAGCATCGGGCCGTAGAGGACGTCCTCGAACGCGTCGCCGATCCGGGCCGCGCGGCTCGCGGCGTCGAAGCGGGTGAGGAAGTCCTCGTGCACCGACTCGTGCACGATGAGCGTCCCGAGGGAGGTGCAGCGCTGCCCCGCGGTGCCGAACCCGGAGAACAACGCCCCCTCGACCGCCAGGTCGAGATTGGCGCTCGGGGTGACCACCTGCGGGTTCTTGCCGCCCAGCTCCAGGCACGGGGTCTGCAGGTGGCTCCCGCACAGGGCGCCGATCTTCTGGCCGACGAGCGTGGAGCCCGTGAAGCCGACCTTGTCGACCAGGCCGGCGTCGAGGGAGGCCTCCAGACCCGCGTACGTCTGCTCCCCGTCGGCGAGGACGAGGTTGAGTACGCCCTCGGGCAGGCCGCCCCCGTGCACGAACAGCTCGAAGAGGGCCTTGGCGCTCGCGGCGGCGTACTCGGCGGGCTTCCACACCACGGTGTTGCCGGTCACAAGCGCCGGTACGAGATACCAGGACGGCACGGCCACCGGGAAGTTCCCGGCGGTGATCACCGCGACCGCGCCCACGGGGTTGCGGAAGGTGAACAGCTGCTTGTCCGGCATCTCCGAGGGCACCGTCTGCCCGTACAGGCGGCGCCCCTCGCCCAGGAAGAAGTCGCAGGTGTCGATGATCTCCTGGACTTCGCCGAGCGCCTCGGCCAGCGGCTTGCCGATCTCCTCGGTCACGATGCGGGCGAGTTGGTCCTTGTTCGCCTCGACGAGCCGGCCGATCTTTCCGATCGCGGACCCGCGCACCGGCGCCGGGACGTCCGCCCAGGACCGCTGAGCCGCCTTCGCGGCCCTGGCGGCCTCGACGAAGGTCGAGGCGTCCCCGAGCGAGACCTCGGTGACCACTTCGGCGGTACGACCGGGATTGGGGCGCCGAAGAGTCCCGCCGGGAGCGCCGGCGACCGGATGGCCGGCAACGATCGAGGCGACGGAACGGGCCATGTCTTTGCCCTGCCTTTCGAGTGGGTTGGGCTGGGGTGGCTGGTACGGGGTCGGCTCGTACGGGATCGTCCGGTACGGGTCAGTGGAGACCGGCGAGGATCCGGTCGAGGGCCCGCAGGGCGAACCCGAGCTCGTCCCGGGTGATGGACAGGGCAGGGCGGAAGCGCACCGTACGCTCACCGCACGGCAATGCGATCACCTGCTCCTCGGTTCGCAGCCTGCGCACCACGTCGTCGCGCACGGCGCCGTCAGACAGATCGATGGCGCACATCAGTCCGCGGCCTCGCGCGTTGGCCGCCAGCGGTGTGTGCCGGACTTCGAGATCACGCAGTTCGGTCAGGAACCACGCTCCCACGGCAGCGGCATTGGCCACCAGGTCGTCCCTTTCGATGATCTCCAGGATGCGGCGGGCCCGGACCATGTCGACGAGTCCGCCGCCCCAGGTGGAGTTGATCCGCCCGGAGACCCGGAGGACGCTGTCGGGTACCTGGTCGACCCGGCGGCCCGCCATGATGCCGCCGAGCTGGACCTTCTTGGCAAAGGCGACGATATCCGGCTCGAGACCGAGTTGCTGGTAGGCCCAGGTGGTGCCGGTGATCCCCACCCCGGTCTGCACCTCGTCGAGCACGAACAGCGCGTCGTACTCGTGGCAGAGCGCCTGCATCGCCTGCAGGAACTCCGGGCGCATGTGGTTGTCGCCGCCCTCGCCCTGGATCGGCTCGGCGATGAAGCAGGCGATGTCGTGCGGGTTGTCCTCGAACGCTCGCCGCGCCTGCGCGAGGGCCTCTCGCTCGGCCTCCTCGACCTCGGCGAGGTGGCGCTCGAGGGGGAAGCGCACCGCGGGTACGTCGATGCGCGGCCAGTCGAACTTAGGGAAGCGGGCCGTCTTGTTGGGCTCGGTGTTGGTCAGCGAGAGGGTGTACCCGCTGCGGCCGTGGAACGCCTGCCGAAGGTGGAGCACCTTGGTGCCGAGCTCGGGGGAGCGGCCTGCGGCCTCGTTGCGGCGGCTCTTCCAGTCGAACGCCGTCTTGAGCGCGTTCTCGACGGCGAGCGCCCCGCCCTCGACGAAGAACAGTCTCGGCAGGTCCGGATCGCCCAGCACCCGGGCGAACGTCTCGACGAACTCGGCGTAGTGCGTGGTGTAGACGTCGGGGTTGGCGGGCTTGTTCGCCGCCACCTGCGCGAGGAGGGTCATGAACTCCGGGTCGTCCACGATGCCCGGCGCGTTGAGCCCCAGCGGGGCGGACGCGAAGAACGAGTAGAGGTCGAGGAACTTCCCACCGGTGCGCGCGTCGACGATCCACGAGCCCTGGCTGGCGAGCGGGTCGAGCACAAGCTTGAAACCGTCGGTCAGCACATGCCGGCCGAGTCTTTCGTGCACCTCGTCGGGGTGGACTGTCGACACCGCGGCAACCGTCATGGAGGCACCTACTCTCGATAGCCGTCTACCGAAGAAACTTCGTTGAACGCGAGAATCAGCGAAAATATTCTAGATATGAGGCGGGAGAGGCCGCAAGGTTTCGTGCAGCGGTAGATGCGGATGCGTCGAACGGTGGGCTGATCCGGCCGCCGCGACGGCGTCAACGGCGACGCCGCGGGCGAGCAAGGTCGTCGTCGGCGCCTCTGCTTCTGCTCGGTCGGTGAAGGCGCGGCCCCCGGCAGGGGCACATCGGCGGCCTGGTTGTGGCGGAGGGCGGAGATATTGAGGGGGGCGATGGCAGGAGCTGCGGGACCGGATTTGCTGACACCCGTTCGCCGGGAGGCTTGACCGGCGCGCATCGGACATGGGCAGCGTGCGCAGTGCGGCGGGCGGGCCTGCGTAAGCCATGCGCAAGCCCGCGGTGGGACGGCAGACACCGTCAGTAGCTCCGGCAGCTCAATGCCCTGCCCGATGGCGTATCCGGGCGCGTAACGCCCTCCCAAGGATGCGCACTGACCATGTACTTGGTGGCACGCCGGGTGTGCACATCCGTGGTGGGCCCCTTAGAAGGTCCGACCATGGGACGGACCACGGCAGGTAGGGGGCGGTTGCGCATGCTCTCGCACCGGCCGCGTAGAGGGACTGCGCAACCGCACACCCGTATTGCGCATCCGCTGGGCGATCGAGGTGCAGGTCGTTGCGCAACGCTGTGGTCGGGGCTGTGGTCGGGTCCATGGTCGGGGTTGGGGCCTGTGGTCGGACACTGCGCATCCGCCGCACGGAGGCGATGGGCGGTGCGCAGCGGCCGCGCGGGCTGTCTACGCGTCCGGGAACTGGTTCCAGGAGACTCGGCTGTCGGGGTCCCGAATGGCACGCCACACGGGCGCGGAGGGGCCGTTGGCGCGCGGATCGGCCGGCGGTGCGGCCACGACGGGGACGTCGCGCAGGAAGCCGGTCACCTGGACCGGAGCGTGATCGGCGCCGCTGTTCCCCGTGAGTCGCTGCGTCCCGCCGGAACGGGCACGCAACGGGCACAGTCCCGGCCGGGCAGGAGCACGCACAGGCACGGCACGCGTGTCGACGGGCGGGCCACCTCCACCAGTAGCCGAAGAAGTGAAGGGCGGGGTCTCTGAGCTGCGGCCGTGACATCGATCAACGCTGCGACTGCGACTTGGCCGAGATCCACCGATGAGTTCCGCCGGCTGGGCCGGTCTACCAGGACGTACGCCATCGAGCCACCGACTGGAGACCCACCATGACCAATCCCGCACACCCCGGCCGCATGCTGTTCGTGAACATCCCCGTAGCCGACCTCGAGCGCAGCAAGGCGTTCTTCGCTGAGCTCGGGTTCAGCTTCAACCCGATGCTCACCGACGAGACCGCCGCCTGCATGCTGGTCGGCGAGCACGCCTTCGTCATGCTGCTCAGCCGTGAGAAGTTCGCGGAGTTCGCGAAACTGCCGATGGCCGATCCCACCACGCACACGCTGGCGCTGTACTGCTTCAGCGTGTCATCCCGCGATGAGGTCGATACGGTCAGCGCCGCTGCGCTCGCGGCGGGTGGCTCCGAGGCGGACGGCGCCGAGGACTACGGCTTCATATACTCACGCAGCTTCTTCGATCTCGACGGCCACGGCTGGCAGGTCATGTGGATGGACCCGGCGGCGGAGCAGGGCCCCGAGGCGTTCGCGGCCTCCGTGCAGGACGCCGACGGCCCGGCCTGACCCACCAGGCGTTCCGCACGTGCGCCATCATGCATGCCGTGCCTGCGATCTCAGTCGGTGTAGCGGCTTTGGGCTGGAGCTGCCATGCGGCGAGTGATCATGGCCCCGTAAGCTTCCGGCGCGTCGGGCAGTCTGTGGACCTGCCGACACCCAGGCGCTCCTGGACACCGCGCCCGCCCGCGCACCTGACGAGCGGAGGGGGGATGCGGCGCCTATACGAAGTTGGCGCTCATGCCTTGGGCCGTCGAGCCGCGGTCTTCTTTGCCACCCGTCGCACCGGTGCAGACGTGGTGGGAGGCGTCGACGGCTCGGCCCCCAGGACCTGGGAGGCAAGGGTGAGCCAGGCCTGTGCGTCGGCGCCGTTGAGATCGTCGGTCCACATCAGGGTGCCGTTCGGACCGCCGCCTTTGTCCCAGGCCACGATTCCGTTCTCCGCGTACCACTCCTTCTTGAGCTCCCACTTCCGGGCATAGTCGGGGAGGTCGAGCATGCCGGCGTGCTCCCAGAAGACGGTGCGACCATCTGTGGTGGCGATGGTGAAGTCAGGCAGTACCACTCGCCCGTCCGATCCGGTGAGCGGCTCCTCGTACTGCCAGTGCCCCCGCGCCAATTGGTCGAGGAGGCTGGCGATGATGACCTCGTTCTTCGACGCCATCGGGGTGCCGTTGGCGGACACGTGCATCAGCTTCCGGTCGAACCGCCGAGCCTCACCGCGCACCTTCAGCGCGACCGGGTGCGGGGCCTCGAAGAGATCGGTGAGCCGGCGAGCGGTTTCCGAATTCCCTGGTTGAGCCAGACCGCGCAGGTCCGTCAGCGTGCCCTCGTGGAGGATGACGACCTTGTCCTTCTGCCGGGTCAACGCCGTGTACATGAGTTCCCGCGACACGTTGGCCCGGGCGGGAAGAACCAGGAAGGTCGTGCCGAACTCCGAGCCCTGAGACTTGTGCACCGTGACGGCCCACGCCAGTTCGAGCAGGGCGTCGTCCGAGTCCGAAGGCCAGTAGCCGTACTCGTAGCCAGGCTGTGAGGAGAATTCCACGCTGAGTTTCAGTGAGCGTTTCGGCCGCTTGGAGGCGGGCGTGACCCACCCGATGGCGACGCCGATCTCGCCGTTGGCGACGTAGTTCATCGCGTCGTCCTTCGGCCACGCGGACATGCGCTTGTTGATCGTCTGCATGACCTTGTCGCCGCGCACGATCTGCTCCGGACCGATCGGTGAGGGGATGTTCCCTCTCGGGGTGTTCCGTTGGGCCCAGCGGGTGTCTTGAGCCCGGTACTCGCGCTTGATGTGCCGGTTCAGCTCGACGGTGCCGAATGCGCGGGACCGGGTTGGTGAGAGGATCTGCCAGTCCTCGGCGTGGATGCCCGCACCTCGCTGCCAGTTGAGGTACGGGCCGTTGACGCTACCGCCGTAGGTGAGAGCGAACGCCCGTACTGGATCAGTGGCCGAGCCGAGGCCGAGCTCGTGGTCAAGAGAATCCGTGAGGGCTTCCACAGGGGTGCGGTCGCTCCAGGAGACGTACTGCACTGTGGGCAGGTTCGGATTCGTAGCGAGTTCGGTCCAGATCGCCTCGTCGCCGGCACCACGGGTGTTGTCGCCGAACCAGGCTGCGAGCTCGAGGTCGTGCCTGGTCCCGTGGCTGCCGTCCGGCAACTGGCGCCTGGGTACCTGCAGCTCAACGTATCCGGGTGCGACCCGCACCCGGTCCGGGGAGCTGTCAGGGCGCAACCTGTTCACCAGATCAACGAACGGCCGTCCGGGCCCGATCGGCGGTAGCTGACGGGGGTCCCCGACCAGGATCAGCCGTTTGACACCGGTGAACGAGTCGAGCGTCGCGGCGAGCATCTCCTCGGTCAGCATGGAAGCCTCATCGATCACGACAAGTCCGTAGCTGCGCCGAGGCTGCTGGTCACCCCAGACCAGGTAGCGGCCTGTTTCGCCGTCGTAGCGATTCGTGGTGCTCAGGTAGGACGCGAGGGTCTTCGCGGGCTGCTTGACCTTCGTCTCGAGCTGCACCTTGGCCTTGCCCGTGGGGGCAAGGAGAAGGACGTCCCCGGCAGCTACGCCGGGGTACTCGACGAGGGCACGCAGAAGAGTTGTCTTGCCGGTCCCGGCTGGACCGATGAGCACTGAAATGTGCGCGTCGTGCAGGGTGGAGAGCCCGGCGGCCTTCTCCGTACGTGCCCGTTCTTCGAGCTCGTCGCGCCCCTTGCTGCCCATGGTGACACTCTGGTTCCGGTCGAGCGCGGCGTCGAGGACCTGGCGGGCGTCGGTGATCCCGCCGAGCCTGGGAAGGGCCTCTTGTGCGCTGACCCAGTCGCGGATGACGTTCGCGGTGTCCTCGAACCGGTTGAGCTTGTAGGCGGGGGTGCCGTCGGCGAGCAGGACGCCGGTCAGCGGTGACCAGTCGGGCCAGTCGAGGACCGAGTCGTGGTCCAGGTCGATGCCGGTGAGGATGGTGCCCGTCAACTCCGGTGGCTGTGTGAGCGGCATGTGGTTGGCCAGCTCGACGGCCTCGTCGAACGGCACAACGGTGTCGCCCTCAAAGCCCTGACGCTCCATCACGTCCGTCAGGAGGGCCTCGATCCGCCGACGGTCCAGGTGGCCTTCGAGGCTCACCTCGTCCGGGACGGGCGGTTTCCAGGTGACGTGCGTCGGCGGGAACAGCGCACGGTCGACAGTCGTGAAAGGGACATGGAGGGGTGAGCCGTAGGTGCAAGTGGCCGCGAAGTACGGGTTGTCGAGGAGATCCTCGGCGGACATCTCGACCTCGGTTTCACCCTCGAGCAGCATCCGTACCTGGTCCGGGCTGATGTCGAATCCGGACAGGAGTCTCAGGACCGCTTGGCTGGCGGCCGGGATCTTGTTCCAGATCCGTGCCTGGGGCGCGGCGAGATGCGGCTTCAGCGAGACGGGGGTGTTTGCCGGGTTGGCGAAGACCGTGTCGAGCAGCTCCCAAGGGTCAGTGTCCTCACCCGCCTCCATGAGTACCGTTCGCGCGGCGACGTAGGGCTGTTGCACCCCTATGTGGGCGAGCACACCGGGCAGGCCGGGGACAGGGCCGCGGAGCTGCCAGAGGCGCTCGGTCTGGTCGGTCAGCCACTCCATCGCGGACTCGGGGATGTCGAGACCGAGCTCGCGCATACCTTCGGCTGCCGACTGCAGGGACGCGAGGGCTTCGATGGCAGCGTCGTCGGAGAGGTGCTCGGTGACATAGGAGAACTCGACCTCGCGGCCCTCCGGCGCCCACGCCAGAGCCCTGTCGATGTCGGTGCCTTCGTCCATCAGCGATACGAGCTGCTGGTACGGCAGCAGGATCCCGTCGCGCATCTGAGGGCGCAAGGAGTGTTCGACGATGGTCTCCCACATGGAGGAGTTGAACGGCGGGTTCCCGTTCTGGTTCCACATGGGTGGCGGCGTCACCCGCGTGATACGGGCGGCGCCGGCAAGGAGGCGGTCGGTGCGCTGTTCCTGCAGCGGGGAGTGCTTGAGATAGACGAAGACCAGAGAATCGCGCGGCACAACCGGATCGAAGAACGCCTCGATGATGGCCTGCTGGTTGTCGCCGTCCATCACCCATGGTGGCTCGGAATTCAAAACGTTGTCGACGTGGTCCTCGGAGTGCTGGTTGAACGCGCCGACTCGGCCGTGACCGATCTCGTGGGCCAGGGAATCGCGGTTCATCCAGCGGAAGGGGATGGCCTCGAACGCATACCCGGGCACGATGACGGCGGTGTCGAGCAGGCAGCCGCGGAGCGCGGGGCTGTGCCGATACGGATGCTGCTTGGTGACGGTGTACCCGAGCGGCGACATGAACGTGGCCCGCTCGCTCAGGCACGGCAGCCGGTCGTGGTCGAGGGTCTCGATGGCGGCACCGGCGTTGCTGACTTCCAAGGCGTCCTGGCGCCCCTTACCGATCGCCGCGAGCAGGGTGCAGGACGAGTTGCCCAGCGGGTCATCGCATATGAACTGGTCCCACGGTCGGTCCCGCCACGGGATTCTCATCGACAGGTGCTGTACGCCGCTCATCTCGCTGGCGTATCACCTGATGCCGCCCAGCGCTATAGCGAAAATCTGTCCGAACGTGGCATCTGCTCCGAGTGTTTGGTCGAACCCCATGCGAAGACGGGCCTTTACGCCGGATGCGGTGCTGGGGGCACGTGCTCCGGATCGGTAGGGCAAGGCGTCAGTCACGATCCCCAGGTGATGTCCTCCCATGTGTCCGACGCGTGGGCCTCGCCCTGCGAAACGCGCCGCCGTTGCACGTCTGTTGCAACAAGGGTTGCGCCATCTCTTGTCTCATCTCTCTCAACTTCGCTTGCCCTTACCTAAATTCGCCGTGTGCTTCACCGCTGGTCACCACGCGGATCTGGCGTGGCCGGGGAGCTGACATCCCCCTCAGCAGCCCCCTGACCCCTCCCAGAACAGGAAGGAAGGAAAGGAGAAGGGGTGGGGACAGGACGTGCTGCTTCGGGGGATCGGGGCGGCCTGGCGGGTGGTTGCGCGTCGGCGGGCCTCCGCGCGGGCCGGCGTTGTTCACGCCTCGGGTGCCGGCTCCCGGGCATGAAGCACGGCGTTGATTCCGGCCTCGCTTGCGCCGACGGCGACGACGCGTTTGCTCGTCACGCATGATCCTCGACCGGCGCCGGTGCGCATGGCGAGGCGCCGACAGGGTCGGGTTGTGGGTGACCCTCGACGCCATACAGTGACGCGTCGCGGACGAGGGCAGCACCACGGTGGAAAGCAGGGCGGTGCCCCCCGCCGCGTTGTGCGCTGCTCTCGGGACCGCTAGATGTTCTGTCCATGGAGGTTGGTGACGCAGGTCTCGGCTGAGGGATCTTGAAATGGGTGAGGGCCTTCTGGCCTGGTGTGGATTGCGACATCTGCACCGGCGACCAGAAAGGCCCTCGTGCCACACCGTAATGCACCCCTGACGGAGACTGGTCGGCTGCGGCTGGCCCGCTGCGTGGTCAAGGACGGCTGGCCGCTGCGTCGGGCGGCCGAGCGTTTCCAGGTCTCACCGACGACGGCCCAGCGGTGGGCCGAGCGCTACCGGCTGTTCGGCGAGGCGGGCATGGCCGACCGCTCAAGCCGTCCGCACACGAGCCCGCGCCGCACCCCGACCCGCACCGAACGGCGGATCATCAAGGTCCGCCTCCTGCGCCGGTGGGGCCCCGCCCGCATCGCACACCTGCTGGGCCTGGTGCCCTCAACCGTGCACCGTGTGCTGACCCGCTTCCGTCTGGCCCGCCTCACCCACCTCGACCGGGCAACCGGCCGTGTCATACGGCGCTACGAACGCGACCGGCCAGGCGAACTGGTCCACGTGGACATCAAGAAACTCGGCAACATCCCCAACGGCGGCGGCCACAAGACCCTCGGCCGCCAAGCAGGCCGCAAGACCCGCTCCGGCGTCGGCTACAGCTACATCCACACCGCCGTCGACGACCACTCCCGCCTCGCCTACAGCGAGATCCTCACCGACGAGCGCAAGGAGACCGCCACCGCGT